>DASWEE010000145.1:0-6110 GCA_036394915.1 Gaiellaceae bacterium | reverse complement strand
GTAGTTGTTGAACGGGCGCACGATCACGATCGGCAGCCCGTAGGTGACGAAGTACGAGTAGGCGAGGCGGTCGGCCCCGGCCTTCGTAGCCGCGTAGGGGCTGCGCGGGTTGAGCGGGTGCTCCTCGTCCATCGGCGCCGTGAGCGCCGTTCCGTACACCTCGCTCGACGAGATCAGGATGAAGCGCTCGACCGGTGCCTCGCGGATCGCGTCGAGGAGGATCTGCGTGCCCTCGACGTTCGTGGTCACGAACTCGCGTCCGCCCTCGGCGATCGACTTCTCGACGTGCGACTCGGCCGCGGCGTTGACGATCACGTCGACCGCTCCGACCACCTCCCGCACGAGCTCCGCGTCGCGGACGTCGCCGTGGACGAACGAAAGACGCTCGTGGGAGATCAGGTCTGCGAGATTCTCGAGGTTGCCCGCATAGGTGAGCGCGTCGAGGGAGACGACCTCGTGGGGCGTCGCCTCCAGCAGATAGCGGATGAAGTTGGAGGAGATGAAGCCGGCGCCGCCCGTTACCAGCACGCGCTTGGGTCTTTGGGGCCGGGGCCAGGCTGAAGCCTGGCCCCGGGCAGAGGCTCTCGGGCGTGCGGCAGCGGAGGTTTGGGACCGGGGCCAGGCTGAAGCCTGGCCCCGGGCAGAGGCGCTTGGGCGTGCGGCAGCGGAGGTTTGGGACCGGGGCCAGGCTGAAGCCTGGCCCCGGGCAGAGGCGCTTAGGAGGGCAGCCGCGTTCATCCGAGCTCCCGCTCAACGGTGTAGATGGGGCGCCCCTCGACGTCGCGCTGGATCCGCGCCAGGTACTCCCCGACAAGCGCGAGGATGAACCCTTGGATCCCGAGCACGAACAGGACCGCCACTCCGCCGAACAGCGGGCCCGGGAAGTTCGAGCGGTCGATCCAGTACCAGATGCCGTAGGTGCCGAGCGCGGCGGCGAGCAGCGTGCAGACGATGCCGAGGATCATCCCGATCCACTGGATCGGCTGCGGCCAGAACCCCGCCAGGACGTGCAGCGCGAGCCTGGTCAGCCGGAAGGGTGAGTAGCGCGATGCACCTCGCCGGGCGGCATGGGAGACGTCGACCTCGACGACGCTCGCGCCGCCGGAGAGGATCAGCGCCTTCGTGAACTTCTGCTTCCCGATCGAGCCGAGCATCGGCTCGACCGCGCTCCGGTGATACGCGTTGAACGCGCAGCCGAAGTCCGAGATCGCAACGCCGGTGAAGCGCCGCAGCATTCCGTTGATCAGGCGCGAGGGCAGCGTCCGTCCCCACGAGTCGTGCCGAGCGCCGCGCCGCCCGCTCGCCACGTCCGAGCCGGCCTCGACGGCGGCGACGAGCCGCGGGATGTCCTCCGGCGAGTTCTGGAGATCTCCGTCCATCGTCACGAGGATCTCGCCACGCGCCCGCGAGAGGCCCGCGTGCATTGCCGGGTGCTGCCCGAAGTTGCGCTTCAGGCGAACGGCGCGCACGCGGTGGTCGCGGGCGTGCAGCTGCTCGAGCTTCGCGAACGTCCCGTCCGTGGAGCCGTCGTCGACGAACAGGAGCTCGAAGCCGTCGCCGCCCTCGAGCACCGCGACCGCCCGCCGGTACAGCTCGTCGACGTTCTGGGCCTCGTTGTACGCCGTCACGACGACGGAGAGCGAAGGGGTTGCCGTCGCCTCGGGATCGATGGTTTCGAGCGGGGTCTCGAAGGCTTCTCGTTGCGCCATTTCCGGAGATTTGAGCCTACACTCAGCCGTCGTGAAACCGGGGATTCGTGCGATGCGGTCTCGCGGCGACACCGCCCTCCTTCGCTTCGTCCGCTACGGACAGGTGCGCCGAGCGACGCCGCACGTCGTCGTCGAGGACTCGGACGAGCTCGTCGCGCTCTACGCACCGGTCGGCTCGCCCTGCAAGACGGCCGTTTGGGACGGGTCCCCGATCCGCGGCCAGGCCGACCGCACGTGGAGGCTCCGTGACCACGTCTGGGACACCTACAGAGTGCTCCGGCTGATGCGGTGGGGCCAAGCGCACTCGCTCGAGCTCTTCTGGGAGGACGCGACCGGAGCCTTCGCCTGCTGGTACGTGAACCTCCAGGAGCCCCTCCGCCGCTCACCGGTCGGCTTCGACACAGACGACCTCGTCCTCGACATCTGGGTCGAGCCGGATGGGACCTGGCGCTGGAAGGACGAGGACGAGCTCGAGGAGGCGATCCGCTTGGGCCGGTTCACGGCGGGCGAAGCGGCGGCGATCCGCGCCGAAGGCGAGCGGGTGATTGCGGACTGGCCGTTCCCGACCGGCTCGGAGGACTGGCAGCCGGATCCGGACTGGCCGACGCCAGAGCTGCCGTCGGATTGGGATGAGGTCTACTAGCCCGGCGGCGAGCGACGATCGGCGCCCTCCGCGACGAGCCCGTGCAGCCGTCGCGCCTCAGGCGACATCTCGAGCTCATCGATGCTCGAAACTCCTGCGCGCGCCTTGACCTCAGCCATCCCCTTGGCGTAGAGCTCTCGCAGCCGGCGCGCGGTCGGCGGGACTTCCCGGGGGTTCTTACCACTCCTCTTCTTCGCCATCTTCCACAAGCTCCTCACGAATCGCGTGGAGATCAACCACGATGTCAGCCAATGCGCCGATGATACTGAGCACCTCGGTGCGATAGATCAGGGCTTCCGGTCCATCTTCCACGGCAGGTCAGGATGCACACCAAGCGCGAGATGCGCAAGATGGCCGATAGAGCCACGTCCGATGTGGTCTAGGGGCGACACCGTCGCGCTGCGCGAGCTCTGGAAGGGCCGCGGCGGATTCGACTATTTCGACCAGAAACTCGACATCGTGATCGAGCCGGATGGAACCGTCCGCTGGAAGGACCAGGACGAGCTTGCCGAGGCTGCGAGTCTCGGCTTGGTCGATGCGGAAGAGGTCTGGGCCGAAGCGAGGCGCGTCATCGCGAACCCGCCCTTCCCGACCGGCTGGGAGGACTGGCGTCCCGATCCCCGCTGGGAGCCGCGGCGGCTCCCAGCAGGGGGGACGTCGTGAACTAGGCGGCTTCCTCGAGCGCCGCGGCCGGCTCGAGCACCTCGACCTCGACCGGCCGGCGCCGGGCCGGAATCGTGATCGCCACGATCGCGCCCACGGCGACGAGGATCGCGCCGACCCAGACGGCTGGGCCGAGGCCGTTCACGAAGCTCGTGCCCGAGCCGTAACCACCGTAGCTGGCGAAGATCGATGCCAGGACGGCGACGCCGAACACGCCGCCAAGCTCACGGATCGCGTTGTTCGCGCCCGACGCCTGTCCCTCCTCGCGCGGGCGAACGGCTCCCAGGATTACGTTCGCGACCGGGGCGAAGAAGAGCGCCATCCCGATCCCCGAGAGGACGAACGGGCCGACCAGATCCGCATACGGAACGGTCGGCGTCGAGACGGCCGCGATCCAGCCGAGCCCGATCGCCTGCAGCGCGAGCCCGACGCCCATGATCCGCGGCCCAGGGATGCGATCCGAGAGCGCGCCTGCGATCGGCGCGATGAAGATCGGCATCGCCGTCCAGGGGAGGATGCGGAGGCCGGCGCCGAAGGGCGAGTAACCCTGCACGGTCTGGAAGAACTGCGCGAGCAGGAAGATCGAGCCGAACATGCCGAAGAACATGAACAGCGAGGCGACGTTCGCCTGCGTGAACGTCCGGTTGCGGAAGAAGCGCATCGGCAGCATCGGCGCCTTCGTGCGCAGCTCCCAGAGGACGAACAGGGCGACCAGCACCGCGCCGGCGCCGATCGAGCCCACGATCTCGAGACTTCCCCAGCCGACGCTGTTACCGCGGACGAGCCCCCAGACGATCCCGAGCAGACCCGCGCTCGCGAGCCCGAGGCCGGGCAGGTCGAGCTTCGAGCTCGGCCCCCGGCTCTCGTCCAGGCGGCGCCAGGCGAGCGGGATCAACAGCAGCCCGATCGGGACGTTGAGCCAGAAGATCCACTGCCACGACATCCCCTGGACGACGGCGCCGCCGACGAGCGGGCCGAGCGCGACCGCGAGGCCGCCGATGCCGCCCCATGCGCCGAGCGCGAGCCCGCGCCGCTCCGGGCGGACGGCTGCGCTCAGCAGGGTCAGCGTGAGCGGCGTCACGATCGCGCCGCCGACGCCCTGCAGCGCGCGCGCCAGGTTGAGCGCGTCGATGCTCGGGGCGAGCGCCGCAAACGCGGAAGCTGCGGTGAAGATTCCGAGCCCGATCACGAACAGGCGCCGGCGCCCGAAGCGGTCGCCGAGCGCGGCACCGGTCAGGAGCAGGACGGCGAAGGTGAGCGTGTAGGCGTTGACCGTCCACTCGAGCCCCTGGAGGGTCGCGTGGAGGTCGCGGCGGATCACCGGCAGCGCCGTCGTCACGACCAGGTTGTCCAGGGTGACCATCACGAGCGCGATCGAGGTGATCACGAACGTCCACAGAGTCTTGGTTCCGATCTTGTCAGTCATTGGGCCCTCCTTCCGGGCTAGTGAGTGATTACTTTCTTTGTTGCGAAAAAAGAGAGAGGTCGCCTCACTTGTGCTTCAACCCCTCCAGCAGACGAGCAGCCCACTTCTCCTTCGCGCCCATCAGCTGCATCGACGCGATCACGTTCAGGAGCATGCCGATCGCAAAGAACGACCGCACCTCGGCCGAGGGGAAGCCCGAGACCGCCTCGACGTGCTCGACGAGCCGGCCGTAACCACGTCGAACGACCTCGCGAACGTCGGGATCGTCGCAGGTCGCGTACGCCTGCATCTGCCCCTGTAGGCGGCGCGGGTCGCCGAGAACCGCCTCGTGGTACGCCTTGGAGATCGCGTCGAGGGCCTCCTGTCCGGTGAGCCGGGCGGACGCCTCCTGGAACATCTCGAGCGTCTCGTCGAAACACCGCTCGACGCTTGCGAGGTACAGCTCCTTCTTCGTCCCGAAGAGACGGAAGAGGTACGGCTGCGAGATGCCGGCGCGGCGGGCGATCTCGTCCGTCGAGGTGCCGTAGAAGCCGCGCTCTGCGAATAGGTCCTGCGCGACCTCGATGATCTCCTGCCGGCGCTCCTCGGCCGTGTGACGTTGGGTAGCAGGTGCATTCATGGGCTAGTAAGTTATCACTCACTCACAACGTTGTCAAGTACTTCTGCAACGCGATCGAGATCCGGCTCGGTGAGACGAGAATGGAAGGGGAGCGCAAGCGCGCGCTCGTAACACGAGTCGGCTCCGGGGAACGGTCCCTGATCCTTGTACGCGGACAGGCGGTGAACCGCGTACGTCCCGATCTGAGCCTGGATCTCCGCCTCCCGCAGCGCCTCCAGCGCCTCGTCGCGCCGGTCGAGCTGGACGACGTAGGCCTGCCAGCCGTGGCGGTCCCCCTTTGCGGCGGTCGGCGTCTCGACGATCCCCTCTAGCCTCTCCGAGTAGGCCTTCGCCAACCGTTGCCGCCCCTCCCACAGCTCCTCCAGGCGCCGGAGCTGCACGAGGCCGACCGCACAGAGGATGTCCGAGAGCCGGTAGTTGAACCCCGGCTCGGGGATGTCGAACTCGCCCGAGGTGGCGATTCCGTGGTGGCGCAGCCGCCGGACCGCGTCGTCGAGGTCGCCGTTCTGCGTTGTCACGGCTCCACCCTCGCCGGTGGAGACGATCTTGCGGGGATGGAAGGAGATGCAGCCCAGCTCCGCGAGCCCGCCGCACGGCATCCCGCGCCAGCGGGCGCCGAGGGCTCCCGCGGCGTCCTCGACGAGATGGACGTCCGGCGAGACCGCGTTCTGCAGCTCCTCCCAATCGAGCGGCCGCCCGAACAGGTGAACCGCGAGCACGGCCCGCGTCCTCGGAGTGACCGCCTCATAGACCTTCCCCGGATCCAGGTTCATCGTCTCGCGATCGACGTCGACGAGCACGGGCCGCGCTCCCGCGAGTGCGACCACGTTCGCCGTGGCCGGAAACGTGTAAGCCGGGACGAGCACCTCGTCGCCCTCGCCGATCCCGAGCGCGAGCACGGCCAGGTGGAGCGCCGCAGTCCCCGACGAGACGGCGGCCGCGTGCTCGACGCCGCACGCGATTGCCACCTCCTGCTCGAGCTCGACGACCTTGTCGCCCATCGTGAGCATCCCGCTCTCGAGCACCTCCGCCACAGCCGCGGCCTCCTCG
>DASWEE010000144.1:0-97209 GCA_036394915.1 Gaiellaceae bacterium | reverse complement strand
GTGGACGAGGCCAACCGGGACATGGAAGAAGCCGCCCTCCTCGACCTCGGTGCTCTCCTCGCCGCCCGGACCAAAGTCGAAGCGCGCCCGTCCTTTGATGAGGTGGCCGAGCACCTCACGGTCGCCGTGATGGTGCCAGCCGGAGGCAACACCTCCCTCGACACGGCCGCGGACGAGAATGGCGCGATCCGTAGCGAAGGCAATCTCGCGCACGATCCCCGGGGTTGCGTCGGCCTTCGTCAGCCCACCCGGACCAACGGCGGAAACTCGTTCAACTCGGGTCACTGAATCATCGCCCACTTCGGAAGTATCCCGGTCCAGACCGGGGAGCTGATTATGGCCTCTCGCGTCCCTGCGAGCTAACGCTTTCAGACGCTGACGAGCTCGCGGACCGGCCGCTCGGGAGGCCCGCTCTCGAAGCCCATCACGAAGCGTAGACCGAGCGCCTCGCTCAGTCTTCGGAGGGTCTCGACGCCCGTTCGATGCTGACCACTCTCAATCCGCGAGATCGCTGAATGACTCGTCCCCATCCGCCTTGCGAGCTGTTGCTGAGTGAGACTCAGCTCGAGGCGATGCTTGATGACGATTCGAGCCAGGCCCTCGAAGGGAGCAACCCGGGCCAGTTCGGCGCGGTACGCAGCACTCCGCCGCGCTCGGCGGCCTCGTGCGTCGGAGGCTGACCTACCTATTGGGCTCATCGCGGAAGCCATTTGTTTGGCGAGTTTATCAAAAGTGATAAACCGAGAGTGCATCACTAGGTCGCGGCGATTCGGCGAGGGAAGTTCGATTTGTGGTCATCGGGCCGTCTCCCGACTTGTGTAGATGACTTCCCACGCCACGACCCGAGTCTACGAGCGGAGCCGCGACCTCTAAGCGGCTCCCGCTCTTCGCGTCGTTTGGGCGCGCCGGCGGGGCACGACCCGCAGTTCGGCGTCGAGGTCCTGAGCAATCGAAGCAACCAGCAATAGCTCCGGATTCGACTTTGCGGTGAACAACCGACGGATGCTGGACGGATCTCTACCGATGTGGCGCGCGAGCTCGGCCTTCGAGAGGCCCGCCGCCTCACGAAGCTGATCGAGCTGGCGGATGACGGAGTCCACCTGCTGGATTTCGCGTCGGGCTCGCTCATACTCGGAGCGAAACTCCGGGTCTTCCAAACGAGCCGCCATCATTCGCTGGTGGTGGTTTGTGTTCAGCCGCTTCGCCATCTGCCCTCCTTGCGCCCTAGTGTGGCTTAGATGCAACGACGCTACCGTAGCATAGAAGCAACGCGGATGAGCGTGGCCGCCCTCTTGCGCAAGCTGCCTGGGAAGCAGGGGCGGCGGCGGGAGCCGCGCTGTCCACGCAGCTGATTTGGAGCGGAGCTTGCCCCACCCGAGGTTCTAAACGCCCCGCGTCGGAAAGCCGGCGGGTCGCGGTAGGAATCAGGTTGTGATCGTCAGCGTCGCGCAGCTCGTCACGCTCGAGTTGCCGTTCTTGTCGAGCGCCAGCACGCAGAACTTGAACTTCCCCGCGCCGAGCGTGACCGGGATCCGCCACCCGACCTTCTGCAGCGACCCGTGCGAGCCCACACGCCGCAGCGGCATCGAGAGCGTCGCGAACAGCGCGTACTGCACCCCGTAGACGCGCACGAGCGCCCGCGCCCGGCCGCTGTTGTCGGAGATCCGGAACGGAAGCTGAACCTTCGTCCCGAGCTTCCCCGTCACGGCGATCGCCCGCGCCGTCGGCGGCTTCGCATCGCCCCGCACGGGCGCGAGCGCGGCCGTCAGCTTCCGCACCCCCGCGACCGCGGTCTCGGTCAGCTGGTCGACCGTCTTCGCGTGGAACGGAACCTTGGCGAGCAGCTTCCTCGCCGACGTGGTCGAGCCCGTCCGCTGGTACAGCCCGAAGCCGGCGGGCATCGCCACCACCAGCGGGCCCGTGAGGATGTCGCCGAGCTCGATTCCGAGGAAGCGCGCATACGACCCCGGCTTGTTGAAGAGCCCCGGCACCGAGCCCATGTCCGTCGACTGCCAGATCACCGCAACCTTGATCGGATGCTTCCTCGCGCGCGCAGTCGCCGTCGCCCGCACGAGCTTGTCCCCCACCGTCTTCGCCGGAGAAGCGAACGGCAGGAAGACGTCCTGGAAGTAGAGGACGTCGCTGGCCGGATCGCCGTCCGCTTGAGCGGCAGGGACGACGACGACGAGTGCCGCCACGACCCCGGCGAGCATCAACCTCGGAGCTCGCACGGTTCTCACGATAGCTGGGCGGCGGATCCGCGCAAGAGCTGCTGCACCCGCTGGTGAGAGACGCCGAGGAGCTCCGCTGCGTCCCGCATTCCGAGCTCGAGCTCGCCGACCAGGACCGAGGCGGCCTCCGCAGCGGCGGAACGCGCCTCGGCTCTATCGCGCTCCGCTCGCTCGCGCAGCGCGCGACTGCGGTGAAGCGCCTGGCGAGCATGCCGGGGCAGATGGATCTGCTCGTCGAAGACGACATCACCGGCGTCATCGACCGAGAGGCCAAGCGCTTCACGGGCACGCCGTCGCACCTGCCCGATAGTTCGCCCGTGGGTGTGGCACCCCGGAACTTCGGGGATGCTGGCGATCCACGCGCCACTCTCGTCGCGTTCCAAGACCAGTCGATACCTACGCGGGGTCACGCAACCAACTCCGTCCGAGGCATGGTTCGAGATCTCGTTCTATGGCACGAAGCGTCCCAGGCGGGAGGTCGGCGCCGCGATGAACCGGGACGGTCGTTTGGCACCTGCCCCGCAGCGAATCCGAACGTGAGATCCTCTCCTCCTGAGCTCCTCGCAACCGAGGGCACGTAGCCGGCGAAGCAACTGCCTTCCTGTCACGCACCGATGATGGGGCTAGCCCAGCTCAAGTGTCTAGAATGATAGACACTTGGACACGAAGTCGTCACATATCTCTGACTGGTTCCATAGCGGAGAGCGGCTGTTCGGAGGCCGATATCCGAGCGAGCTTCCGCCCGGGGTCGACTTCGTCGTCGACCTGACGGAGGAGGGCGAGCTCCCGCCCTACCCGTGCGAGGGGATCGAGCACCGGCGGATGCCGATCCGGGACTTCGGCGTCCCGACCGAGGAGGAGCTGAACCGCATCCTCGACACGATCGACGAGGCGCTCGCCGACGGCCGCACCGTCTTCGTCCACTGCCGCGGCGGGATCGGCCGGACGGGCACCGTGATCGGCTGCTACCTCCGCCGCCACGGCTCCTCGGCCGAGGAGGCGCTCGAAGCGCTCGGCGGGCGGCCGGAGACCGAGGAGCAATTCGCGCTGATCCGGGACTGGCGCTAGAGCTGTTATCGTCGCGCCGAGCAACGAAGGAGGGGCGTGCTTGGCGCTCGGGGACATCGTTGCTGCGGCTCTCGATTCCGCCTTCTGCGGCGCTCCTCAGGCACCCACAGACAAGGGGGGAAGAACGTGAGGAGACTTGTCGTAGCGCTCGCCGCCGTCGCCGCGCTGACGTGGACGGCGGCGGCTTCCGCAGCAGGCTGGAGCACGAGCGTCCTGTTTACCAACCAGGTCGCCAGCTCGCCCACCACGGGTGGTGGCTACCCGGTGCCGGCGGGTGCGACCGCCCCGGATCCGGGAACGTGCCGGCTGGGGGACTACAACTCGAACCGCTCCGAGTCCTGGATCGCGGTTCAGCCGGGCACCGAAGATCTCGTCGGCGTCTCGAAGTTCTTCTTCGAGACGTTCAGCACCTTCTATGACTTCCACCTCGGCTCCTACACGATCCCGGGCGGGACACCGGGCGTGAATACCCACATCCCGGGCTACGACTGCATCTCGACCGGGACGCAGGCAATGCCGCCGAGCTGGACGAACAACACCGACCCGAACGTCGACTTCGACACGCAGGGACGTGCGCACCAGATCACCCTGCCGTTCAACGCCTTCTGGGTGAACATGCACCCGAACGGGGCGATCGGCGCCGTCTACAGCGACAATCTCGGCGTGTCGTGGACCGTCGGGAACGACGGCAAGTACCTCGACATGCTGCCGAACTCGTCGTCCTTCGCCTTCGGCGACGTCGTCGACAAGCAGTGGGTGGCGGTGAACCAGTCCGCCGTGAGCCCTTACCGCGACCACGTCTACGCGATGTGGTCGGTCTTCAACGGGAACGCGGTGAAGATCCGGTTTGCGAAGTCGGCCGACAGGGGCGAGACCTACACGCCGGCGAGGACGATCACGCCGCCCAACGTCCTCGGCCCCTCGACCACATACATCTATCCCGATACCGACGTGGGCGGAACGCTCTACGCGTCCGTCGCGGCTTTCGCTGCGAAGTTGGGCTCGAGCGACGCCGAGTTGTATGTCGCGCGCTCGACCGACGACGGCGACACGTTCACGTGGTTCGACACGGGCGCAAGGGCGCATGGGACGCCGACCTGCTGTCTGCCGAACACGACGTTCCGCGACGGGATTCTCGAGAACTTCGCCGCCAGCCCGACGTACGCAGGGCATCTCTACCTCACGTATGAGGATTGGGACGGAACGCAGTTCGACGTCAAGTTCATCCAGTCGACCAACGGCGGCATGACCTGGTCGGCGCCGGTCCAGGTCAACGACGCCGACCCGAACGACCAGTTCCAACCGTCCGTCGCCGCGGGCCCGGGCGGGGCGGTCGCGGTTGCCTTCTACGACCGCCGGGAGGCCTGCCCGAGCAACTCCAGCATCCTGCCCGAGGATCAGGGACGCACGAACTTCTGCATCGACGTGTCCCTGCAGGCCTACAAGGACAGTGGTGCGGGAGCGGTTCCGGTCGGCTCGAACGTCCGCATCTCGGAGTTCACCTGGGATCCGGAGCAGCCGGGGCAGACCATCGGCGGCATCGACCAAATGGCGTGCGCGTCGCACCACGACCCATGCTTGATTCGGTCCTTCATCGGCGACTACTTCGGGCTGACGGTCTCCGATGACAACATCTACGCCCTCAGCGTCTCGACGCACTATCCCTCAGGGATAACGGGCGACGACGGTGGGCCCGTCTACTACCAGCAGCAAGTACTGGCGACGGTGCCTCGATCCGAGTTCGGTAGCGGCTACTAGACGAAACGATGCGGGCGGGTCTTCGGGCCCGCCCGCGTCGCACGAAAGTTGCCACCAACTGTTGTACAAGTTGTTGCACAACTTCTGCTACGCTCCGTGGATGGCGAAGGTCGGGCCGGGAAGCCGCCGTCTCGCCGCTGCCGAGGCGCGAGACGAGCTTTCATCGATCCTGCACGAGTTCGCTGAGCTAGGCAAGCCCGGCGACTCGATCGCCGACCGCGCCGTTCGGCTCGGGATCTACAACCGTGACGCAGGAGTGCTCTTGCCGCTCGCCGACTTCGAGCGGGCGGTCGAGACCGAGGAGATTCTCGACGACATCCTGCTCGAGCTGTCCGTGGCCGAGCGACTGGCTCGCGGTCCCGGCGAGTGGAGCTCGCTCGAGGAGGTCGCTCGAGAGCTCGGCCTCGGCCTCGATTGACCTATCCGGTCACGTTCTCAGCGGACGCTATCGCAGACCTCAGGGCCCTGCCAGACAAGGAAACGCAACTAGCCGCCCTGCGGACGGCTCAGGACCTCGCGGAAAATCCTCACCGGGGGGATCCGCTGCGTAACCGGCTGCGAATCGGCGACCTTCGCTCCTGCCGCGCCGTCCGATTCGACCGTGCGAACCAGAAGGGGAAGCCTCGCTACCGGCTCGTTTACTACAACGACCCGGACGACGGCTCGATCGCCGTCGTTCGCGTGATCGCCGTCGGCCTCCGTGCCCAACTGGCGGCATACAAGGCGGCCTCGGCGCGCTTGCGACGCGAGCGAAGGGATCGGTTGAGCTAACCGACCGTGCTGTGCAGGAGGACGATCGCGACCACGAGCGCCGCGATCCCCGCGCCGAGCGCGACCAGCGCCGCGCCGAACCGCAGCCAGACCGGGTTCATCCGCCCGCCTTGTCGATCACGGTCACGGTGAACGGCGCCTTCCCCGGCGGCTCGACCTGGAACGCGATCCCCCAATGCCCCACCATCACGAGCGCGGGCGCGGACCGGCTGTAGACACCCGGGGCCGTCTGCTTGAACTCGTAGGACTGCGTTCCCATCTCCATGTCGAGCATCGAGAAGCTGGTGGTCACCCTCAGGTCAGTGGCCGGCTTCCCGTCCTTAGTGATCTTGACGGAGAAGTCGTTGGGGACGGCGGCGCGGTTGGGCGCGATGCGGAGCTCGAGCCGGTAGCCGTTTTCGTTCACGACCCTCGTCCCGGGCCCCGGGCCGAGCTTCGCCCTCGCCTTCCCCACCTCGGCGAGCGCGGACGCCGGCGGCGCGAGGCTCGTCAGCAGCGCGGCGCAGAAGATCACCCCGGCGACCAGCACGACCTCGACGCTGACCAGCCGCCGCAGCAGCGAGGCGGCGCCGGGCGCGAGCTCGGGACGCTTGTCGGCCGCGGCGAGCCGCGGCTTGTTCCGCAGCAGGTTGAACGAGGCGACGAACATCGCCGTCGCCAGGACGATGATCTTGATCAAGACCATCTTCCCGTAGGAGGTCTGCCACAAGGACGAGAGCGTCGGCAGGTGGAAGAGGGAGTTGCCGATTCCCGACCCGATCAGCGCCATCACCGAGACGAAGGCGACGTTCGAGAAGCGCGGGACGGAGCGAACGAGGCCGGGGACGCCCAGGGTCGCCGCGACGACGAGCAGGCCGATCAGCCCTCCGATCCAGATCGAACCGGCGGCGAAGTGGAGCCAGTCGACGGGGATCGAGAGCCCGCGCGGCGAGGTCTGGCCCGCGTGGCCGCTGACGCTCACCGTCAACAGCGCAGCGCCCGCGGCGAGGAGCGAGCCGGTCAGCGCCAGGATCGCGCCCAGCGAGCGGCGCGGGCGCTCGGGCCGGTCGAGCCAGATCGCTACGGCGCCCGCGACCACGAGCAGCGCCACGCACAGCCAGAGGTCGAGGAAGCCGCGCCCGAACGCCGACGAGCGCATCAGCGGGACGATCGCCCCCAGGTCGAAGACCGACCGTAAGGTGAACTGCGCCGTCGCGAGCGCGACGTAGATCGGCGTCGCGACGAGCGTCGCCCCCGCGGCCACGAAGAAGGCGACCGAGACCCAGCGCAGCTTCACGAGGGGCCGCGCGATCAGGATCCGCAGGACGAAGAGCCCGATCGCCGCCATCAGCGACAGGAAGACGATCCAGCGCGCGATCACGAGCCTCGGCGTCGCCGCCGTCTCCGAGATCGAGGGGATGACGAACTGCGGCGCCGGCCCGGGGTTGGGGCCGAGCGCGAACGTGAACGCGCCCCGCACCGGGTGCCCGTCCGCCGAGATCACCCGCCAGTACACGAGGTACCACCCCTCCGACACCCGCTTCAGCGGAATGAAGATGATGTCCGGATCCTGCGGCGAGCGCTGCGGTGAGCCTTTCGTGACCAGATGGCCGGCCGCGTCCGTGACCGAGACGATCGCGAACCGCGGCTCGATCGGCTCGCTGTAGCGAAGCTGGACACTGACCGGCGAGTGCGTCAACACCTTGCTCGCGAGCGGCACCGTCCGCAGGAGAACGGCGTGCGCCCACGCGGCGGAGGGCAGCGCGAGCGCCGCCCCGACCGCCGCGATGAGCGCGAGCCGTTTCACGCGATCTCGCGGCCGCCTCCGCCGGGGCGCCCGACGAGCGCAACGCCTCCGGCGACGAGCCCGAGCGCACCGAGTACGAGCGCGATCCAGGTCACGATCGACGTCCCTCCTCCGCCGAGCGAGGACTTCGCCTCGATCACGGGCGCGGGCGTGTCGGAGGACTCAGGCCCCGACCAGTCGACGACCTTCCCATTCGAGTAGGTCTGCCGGACGTCGAACTCGTAGCTCTTGGACGCGTCCGTCGAGGCCAGGAACTGGAAGTTCGTCGCCTCATCCGTCGGCAGGCTCCCGCCCGACCAGGTTACCTTCGTGATCGTCGCTTCCTCGCCCGAGCCGGTCTGCTGAACGTCCCGCTTCCAGCCGGGGGCGTCGACGAACGAGTCGATCGAGAACCCGGCAGGCGGAGTCAGCTCGATCGTTGTCGTCGTCGCTCCCTCCTCCTCGGTCGGGACAGCGAGCGTGAACACCTGGGCCGTCTTCGCTTTGACGACCGGAGGGCTCATCTCCGCATGCGCCCAGGCGACTGAGGTCACGACGAGCGCAGTGAGTAGGGCGGCGCCAAGCGCCAGGTACCGCTTCATGGGTCTCCTTTCGACGAAGTGGACTGGGTCAGTCCGCGAAAGGAGGCCCGCGGGCGCCGAGCGAGGCAACGGCGACCGGGGCGGGTCGTGCGTGAACGTCTGGAAATGCGAGGACGAGAGGGCGGGGCGCGAAGCGGAGGCCGGCGGCGCGGATCCGCTCGATCGTCCGCCGCATCCAGGCCAGCACGTGCTCGAACGCCGCGGCAAGAGCACAGGCGATGAGCGAGAACGCGGCGAGGAACGGGATCGCATTCCGGTGGACGGGCCCGGTCAGGCAGTCGATCCCGTGCCAGCCGAGCCCGGCGCGCCAATGCGTGTAGGAGTCGAACAGATCGAACCCCGCCGAGGCGGCGGCGAACAGCAGGACCGCCCGCACGGCGAGCCGTCGCAGTCGCAGCTTCGGCGCCTCGGCCACCTCGAGCTGTGCCCGCTCGCGCACACCCATCGACGCGAGAGCGATGATTACGGCCGCGAGGCCAAGGCCCGCCCCGAGGGCGCCGATGGTCACGAACGGCAGCGAGGGCCCGCCCACCTGGTGCTCGAACGCGCGCGCGAGGGGCGAGGGCGAGAGCGCATAGGCGAGGGCGCGGGCGGCGAGGATCACGAGGACGAGCCCGCCGGCCCAGCAGCCACTTCGGATCACGCGCCGCACGCCCGGCAAGGATACGGGCATGAGGAGATGGCTCGTCGTCTTGGCGGTCGCCGCGCTGGTGGCGCCGTCGAGCGCTTTCGCGCACGGCGGCCTGGGACCGGTCGTCGCCGTCAACTACCGCGCGACGATCCTCTCTCCGATCCACGGATTCGAGCCCCGCGTCCTGGACGGCGACCAGCGGCTCTGGGTTCGCGCCCGCCCCGGCACGCGGCTGGTGGTGCTGGGCCTCGTCGGCGAGCCGATGCTCCGCTTCGAAGGCGGGAGCGTCTACGTCAACGAGCGCTCTCCGACCGCGCGGGTGAACGGGATCGCAAGAGGCTCGGGCGGGCGCTCGTGGGACCGCGTCTCGGTCAGCGACTCCTACTCCTGGCACGAGCACCGGCTGCACGCGGGCGTGGTGCTCCACCACTCGACCTGGACGATCGGGTACCGGCTCGACGGGCGGGCGGGGCGAATCGCCGGGGAGCTCGACTACGTTCCGCCGCCTCAGCTCTGGCTCTGGCTGCTGCCGCTGGCCGTCGGACTCCTACTCGCCACACTGGCCGTCAGGACGAATCGAGCGATCCTCGCCTTCCCAGCGCTCACCGCCGTAGCCGTCGTGGTGGCCCGCGCGGGCCGCGACCTGTACGGACGACCGGAGACGACTGCCTCGTCCTACGCTTCGGTCGCGGTCGCCGCGGCGATCGCGGCGCTGGCCCTCTTCGGACTCTTTCGCGCACGCGCCGAGCTGCGGATCCTGATCGCATTCGTCGTCGGCGTCGTCGGGATCTACGAGGGGGTCGTCCTGTTTCCGGTGCTCGGCCACGGCCTCGTCCTGTCGGCGCTCCCTGCCACCCTCGAGCGCGCCGCGGTCTCTCTCGCGCTCGCCGCCGGATCGGCGACGTGTCTGGCCTATCTGCTTACGAGGAGGCCTTCAGCGTGAAGGGCGCGGTGATGATCTTCCCGTCCGGGGCCTGAAACTGGAGGAAGAGCCGCCAGGTGCCCGCCTCCGGGAGCAGGATGCCGACGCGCAGCTGCCCCGGCGTCGTCGAGCGTCCCGTCACCTTCGCGCCGCCGAGAAACGACGTGCAGCCGGGCGTGCTCGGCCCGCAGATGTGCGTGTGGAAGTAGTCGAGGTTGCCCTGGTGGAAGAAGACGGCGTGCGCGAGCGCTCCGTACCAGGGGTGGAAGACGACCGGCTTCCCCTGCGGGTCGGTGACGGTAATCCTCATGAAGGCGGGGAAGATCGCGCGCAGCTTCGGCTTCCCGTGGATGACGACGTGGTAGCCGTCCACCGTCTCCGACGGCCGGAACGGGGGCAGCGGCTGCGGCTTGTACTTGCCGGCCACGTGGATGTCGTACGAGAGCTGGAAGTTGCGCAGCGGCCCCGCGAGCTGGGGGTAGATGTCGGTGAGGACGCGGTATGGCCCCGGGGTCGGGAACGTGACCGGCTCCTCGACCCGGCCGTTCGTCTTGATCGGCGGGTGGCGGTGGATGATCGTGGACAGGTCGTCCTTGACGATGATCACGTGGATTCCGGTGTGAGGGCCGGGGCCGGTCTTGTACTTCGTCAGCGGCTTGCCGGAGGGCTGCTCGACCGTGAAGGCGACCTTTGCCGGTCTGCCGGGCTCGACCGGGCTGGCGGGCTCGATCCCGACGAGGCGGAAGACCTTGGCCGGACCGACGGTGACGGTGTTCGTGCCCCCGCCGCCGCTGCAGCCGGCGGCGAGCGCGGCGAGCAGCGCGAGGAGCAGGGCGGCGCGCCTCACAGGCCCCTCGGGAACAGGAAGCGCTTGTGCGGCGGGATGTACTTGCCGAGCTCCAGCACGATCTGCGCGTGGCGGCGGAGCGGGATCGCGCCGAGCGGACCGCGCCACCGCTTCCCGGCGACGTAGGCGCGGACGGGTCGGTCGCGCGTCGTCCTGAAGCCGACGAGCCGGGTCGGGGAGACCGGCTGCCCCCAGAGCCGGAAGAAGCGGCCGAGCGTGTAACGGCCCTGCACCTCGATCACGCCGATCGGCCAGCGCGTTCGCAGCGGGTACGAGCAGCTCCCTTTGAGCCCGATCCCGGCGGGGACGATCACGACGCGGTTGCGCGCGAACAGCTCCAGGTGGACGCCGTCGCGCTTCCCTCCGCTCGTGCAGGCGAGGCGCCCGGGGTGAGTGGCCGGCCGCGGATGGAACTTGGGCCCAACGCCGATCGGGGTCGGCGGGTAGGGGAAGCGCCCCAGCATCAGCGCGAGGATAAGCGCAGTCACGTCGCGGCTCTTCTCCGGCGAACCGCGATCGGGCCGAGCACGATCATCGCGAGCAGCACCGCCGCGCCTCCACCCAGAATCGCGATCAGCGTCCAGCTCGACGAGCCGCCGGACTTCTTCCCGGGGGTCGGCGGGGCCGCGGGGATCTTCACGTGCGCGAGCTTCGCGACCGCCTGTGTCGCCGCCTCCGCCAGCCCGTCCGTCCCCTTCGGGATCGCGATCGTCTTCAGCAGCGCCTGCTGGGGAGCGGTCGACTTCTTGTACTGGTAGACGCCGAAGCCCTGCGGCATCACCGTGACGAGCAGGCCCTTGTAGAGGAAGACGAGCTCGCGCCCGAGGAACTGCGCGTAGGTCTGCGGCTGGCCGAACAGCTGATAGACGCCGCCGAGGTCGTTCGGCGCGCCGATCACCGCCACCTTGATCTTGAAGCCCTTGGCGTAGGCCTCGTCCACGACCTGCTTCAGCACCGCGGCCTTCTCCGTCGAGACCCTGCCGCCGAAGAAGGGGAGGAAGATCCGCTGTGTGTAGAGGATGTCGCTGGCGGGGTCGGCGTCCGCGCGCGCGGCGGGAACGCAGACGAGCGCGACCGCGGCGAGCGGGGCGAGGCGACGGAGGAGCACGCCGTCAGGATAGGGACAGCTCAGTACGCGGGACGCAGTCCTTCGATCATCGGGAAGTGACGAACGTTCGTGGTCAGCAGCTCGGCGTCCAGGACCAAGGCGGTCGCAGCAATCAAGTAATCCGACGCTGCGATGCCGGCGTGGCTGCGACGGAAGCGGCGAGCGAGCAGACCCCCGAGCCGGGCGATCGTCTCGTCGACGGGCACCCACTCGAGCCCGCCGAAGAATCGCTCAATCGAGTCGAGCTCCTCGTCTCGCCCACCGGCGACGATCTCGAAGCGCACGATCTCGCTGGCGCTGAGCCATTCACCGTCATTGGCAGTCGCTTCGACCCGCGCGACTGCGACGTCCCTGCCGCGCAGGAAGTCGATCGCCACAGTCGAGTCGAGGAGCTTCAATCGATACCCAGCACGCGGAGCCGCTCGTTCAGGTCACCGCCTCGAATCGCCTCGACGTATTCGGCACCCGTAAACGGCCGGTCACGCCAGATGCCGGCCGCCTGCCGAAGCGCAGCTAGCCGCTCCTCCTTACTCATTTCGCCGTACGTCCTGCGCACGGCGCGTCTGATCAGCTCCGAGCGGGATGCTCCCGTTGCCTGCTCGACTCGTTCGAGCAGCGCCAGTTCCTCATCGTTCAGATAGATCTGCGTGCGGCCCATGGTGTCACTATACACCATGTGGTGTCGTCGTTCAGGTGAGCGCGGCGATCAGCTCGTCGTGCAGCTTGTCGTTCCCGCCCAGCACCCCGGACCAGCCGAGCATCCGCTTGTCGAGGAAGTAGGCATGGCGCGTCTCGCCGCCGGCCTCGTACTCGACGTGGATCCAGGTGTTCATCCCGATCATCTGGCGGTCGACCTTGCTGGCGTTGTTGATCGTGACCGATTCCTTCTTGCCCTCGTAGGTCGCGCGGCCGGGCTCGATCATCAGCATCCCCGACGCGTACCGCTTGGCGAACTTGCCGTGCGACTGGTACCAGACCTTCCAGGGCATCGCCGGAAATAATAGGCCCCGGCGTTCCCTCAGCAGTCCCGATTGTTGACCGACCCCATCCGGCATGGTCGTCTTGCAGAACTTCGCTCCGCTCAGATTGGTCCTGCTCAGATCGGCCCCGCTCAGATCCGCCAGATTCAAGTTTGTCCCGCTGAGGTCGGCGTCGACGAGGGTGGCTCCCCGCATTTGGGCCTCGTCCAAGTCGACCCCGCGCAGGTCGGCCCCGCTCAGGTTGGCCGAGTCGCTGCTCCCGCCGCAGCCCGCAACGCCGAGCACCGCCATCAGCACGAACGGAACGGCGTAACACTTTCTAGGGCGTCGGCGCGCTCTTTCCCTCGTGTGATCTAGCGACATCTGGCCCACACCATGTCACACGCCCAAGTGCCGGGGGAGGGAGTCGAACCCTCACGCCCCCAGAAGGGGACACCTGGTTTTAAGGCGGGCCAGACCCGTTCCGGTCAGTTCCCGCCATTTCCGATTTCGCGTAGCTGAGCGACTTCCGCCCCATGCTCGGGTGGACCGCTTTCCGCCTGTTTCCCGTCGGACGTTGCCCACTTGTTGCCCAGCGCGGCGTCCATCGCGGAGCGTGCGCGTTCGGCGTGCTCCGTGCGGCCGAACTCGTGCCCGTACACCGTCAGGGTGATGCTCGGGTTCGCGTGCCCGAGCTGGCGGCTGACATAGACGACGTTCAGCCCTTCGGCGATCAAGAGAGAGGCGGCGGTGTGCCGAAGGTCGTGCCAGCGGAGCTTCGCCCGGCCTTCCTCGTTCAGCCCCGCTCGATCGGCGATCGCTTTCAGCGCCCGGCCAACGCGGAGGTAGTGGAACGGAGAGCCATCGGCCGAGCTAAACACCGGATCGCCCTGCGCTGAGTGGAGCGATCGGAGCTTGTGCTCGCGGAGCATCGCCACGAGCGACGGCGCGAGGTCTACCTCCCGCCGGGCCTGCTCCGTCTAGTCGAGCCCGGTGGGCTCGATCGTGTAGTGGAAGCGGTCCTGAGTCTCCTGCTTCCAGCCGCGCAACGCGGCGAGCCCACGGTGCGTCCGGCCCTCGTCCTCGACGACGGCGTCGGTGTCGAAACAGGTGAGGAAGGCGTCGACGTCCCGCGCGTTACTGGCGTCGACGAAGCGCGCGAGCACCGGCGGCAGGTTCATCTCTCGATCGTAGCGAGCGTTATCCTCACGACTGTGGCGCTCAGCTACGACACCGACATCAAGCCGCTCTTCCGCGAGGGCGACCGCGACTCGATGCGGTTCGCGTTCGACCCCTGGTCGTACGACGACGTCAGCAGCCACGCGGCCGCGATCCTCCAACGGCTGGAGGAGGGCACGATGCCGTGCGACGGTGCGTGGCCGGAGGATCGAGTCGATCTGTTTCGGCGCTGGCTCGCCGAGGGGACGCCCGCCTAAGGGCCGCTGTGAGATCTGACGACAGCAACGCACGGCGGCGGACTCCTGTCGGCAGACGGACGGCGGTCGCGCTGAGCATCTTGGGTGCGCTCGTGGGGGTCGGCGCCGGCGTCGGAATCGGCGCCGCCGTCTGGTCGGGCGGCTCGTCTCCCAGCGCCGGCCTTCCTCTCAATCACGGCGGCCAGTCCCTGAAGAGCGCGACGCCGCCCCGCGCCCCGTCGGCGGGGGGTGGAAACGTGACGATCTTCAACCCGACCGGCTCGGACCTGACGATGACCGTCAACGGCAAGACGCAGTTCGCCATCCGAGCCACGAGCCAGACGGCGAACTGGCTTCCGGCGACGGGCCGGAATCCGCTTCCCCGCAGCGCGAGCGGGCAGCCGTCCGACGGCCAGTTCGGTTGGGACAACGTCGTGCTGGTCTCGTCGGAGAGCGGCGGCGGTCAGGTCGAGTCGGCGAGAGTGTCGATCCCGCGCAGCCTGCAAACGATCAACGATCTCCAGCTCTATCTCTTCTACGACGACGACCCGACGCAAGCCGTCTGGATCCTCATGTGGCAGGGCCAGGTCGTGGGACGCGGGGGCATGAGCTAGCTCGGCTAGGCCCGAAGGTTCTTGTGCCGGGGGAGGGAGTCGAACCCTCACGCCCCCAGAAGGGGACACCTGGTTTTAAGCCAGGCGCGTATCGCCAGTTTCGCCACCCCGGCGGGGCGGAGGATAGCCCTACAGGCCGTTGGCGGCGAAGTCGAAGCTCGAGGGGATGTGCGAGGGCGGCGTGCCGTAGACGATCGCGATTTCCTGGTGGTTCTCGAGCACGAGCCTGACCGGGTTCCCGAGGAAACGCTTACCGTCGATGTAGAACTTCAGCGGCTGCTTGATCGGCCCACAAAGACCGCCGACGCACTTCTTCGACAGGAAGACTCCCCACACGCCGAAGAACTGGCCCAGCGAATAGCTGTGGGCCTCCGTCGACTCCAGGTGGATGATCCCGGTGTCGTCGTGCGTGTGCAGCTGGACGAAGTACTTCGCCTTCGTCTTGTCTTTCGTGACCGGGATCCCGATCAGGGCCGGCACCTTCACGTGCTTGCCGTTGTCGAAGATGTCCAGGTGCTCGTGGATGTGCAGCACCTCGCCCTCGGTGGCAAGCGGACTGAGGCCGAGCGGCTTCAGGCGGGAGTCAAGACCGGTGTACCCGGGTGACCAGGGTGGCTTGTCGGTTCGGATGCCGATCAGCTTGGCGAAGTCCACGTTCGGGCCGTCGTCGTGCGCGGTGCTGGGCCCCCCGCCGCCGCCACCTCTGAAGGCGAACACGACCACGAGCGCGATCACGAGCCCGACGATTCCCGAGAGGGCGAGCCCGTACAGGATCAGCCGGCTGCGGCGCTCCTGCTCGGCCTGCGTCCGGCGCTTGCCCGTCCGGACCTTCGGCGCCTGCACCTGGCGGGCCTGACCGTCGCCGCTGGGCGCGGCAGGCCGGGCGCCGGTTCGCTTGGGAGGAGCCGGGGTCCGCGATTTTTTTCGTTTCGCCACAGCGGAGCGATGCTAGCGACTTGACCGTCCGCAGGCGTGGTGCTATCGTGCCTTCGTCAAGTCCGGACGGCCTTCGGGTCGACCGGACTTGGCATTTTTATTGGTGTTTTCATTGCCCCCATTTTGGTAACACGGTGGGCATGGGATTCCTCGACAAACTGCTCGGGCGCGGGAAGAAGGCGGCCGGCGATCTCGCGGACAAGCCGGAGCTCCGGCGCGAGGGCGCGCACCAGGAGGCCGAAGGTGCGGCCGAAGAGCGCGCCGCCGCGGCCGAGGCCAAGGCGCAGGAAGAGCGCGAGCGCGCAGCCGAGCACCACGCCGAACGCGACTAGCTCGTTCCTGGCCGGCGTCCCCTCACGGCCGGCGGAGCCGGCCTCCGGGTACGCCCCAGAAACGAGCTAGCGCCTCGCTGCGCCGCACACGGGCGCCGTCCGAGGCGGTCGCTAGCGTTCCGCGGCCATGCTCGTGGCCGTACTCATCGTCCTCTTGTTCCTTGCGCTCGCGGCGCTCGCGGCCTGGCTCGCACGCTCGTTCGCCTCCCTCCGCTCGGACAGCTCTGCACAGTTCGAGAGCAGGAATGCCACGGTCGAGCGGCGGCTCCAGGGCGTGATCGAGACGATGGATCGCCGGCTCGGCGAGCTCGACACGAAGGTCGACCGCCGGCTCGAGAACGCGTCGAAGCAGACGAACGCGATCCACAAGCAGCTCGGCGACGTCGGGCGAGCGACCGAGCAGCTGGCCGAGCAGGCCAAGGGTCTCGGGCAGCTCCAGCAGCTGCTGCGGCCGCCGAAGGCCCGGGGCGGCTTCGGCGAGTTGCTGCTCGGCAACCTGCTCGCGGACCGGCTGCCGCCGCAGGCGTACTCGCTCCAGTACGGGTTCCGAACCGGGGAGCGCGTCGACGCGGTCATCCACGTCGACAAGCAGCTCGCGCCGATCGACGCCAAGTTCCCGCTCGACAACTTCGAGCGGCTCGTCGACGCCGAGGACGCAGCCGCGCGCGAGCTGGCCGAGAAGGCGTTCGCGCGCGACGTCAAGATTCACATCGACGCGATCTCGTCCAAGTACATCCGCCCCGACGAGGGCACGTTCGACTTCGCGTTCATGTACCTGCCCTCGGAGGCGATCTACTACGAGCTCGCCTGCGGCAAGACCGGCGCGCTGCTCCAGTACGCGCACGAGCGGCGGGTGGTGCCGGTGTCGCCGACGACCTTCACGGCCTACCTGCAGATGATCGTGCTCGGGCTGAAGGGGCTCCAGATCGAGCAGCACGCGCACGAGGTGATGGCGTACTGCGCCCAGCTGCAGAAGGACTTCGGGCGCTTCCGCGAGGACTTCGACCTCGTCGGCAAGCACCTCGGGAACGCGCGTGACCGGTTCGACGACGCCGAGAAGCGGTTGACCCGCTTCGAGACGAAGCTCGAGCAGGCGACCGACTCGCAGGAGCTGGAGGCCGGCGAGACGGTGAGCGAGCTTCCGCGCGCGCTCGACGCGGCCTAGGCCGTGGCGGCGGCCTGCGCTTTCAGGTAGCGGATCAGCCCGCCGGCGACGACGATCTCGCGCTCGCGCGGAAGGAAGTCGTGCGTGAGCGTGATCTGCTCCCCACCCTCGATCTCGCACGGGATCTCGTCGTTGCCGTCGGCGATCGAGTGCAGCTCCGAGATCCGCCAGGTCTTTCCCAGCTTGGCCTTGTCGTAGTCGGACTCGTCCTTGAACAGGAGCGGCACGATCCCCTGCGCGATCAGGTTGCGGCGGTGGATGCGGGCGAAGCTCTTCGCGATCACCGCGCGCACGCCCAGCTGAGCCGGCGCGAGCGCCGCGTGCTCGCGGCTCGATCCCTGACCGTAGTTGTGGCCGGCGACGATGAAGCCTCCGCCCCACTCCCTCGCGCGTCGCGGGAACTCCTTGTCGCGATGCTGGAAGGTGAACTCGGCGATCGCGGGCACGTTGGAGCGGTACGCCATCACCGTTGCGCCGTCGGGCGAGAGGTCGCCGGTCGTGATGTCGTCGGGGGCGACGATCAGGACGCGCAGCTCAAGCGCGTCCGGCAAAGGCTTCTGATCGGGCGGGGGATGGATGTTCGGGAGGTTGCGCGGAATCTCGATCGAGCGCGCCTCCTCCTCCGGCGGGGGCGCGAGAATGTGCAGCTGGACGACCTCGGGCCGCGCCCGCGGCCGTTCCGGTAGCTCCACGTCCGGAAGCCCGCGCGGGTCGGAGATCTCACCGTTCAGCATCGACGCGGCAGCGATCGCGGGCGAGCAGAGATAGACGCTGTCGTCGGCCGTGCCCGTCCGCCCCTTGAAGTTGCGATTGAAGGTGCGGAGCGAGTTCGTCCCGGACGGAGGCGCCTGCCCCATGCCGACGCAGGGGCCGCACGCGGGCTCGAGCATGCGCACGCCGGCCATCAGCAGGTCGACGTAGGTGCCCGAGCGAGTGATCTGGTCGAGGATCTGCCGGGAGCCTGGCGTCGCCGTCGCGGAGATCAGCTGCTCGGAGATTCGTTGCCCCCGAAGCACGGAGCCGACCACGGCGAGATCCTCGTACGAGGAGTTGACCGAGGAGCCGATGCAGACCTGGGCGAGCGGCGTCCCGACGACCTCCTCGACGGAGACGACGTTCTCGGGGCTCGACGGCTTGGCGACGAGCGGAACGAGCTGTGCGAGGTCGATGTGCTCCTCCTCGTCGAAGTCGCCGGTGTCGCCGGTTGGCAGCTCGACGAAGTCGTCCTCGCGCTGCTGCTCCTCGAGCCACTCGCGCGTCCGCTCATCCGAGGGGAAGATCGCCCCGGTCGCCCCGAGCTCGGCGATCATGTTGGCGATCGTCCCCCGCTCCGTATACGAGAGCGAAGCGGTGCCGGGTCCGGTGAACTCGAAGATCGCCCCCCGGCCGCCCCGCACTCCGCGGCGGCGCAGCAACTCGAGGATGATGTCCTTGGACTGGATCCAGGGGCGTTCGAGCTCGTTGTCGAGGAAGACGCCGACGATCATCGGGCAGGGCAGCTCGAAGGGATGGCCTGCCATGCAGACGGCGGCATCGAGGCCCCCGGCGCCGATCGCGATCATCGCGCAGGAGCCCGACTGAGTGGTGTGGCTGTCGGCGCCGACCAGCGTCTGCCCGGGCTTGGCGAAGCGCTCGCAGTGCACGTAGTGGCAGATGCCGTTCCCCGGGCGCGAGAACCAGAGGCCGTAGTGCGCGGCCATCGCCTGCAGAAAGCGGTGGTCGTCCGGATTCTTGAAGTCGATCTGGAGCAGGTTGTGGTCCACGTACTGGACGGCGGTCTCGACCTGGACCCGATCGACCCCGAACTCCTCGAACTGCATCATCGCCATCGTCCCGGTGGTGTCCTGGGTCAAGGTCTGATCGACTTCGATCCCGATCTCCGTGCCGGGCGTCAGCTCGCCTCGGACGAGGTGCTCTTCCAGGATCGTGCGCGCCAACGAGGCCATGTCTAGAGCCTAACGGCTCGCGCGCCGGCGACGCCTCACCCGCACCGGCGCGCTTTCCGCACGGTCCCGTCTCACATCCGTACGAGTTTTCGCATTACGATCGCAGTGGGGAGGAGGCTGGTGGCCCCGCAGGCGGGCGGTCGCTCGAGCGCTCAGAAACGCAAGAGGGCGCCGATCCCCTCGACCGGCTCGAGATCCTGCCGGTGGCGCAGCGCCCACACCGTTCCCCCGTGGCCGAGCGTCTGGTGGACGGCGACGTCGAGGCCGTGCTCCTGCTCCTCCATCCGGGTTCCGTCGAGCGGGCAGTTGCCGGCGCTGACCGAGGCGCGCCCGCACTTGGGGCACTCCCAGGCCGGGCGGTCGGCGCCGAGCTCGTACAGCAGCACCTCGACGCGGGCATCGGAGGCGGCCTCCAGCGTCTCCTCCCAGCCGGCGGCGGCGCGGCCGTTACGGCCGGCCTCCTCGCGCCAGCGCTCGACCGCCGCTTGCTCCTCCTGCTCGCGCCAGCGTTCCAGCACGGGGCGCGCGACCCCGAGCAGCTCGCTCGGCGAGGCGTGGGCCTCCGCCTGCGTCCAGCCGACAACGGCCTTCTGAACCGCGGGCGTCAGCATGTCGGACAGCTCGCCGCGGGTCTCGTCCGAGGAGACGATCACGACACTCGGCCCGCGCAGCCTGCGCACCTGCCGGTCGAGCTCGTCGGCCACGCGGCGGAGATGCTCGAGCAGGAGCGACTCGATGTGCCGCTGGTAGTTCGCCTGAGACCACCCGCCCTGGTCGTGTCGTCCCGGCAGTCTTTCCGACAGGTCAGCCAGCTCGTGCAGGCGGCCGGCCTGCAGCCGATAGACCTTCCCCTGCTCACGGCCGACGAAGGCGACGACCGCGCCCTCCCCGCGGCCGACCAGCGGGACGAGCGGCGCCAGGTAGAACGCCCTTCCGATCTTGACCTCGTCCGGCACCGAGTCCGTCAGCGCGAGCGGATTCCAGAAGTTGTCGAGGCCCGCGCAGAAGAGCGCCAGCCCATGCGCCCCGTCGCGGTTGAACTCCTGGTCGAAGTAGCCGCGAATGCGCCCGATGTCGGCCTTGAGCGCCTCGCGCTGCGCGTGGGTCAGCGAGCGCGGGCCGTTGGCCTTGACCGAGTCGAGCAGTGAGTTGACGCGCGTGTGCGCGTCGCCCGCGGTGGGAACGATGCTCGGATCGAGATCGACGTACAGGGTGATTGCGCAGCCGTGTTCGGCTTGGAAGCTCGCCAGCTCTCGCAGGCTGTCCCAGCTTACGGTTCCCGCCATTCGCCCCTTTCGCGCAATCCCTCTACCACAGAATGTTCGATTTTATGCATACGTGCGGTACGACTTCTTCACGGTCGCGCACCGGCTAGTACCGTGGGAACACAGCACCCATCCGGCTCGTTTATTAGCGTAGGAGCTATGAACGGAAACGACGTCCGCAAACTGATCGTGATCGGCGGTGGACCCGCCGGCTATACGGCTGCGCTCTACAGCGCGCGCGCCAACCTGGATCCGCTCGTGATCGAGGGGTTCGCCTGGGGCGGGCAGCTGATGATCACGAGCGACGTCGAGAACTACCCCGGCTATCCCGACGGCGTGCTCGGGCCCGAGATGATGGCCGAGTTCCGCCGCCAGTCCGAGCGCTTCGGCGCCGAGTTCATCACCGACGACGTCACGCGGGTCGACTTCTCCGAGCGCCCGTTCTCCGTCTTCGTCGGCGACGACGAGCACCGCGCCGAGACCGTGATCGTCGCGACCGGAGCGACGGCCAGGCAGATCGGGCTCAAGTCCGAGCTGCGGCTGCAGGGCAAGGGGGTGTCGTACTGTGCGGTCTGCGACGCGGCCTTCTGGCGGGAGAGCGACGTGATCGTCGTCGGCGGCGGCGACTCGGCGATGGAGGAGGCGATCTTCCTGGCGAAGTTCGCCGACAAGGTGACGATCGTCCACCGCCGCGACGAGTTCCGCGCCTCGCCGATCATGCTCGACCGCGCGCGCGGGAACGAGAAGATCGAGTTCGTCACGAATGCTGTCGTCGGCGAGGTGCTCGGCGAGGAGAAGATGAGCGGCGTGCGGCTCGACTCGACCGTCTCGGACAAGAACTGGAACGTGGAGGCCGACGCCGTGTTCGTCGCGATCGGCCACGACCCGAACACGAAGCTCTTCCTCGACCAGCTCGCCCACGACGAGGCGGGCTATCTGGTCGCGAAGCCCGGCTCGACCGAGACGAACGTCCCCGGTGTGTTCGCCGCCGGAGACGTCCAGGATCACAAGTACCGGCAGGCTGTGACGGCAGCCGGGTCGGGCTGTATGGCCGCACTCGACGCGGAGCGGTACCTCGCCGCGCTCGAGGGCCACGAGCACACGGCCCTCGCCGCCCCCCGCTCGGTCTAGCCCAGCCGTCCCTGACCGGCGACGGCTAGCGCCAGCCGAGGCCAACGCTAGTCTCGCCCCATGCCGGGAGTGAACTGGATCGACCTTCTCGATCCGAGCGAGAAGGAGCTCCACGACGCTCTGCCCGAGTCGATTCACGAGGGCGCGCTCAAGCTGCTGATGCAGCCGGCGAGGCACGAGGACGAGCCGCGCCCGCGGCTCGAGGGGCAGGGCGAGTACGTCTTCGGGATCCTGCTCGTCGCGGTCGCGGTCGAAGAGGAGGACCGCGTCTACTACCAGGAGATCGACCTTGTCGTGACCAAGGACGCGGTGGTCACGGTGCGGAAGACACCTGAGAAGGGAGAGCCGTTCGAGATCGAGCGCTGCAAGGCGTCGATTCGCGACACGGACGATTCCGGCATGGTCGTCTACCGGCTCGTCGACTGGGTCGTCGAGGACTACCTTGACTTGATCGACGCTTTCAACGACGAGATCGAGGAGCTCGACGACCACATCGAGGACTGGAAGCCGCAGCAGATCCGGCGGCGGATTGCCGATCTCCGGCACGACATGCTCCACATCCGGCGAACGCTCTCCCCGACGCGGGACGCGATCCGCGAGGTCGTCGACGACCGTGTCGACGTCGACACGGGCACGCTCTTCACGAAGAACGTCGAGATCGCGTTCGGGAACGCCTACGACAAGGCGCTACGGGCAAGCGAAGGGATGGACTACTCACGCGACCTGCTCGGCAGCGTCCGCGATTACTACCTGGCGAAGGTCGCCAACGACCAGAACGAGGTGATGAAGCGGCTCACCGTAGTGGCGTCGCTGCTGCTCGTCCCGACCTTCATCGTCGGGCTCTACGGCCAGAACTTCCGCCACATCCCCGAGATCACCCGCTTCGGCGTCTGGGGCTATCCGTGGTCCTGGTTCCTGATCATCGTCACGACCGCTTTCCAGCTGTGGTACTTCCGCCGCAAGCGCTGGATCTAGCCTCACGCCCCTGATCGGCGACGGCTACCGCCGGGCGAAGCCCGGCTCCGCCGCCGCCTGACCCCGCTGCCGGCACGGTGCTCTCCGGGTCTGTGCAAAGCACTATCCCCTCCGGCCCCGCACCGGCAGCGGGGTCTCAGGAACGCGAGGGTACGATCGAGGCATGCCGTACTTCATCTGCCCGAACTGCAAGGAGCGGTCGATCGACATCGACCGCGTGGAGGGGTTGAGCGACCAGGCCGTCGCCTGCCACCGCTGCGGCTTCGGCTTCCTGTTCGAGCTGATGGACGACTACTACCCCGCGCCGAGCACAGGGTTCGTCACCTGCGACGGCCAGGGGCGGATCCTGGCGTCGGGCCGCGGCGTGTTCGAGCTGACGGGGCTCAAGGAGCCGGACCTGATCGGCCGCAACGTGATCGACGCGTTCGGTCTGAGCGGCTGGAACGACGGCAAGAATCCGGTCGAGCTGTCGCTGGAATGGGGAGTGCGGCGGCTCGGCGAGCAGCTCCGGATCCGGACCAGCTCCGGGCACGAGAAAGCCGTGAAGGCGGACTTCTTCCCCGCCTACGATGCCGACGGCGGGCTGCTCGTGGCGCTCACAGCACGCTGACGTAGACGCTGCGCTCGCGCGGGCCGTCGAACTCGCAGAAGAAGATCGACTGCAGCGATCCCAGCGCGAGCTCGCCGCCCCGAAGCGGGATGATCAGTGAGCTGGCGGTGAGGACTGAGCGCACGTGCGACCACGGGTTCCGATCTCCTTCCTCCTCGGTGTGTTTCCACGGCCAGTCCTCGTCGACGATCCGCTCGAGCGCGCTCTCGACGTCGTGCGTCACGGCAAGGCCGCCGTTCGCCTGCACGACGATCCCGGCGGTGGTGTGCGGGACGAACAGCGCCGCGGCCTTCCCTTCCTGTCCGGTGACCGCCTCGGCCACGAGCGGCGTGATGTCGACGAGCTCGGTCTTCCGGTGCGTCTCCAGCTTCAGCTCGCGCACTCGTGGATCGTAAGCGTCTGCGCACCGAGCCGCCCTTCGACCCACGACTGCAGCTCTTCGACCGCGGCGAGAGCTCGCTCGAGCCGGCGCAGCTCGTTCCGGGCCGTCCGCTCGTCGATGCCGCCGAGGATGCCCAGAGCATCGAGCTCCTTGACGACTCCCGGGTCGAGGTGGGCGCGGGCGTCGCGTTCGATCGCGGCTTCGCGCAGGCGGGATCGCGCCTGCTCGGCGCGGGCGGCTAGCGCCGAGTGCTCGCCCGCGAGCGTGTCGGCGTAGATCGCGAGGTCGACTGCGCGCACGCACTCAGCGTAGGCGGCGAATTCGCACCGCTTTGTGTCAGACCCGTGACGAGGGACAGAGGTCGGTGAGGACGCAGTCCTCGCAGCGGGGGACGCGCGCGAGACAGACGCGCCGGCCGTGCCAGATCAACAGGTGCGGGAAGAGCCCCCAGTGCTCGCGTGGGACGATCCTCTGCAGGTCGCGCTCGATCTTGACCGGGTCGTCGTGGCGGGTGAGACCGAGCCGCTGCGATAGGCGGCGAACGTGCGTGTCGACGACGATCCCCTGCGGGTTCCCGAGCTCGGCCGCGACGACGTTGGCCGTCTTGCGCGCGACGCCGGGGAGGCGGAGCAGGTCTTCCAGCCGCCGCGGCACCTGGCCGTCGAACTCCTCGAGCAGCATCTTCATCGTTCCGCGGATCGCCTTCGCCTTCTGGCGAAAGAAGCCGGTCTGGTAGATGTCGCGCTCGAGCTCCTCGGGAGGGACGGCGAGGTAGTCCTCGGGCCGGCGGTACTTCCGAAACAGCCGCTCGGTGACGCGGTTGACGTTCACGTCGGTCGTCTGCGCCGACAGCATCACCGAGACGAGCAGCTCGAGCGGAGCGCGGAAGCGGAGCGCGATCGCGGCGTCGGCGTGGGCGGTCCTCAGCCGCTCGATGATCGGGCCGATGCGCGCGCGCTTCGGCCCGACGCGCTTGCGCGCCTCCGACACGTAGCTCCGGGCCATGCGCCGAACGCTAGTCGAGGATCGGCACAGAATTGGCTCAGCTCCGAGCGACGGGTTCCGCTACTTAGTTACCCACGTGTACCAGGAGGTGGGTCCCCCAACCGGGTGGGAGGCGTGGCGCGGGAGGCCGCCGGCGTTCCAGAGCCGCGACTACTCGCGGATCGTCGCCATGTGGAGGTAGTAGTTCGCCTTGGTCGCCCCGTTGTTCTTGAGCCAGAAATGAATCTCCTGCTCGGTATCGCTCGACGACGGGCCGTTGAAGTTCTGCCGATATTCGACTCGGGTGATCTCGAGCTCCGCCGTCGCACCCGCGAAAGCAAACATCAGAGGGACCTCGGCGTCGACGCTGAAAGCCCAGACCCGTTGCCGGGGGGCGTTGTTCCACCAGAAATGGATGGTCTGCCCCCCATTGATCGACCCTTGTCCGAGGTGATGAAACGTGAGCTCGACCATCAGGACCGGTTGCCGGATCGACCGGGAACGAGTTGGCCGCCCTGAACGCGTCTGTCCTCCAGCGCTTCGTCCAGGTGCCGGAGCCGTTCGCGGAGATCGCCGATCCCGTCGAGCTCGGGCACGTCGATCTCGCTGACCGACTGCCCGCGCGGGGGCTCGAGCCCGAGTTGCCCCTGCATGTCGGCGGCAGGGATCGCGTAAGAGCTGATGGTGCCGTTGGCGTCGTGGACGACGAAGACCTTCATGCCCCTCCCCTCTGGCGGCACGGCGGATGATACGCCGATCGACCCCGAACTTAGCTCGCTGAGAACGCTGCGGCCGACTCCATATGGTGCTCCCGCAGCGCCGGCCCGGCACAGACGACGCCGAGGACGGGGCAATCCGGGCAAACGAAGTCGCTCGGCGTCGGGCGGAACTCGCCCGCCTGGATGTGCGCGATCGCCTCCGAGAGCTCGGCCCCGAGGCCGGGGAGATCGGCGCGCTCGAACGTCGCCGACACAAGCACATCCGGCCGCTCCAGGAACTGGTGGACGACCTCGACCTCGTCCGCACCCGCCCGCAGGCACGCGATCGCGTAGACGAGCCGCTGGACCCGGTACTCGCCTTCGACTACCTCCTCCGGCGACCGCTCGCCGAGCACGTTCGTCTTGTAGTCGACGACCAGCGCGCGCCCCTCCGCTTGGTAGAGCACGTCCAGCCGCCCGTGGAAGAGGACGTCGTCGTGCTCGAACGCGAACGGCCGCTCGGCCGCAGCGCTCGAGAGCGCGGCGACACGCGCAGCCAGCTCCGAGCCGCAGTAGGCGGCGACGAGCGCGCGGATGCGGGCGACCTCCTCCGCCGTCGCCTGCGGATAGCGGGCATGCACGACCGCCTCGAGATCGTCCGGAACACGCGGCGCGGCCAGGTCGATCCGCTCGAGCAGCGCGTGGACGGCGTCGCCGATCTCGGTCGCGGCCAGTCCGCCCTCTCCCGAGACCTCGCCGGCCGCGGGTCCCGGCCGCAGCCCCACGACCCGTTCGGCGTAGAAGCGGTAGGAGCAGCGCTCGAACAGGGCGAGCGCGCTGTAGGAGAGCCGCCGGATCCGGAAATCGGGCGGCGCCGGAAGGGGCACGAGCTCGGGGAGCGCCGGAACCTCGACCCGCGGCGGCACGGGCTCGCCGGCGGCGAACAGCGACAGCTGCGCTTCCTCTTCCACCGCCTCGACGGCCTCGCCGGTCTCGACCGCGTGGCGGTCGACGCGGAGGACGAGCCGGGCATTGCCCCGCTCGACCTCCAGCGGCCCGTCGCCGGCCTGGTCGAGCTCCTCCGGCCCGAGCCGCTCGAGCACCCAGCCGATCGGGGTCTCGGCCGCGGTCGCCTTCGAGGGGTCGATCGAGCCCGACACGATCAGCCGGTCGACGGCCCGCGTCATTGCCACGTAGTAGAGGCGGCGGCGCTCCGCCTTCTCGGCCTCCTCCTCGGCCTCCTTGACCTCCTCGTAGTCGCTCGTCGCCATCCGCTTGCCGGTGGCGGGGTGCGCGACCTTGAACCCGAGGCGCCCGTCGGGCAGCGCCAGCACCTCGTCCCCCCACGACGGCGAGCGGTCACGCCCCGCGTCCGCGACGACGACGACCTTGAACTCGAGCCCCTTGGCGGAGTGGATCGTGAGCAGGCGGATGACGTCGGTGTCCTCCTCCTCGGCCACCGCCTCGAGCTCGGAGGCGCCGACGGTGTCCTGCTCGCGGACGAAGCGGACGAACCCCTCGATCTCGCGCCCGCGCAGCTCCTCGTACGAGCGGGCGAGCCGCGCGAGCTTGCGCATGTTCGCGTAACGCCTGCGGCCGTCCCGCTGGGCGAGCACGGCGAGGTCGTAATCGTGCTCGATCACGATCTGCTCGCACAGGCGCTCGAGCGAGAGCGTCCCGGCCTGCTCGGCGAGCCGCTCGTAGCGCTGCCGGAAGGCCCGGAACAGCCGGCTGTCGCGGTCTTCGATCTCCTCCGGCAGCCCGCGCTCGATCCCCGCGTACAGCGGCCGGCGGCCGGCGGCTCGGCGCAGGAGGACGAGCGCGTCGTTCGAGACGCCGACGAACGGCGACGCGAGCACGGTCACGAGCGCCTCGTCGTCGTAGCGGTTGTGCAGGAGCCGGAGGTACGCGAGCAGGTCGACGACCTGCTGGCGGCTGTAGTAGTCGCGCCCGGTCGCGCGGAACGTCGGCAGCTCAACGGCGCGCAGCTCGTCCTCGTACAGCCTCGCGTCGGTGCCGGCGGCGAACAGGAGCACGATCTCCCCCGGGGTCGCCTCACCCGCGTCGACGAGCTCGCGCAGCCGGCGCGCGACGTGCTTGGCCTCCGCCTTCCTCCAGTGGATGCCGGTGCCGGTGTAGGTCGACTTGTCGGTGACGAGCAGCTCGACCGCGGGGCCGAAGGCCGGGTCGGGGAAGCGGCCGGCGGCGGAGAGCGGCTGAAACGACTCGCCGAAGTCGCCCGAGAAGAGGTGGTTGATCACCTCGAGCACCTCGGGGCGGGAGCGGTAGTTCTCCGTCAGCGCCAAGACGCCCCCCGTCTGCTCGCGCCGCTCGCGGAAGACCTCGACGTCGGCGTGGCGGAAGCGGTAGATCGACTGGAACTCATCGCCTACGAAGAACAGTTCTTCCACGCGCCCCCGGCCGGCGTCGGCTCCCGCCGGGCGGAGCCCGGCTCCGCCGCCGCCTGACGCCGCTGACGGCACGGTGCTCTCCGGGTCTGTGCCAAGCACTATCCCCTCCGGCCCCGCACCGCCAGCGGCGCCCCGGGAACGCGTGGTGTCTCCGGCGAGCAGGTCTATTAGCTCGCACTGGAGCCGATTCGTGTCCTGGAACTCGTCGACCATGATCGAGCGCAACCGCCACCGCTCGCGGTCGCGGACCTCCTCGTCGTTCAGCAGGAGATCGCGCGCGTACAGCTGCAGATCCTCGAAGTCGAGCGCCGACTCGCGGTCCTTGGCGGCGCGGTAGGCGACTGCAAAGCCGGCGAGCAGCTCCTGCAGCAGGTCGCGGTCGCGGCGCGCCAGCTCGTCGAGCGCTGCCTGCTCGACCCCGCGCCGCGCCTCCTCGTAGGTCGCGACGCGCTCACGGCCCTTGGCGGCGTAGCCGGACAGGTCGAGCAGCTCCTCGGAGGTGGGCGAGCCGTCCAGCAGCTCGACGAGGCGCTCAACCGTCTCGTCTGGGCCTTCGTCCAGCAGGCAGCGAGCGGCCTCGCGGAGCTCGGCGACCCGCTCCCCGAGCCCGGAGTCGCCGCCGAGCTCGAGCTCGAGCGGACGGCCGGCCGAGCGCAGCGTCTCGTAGGCGCCGGTCACCATCCGCCGCAGGCCGCGCGCGCCGTAGGTCGCGAGCAGCCGCAACCGCTCGGGATCGGCGCCGGCACAAAACGCCGTCAGCGCCTCCTGCAGCGCCTCGCTCTGGACGACGCGAGCCTGGCTCTCGTCGAGCACGCGGTAGCGCGGGTCGATCCCGGCCGCAAAGGGATGGGCCTTCAGGAGCCGGTGACAGAAACCGTGAATCGTCGAGATCCAGGCGCCGTCCAGCTCGCGCGCGAGGTCGTGGCGACCGAGCTCAACGAGGCGCGCGCGGATCCGGCTCCAGAGCTCGCCCGCGGCGCGCTCCGTGTACGTGATGACGAGGATCGACTCGATGTCGAGGCCGCGCTCGCAGACCGCGCGCACGTAGCGCTCGACGAGCACGGTTGTCTTCCCGGTGCCTGCGCCCGCGGAGACGAAGACGACGCCGGGCGCCTCGATCGCCGCGAGCTGTTCCCTGTTCGGGGCGGCGGCGCTCATGCTCTGGACACCCGGCACATCGGCCACAGCTCGCACCAGGAGGGACAGGGGAAGCCGCCCTTCGGATCGTGGGCGATGTCCCCCTCTCGGATCCGCCCGACCAGCGCCGCACCGCGCTCGCGCGCGGTCTCGACCTGCCCCCAGAACTCCTCCTCGTCGAGATAGTCCTTCGAGCTGAAGCCGGGCAGATCGGCCTTCGCCTCCTTGCGCAGCAGGCCGCGGGCCGGACGCTCGCCGGCGAGGGCGCGGTAGAGGCCGCCGAGCGGCTCGATCCCGACGAGGTCGCGCAGGACGAGCATGTACAGCGGGATCTGCAGCTTGAGCTCGGACTCGATCTTCGCCGCCGAGAACGCGGTCTTTCCCGACTTGTAGTCCTGGACGATCCCGCGGGCCGAGAACGGGTCGACGTCGATCCGGTCGATCTTCCCGGACAGCGCGAACCCGCCAAGATCGAGGCCGGACTGCAGCTCGGGGGCGGAGCGCTCCGAGCCGAACAGGACCTCGAACCGGCGCGGGACGAGCGAAAGCCCGCTCTCGGCCTCGGCGCGGACGAAGTGCTCGAGGTCGCGGCGGAGACCCTGCTCGAGCTCGCTGCGCTCGAGGTCGGTCAGCTCGAGCCAGAGGCCGCCCTCGAGCGCCTCCTGCAGGCACTCGCCGAGGAACGCGAGCGCCTCCTCGAGCCGCTCCGGCTCGACGCGGTCGGCGCCCAGGCGCTTGGGCAGGCCGGAGAAGAACTTGTACAGCGCCTGGTGGGCGATCGTCCCGCGCAGGCGGGCGTCGACCTGAGGGTCGATCGTGCGCGGGCCGACGAGGCGGTCGATCAGCCAGATCGACGAGCAGTCGGCGAACACCTCCAGCTCGGTTACGCCGAACGTCTGCTTCGACCGCAGCTCCTCGAGCACCGCCGGATGACGGAGCTCCGTCGGGCGCTCGAAGGCCGTACGAGCCCGATCCAGCTTCCGCTCCCAGCCGTTCGCGCGCGCGATCGCGGCTGCGGTCTCGCGTTCCTGCGCGGCCACCGCGGCGAGAGCGCGAAGCCGCTCCCGTTCAGTCGGCGCCCGTTCGAGCGGCCCGGTCAGCGACGACAGCCGCCGCCGCGTCGTCCAGCGCTCGATCTCGTCCGGATCGAAGAGGAAGCGGACCTCGTCCCAGAACGGGCCCGGCTCCCGCGGCGAACCGTCGTCGTTCGCTGCCTCCCGGACGAGGAACAGGCGCTCGCTCGCGCGAGTGCAGGCGGTGTAGAAGAGGTAGCGCTCCCGCGAGACAGGGTCGGGCCTGGACAGGCGCGCGCCGCGCTTGAGGCGGTCGAGCTCGGTGCGGGCCTCGTCGTCGAGGAACGGAGAGGCTCGGCCTCTCCGCGGCAGGCCGCCCTGCTCGAGCCCGAGTACGAAGACGACGCGGTAGCGGCGGGTGCGCACGCGCATCAGGTCGAGGACGTGGACGCGGCCGGGCTCGTGCGCCGCCGCCGTCCGCACCGTCGTCCGCTCGAGCGCGCCGACCACGTCCTCCCGCGAGAGGTGCTCGCCGAGCTGCTCCCAGCCTTCGAGCTCGTCCAGGAGCCGCGTGACCGATTCGTGCGCGCGCAGGTCGAGCCGGGCGCCCTCGCCGACCGGCGGCGCCTCGAGCCCGTAGGCTGCCCGGAGCATCGCGGTGGCGAGGTTGCGGACGGCGTCGAGCGGCGGCGCGCCGCGCACCTCCGCGAGCACCGGCAGCGGCTTCCCGCGCAGACGCAGCGTCTCCTCCTCTGTCCGCTCGTGGGTCTGGACGGCACGGCCGCGCAGGCGCCCTTCGAGGTAGTCGACGTGGCTGCGGGTCAGGCCGGAGTACGGGGAGCGCAGATAGCCGTAGAGGTCGGGACGATCCCCCTCGAGCCAGACGAAGCGGAGCAGCGACAGGAGCGCGCGGCCGAACGGCGTCTGCGGCAGACGCAGGCGAGCCTCGACCGCAAACGGGATCCCGAGCGTCGAGAAGGCGGTCTCGAGCGGCGCGCGGATGCGGTCGAGCGCAGGGCAGACGATCGCGATCTCGTCCGCCGGGGTGCCGTTCCGTAGCAGCTCGAGCAGCTCCTCGCCGACGAGCTCGAGGGTCGCTCGGGTGCCTGCGCCTTCGAGCAGGCGGAGCTCCCCGGTGAGCGGCGGCGCGGCGGGAGCGGCGTCGGAGAACAGCGCGCGCTCGAGATGGGCGAGCGCGGGCCGCGTCCACTCCGTCGAGCCGGGCGGGAGCTCCTCGATCTGCCCGCGTGCCAGCGACGCGAGGTCGGCGGCCGTCCGTTCCAGCGAGGAGAAAGCCGGGCGCCCCGGCTCGTACGGAAGCGAGACGGTGACGTCGGCACGGGCGGAGAGAGCTTCCAAGAGCGCCCACTCCGCTCCGGTCAGGTCCTCGAAGCCGTACGCGAAGACGGGACGGCCGTCCCAGGCGGAGAGCTCGCCGGCGACCCGGTCGGCCGCGTAGCGCCGCTCGAGGTCGCGGTCCCAGAGGCCGAGCCGGTCGAGCTCGCCCCGGTAGGCGCGGTACAGGCCGGCGAGGCTCTCGTCCTCGAGGTCGTCCGGCTCGAGCAGGCCCGACTCGAGCTCGCCGAGCGCCTGGACGAGCGCCTCGGAAAAGCCCTGGAAGCGAGACGACGGCCCGAGGCCGTTCAGATGCGTGCGCGCGAGCGCGTTGCGGACGACGAGCGCGCGCTGGGCGGCCGTTGCAACCGGCCGGGAGCCGCCGTCAGCTCGCGCGAGCCGCTCGAACAGGTCGGCGAACGTCCCGATCGAGCCGCCCACGAGCGCAGGAGAGCGACGAAGGAGGTCGCGCTCGATGCGGTCGACGTCCGGCCGGTTCGGCACGATCAGAACCGGATCCTGGTCGAGCGCGGCCAGGTAGCGCTCGAGCAGGGACGCCACCTTGCCCGAGTTCGCCGGGCCGGCGAGAAGCGTCAGTGGCACTAGGCCATCCTAGTCCGGGAGCCTGACGGCTCCTCGGTCCAGGATGGGACAAAAACGTGGAAAGAGCGGGAAAATTGGGCGGCGGCTTTACACCGTCGCCGACCTGGGCCGACGGCCTCGTCTGGCCGCCTTGTGGCCGGGCATGCCGTCTGAGCAGTTGTCGCAGAGATCGGCCTGCTTGGCACCCTTGCGGGCATCCGCATACGTGAGCCGCAGCGTGCCTCCCTTTCCTTCGCCTACCTCTCGCCCACAGCTGTCGCAGATGAGAACGGTCTTACGAGCCAAGATGCTCCTCCTAGTTCGAGCTGGACGCGCATTAGCCTAGCGGAAATCTCGGAGGTAATCAGGCTGCAGCGCGCGCACGCCGAATACGCGACGATCGCAACAGGCTCAGCAAAGACTTTCCTCTGGATTCAGCCCTAATTCACGTGCGCCGACCACGCGGAGGTGTCTGGGGCGAAAGTCCTCGATCGTGCGTCCTTCCAGGTACTGCTCGACCACCGCCGGGCTCACATAGGACGCACGCGCGACCGCGGGGGTGTTGCCGAGCTGCTCACCGACGCGGCGCATGACCGCGGCGACCACCCGCTTTGCCTTGCTCTCGCTGTCGGTAACGCCGCGCTCGGCCAGGCCCACGGCTGCAAGCAGCGTGCCCCCCCAGGTACGGAAGTCCTTGGCCGTGAATTCCTCGCCGAGATACGTGCGGATGTAGTCGTTGAGGAGCGCCGCCGAGAGGGAAAACAGGTCGCCGTTGCGCCGGTACCGAAAGAGCCTCCTTCCCCCGTCCAGGTCGACCAGCTCACGCACGGCGGTTGCGAGCTCGGGATCGACGACCGCGCTGCGCACGCGGGCGTTTCCCTTGCCGCGGAAGCTGAACGAGACGCGGCTGCCGCGGACCCTGACGTGGCTCTTCGTGAGCGTGGTGATGCCGTACGTCCTCGATGTGCGCGCAGAGTGCTCGGAGCCGACGCGAAACCAGCCCAGGTTGATCAGTCTGACGGCAAGCGCGCAGATGCGGTCCGGGTCGAGGGAATCGAGCTCCATGTGCTCCGCCATCGGCGCGCGCAACTGCGGAAGGTGGTCGGCAAACCGAATGAGCTTGTCGAATTTCTCCTGCTCGCGCCGGGCACGGAAATCGGGGTGGTACAGGTACTGCCGCCGCCCGGCGGAGTCGAGCCCGGTTGCCTGCAGCTTGGCCCCGGGGCGCGGCGAGATCCAGACCTCTTTCCAGGGCCGGCGGAATCGCAAGCGATCCGATCCGCTCCAGCTTTGCGGGATCGGTGATCCGCTTACCATAGGCGTCCGCGTACCGGAACGGCCTTCTCCGCCCCAGCCTTCTCCATCCCCCTCTTCGAGCCACGAGCGCCGTGTTTCCGGATCGGATCGCGCGTAATCTCCGCAGTAAGATCGTGTCGTGAACGAGCGAACGATCGTTGTCCTCGAAGGCGACCAGACCGGGCAGGAGCTGCTCGAGGAAGCGTTGCGCGCCCTCGCGCCCGATGTGATCGAAATCGCGTTCGAATTCCCGCGGTTCGATCTCTCGCTCGACTCGCGTCGAGCCACGCAAAACCGGGTCGTGTACGAGGCGGCCGCCGCGATCCGCGAGACCGGCTACGGCTTGAAGGCGGCCACGATCACACCGGAGGGAGCAGACGACGTCGGCTCTCCCAACCGAATCCTCCGCGAGGAGATCGGCGGGCGGGTGATCGTGCGGACCGGGAGGCGAATTCCGGGCGTCGTTCCGCTCGGCGGGGTCCACGCGCCGATCTCGATCGTCCGGATGGCGGTCGGCGACGCCTACGGGGCGAAGGAGTGGCGCGAGGGCGAGGGGAACGACGAGGTCGCCTACCGCACCGAGCGGATCGAGCGGCGGATCTGCCACGCGGTTGCCGAGTTCGCTTTCCGGCAGGCCGAGCGCACCGGCGCAAAGGTGTTCGGCGGGCCGAAGTACACCGTCAGCCCGATCTACGAGGGGATGCTGAAGGAGGAGATGGACGCGGCGGCCGCGCGCCACCCGGAGACGCCGTACGAGCCGCAGCTGATCGACGCGACGTTCGCACTCCTGGTCGCGTCGGCGGGCGACCCACTCGTGATCCCGACCCTGAACCGGGACGGGGACATCCTGTCCGATCTCGTCCTGCCGCTGTTCGGCTCGATCGCCGGCTCGGAGTCGCTGCTCGTCGCCTTCGACGACCACTTCGAGCCGAATGCGCTGATGGCCGAGGCGGCGCACGGCACGGCGCCTTCGCTGGAGGGGAAGAACATCGCGAACCCGATGGCGATGATCCTCGCGGGAGCGGCGCTGCTCGGGCACATGGACGAGGACGAGGCCAGAGATGTCGCACGCGCGATCCGCGAGGCCTGCTTCGAGGCGGTCTCCCAGGGGATCCGCACGGCAGACCTCGGGGGACACGCGACGACGACCGAGTTCACGGACGAGGTGATCGGCCGGGTCCGGACGAAGCTCGAGGCCTAGTCCTCTTCCTTGACCACGCGCTTGCTGAGGTAGTGCATGCCGACGAAGACGAGGATCCCGAGCACCACCGCAACTCCGCCTCCGATCAAGCCGTAGCGCTGGATCGCATCGGCCGCGGCATGGCCGAGGTAGTACGCGACGAGGCCGACGAGGATCGCCCAGCAGATGCCGCCCGCCGCGTTCCAGACCAGGAACCGCCACCAGGGCATGTGGGTCATTCCGGCGATCCACGCGGCGGTCACGCGCAGGACGGCGACGAAGCGGGCGATGAAGATCGTCTTCCCTCCGTGGGCGTCGAAGAAGCGCTTCGCCGGGGGTAAGAGCCGATCGCGCAGCCGTCGCGTGAATTCCCAGCGGTCGAGCAGCCGCAGCCCTCCCTCTCGCCCGATCCAGTAGCCGGCGTTGTCGCCGAGAATCGCCGCCGACGCCGCAACGACGATCACCTCGACGATGTCGAGATTCCCGCGGGACGCGAGCACGCCCGCCGTCACGAGCGCCGTCTCCCCCGGCAAGGGGACTCCCGCCGACTCCATTCCGACCAGCAGGAAAAGGATGATCAGGCCGTAGTTCTCGACCAGATGAGTCACACGGGGACCGTACCCCGCGAATAGAGTTGCGGCCGTGAAGATCGCGGTTCCCAAGGAGACGGAAGCAGGAGAACGCCGCGTCGCGCTCGTGCCCGAGACGGTCTCGCGCCTGACCGCCGCCGGGCTCGACGTCGCCGTCCAGGCGGGGGCCGGGGAGCCGGCCTCGTTTCCGGACGACGCCTATCGCGAGGCCGGTGCGACGATCGCTACCGGCCCGGACGAGCTCTACCGGGATGCCGACGCCGTCGTCCGGGTGCGGAAGCCGTCCGAAGAGGAGATTGCCGCCGTGCCCGAGGGGGCCGTCCTGATCGCCTTCCTCGAGCCGCTCACCGACCCCAAGGGAATCGAGCAACTGTCGAAGGGCGGAATCACGGCCTTTGCGATGGAGTCGATTCCCCGGATCACGCGCGCACAGGCGATGGACGCGCTCTCGTCGCAGAGCACGGTCGGCGGCTACAAGGCCGTCCTGATCGCTGCCGACCGGCTGCCGAAGTTCTTCCCGATGCTGATGACGGCTGCGGGGACGGTTGCGCCGGCGAAGGTGCTCGTCCTCGGCGCCGGCGTCGCCGGCCTGCAGGCGATCGCGACGGCGCGCCGGCTGGGAGGCGTCGTCTCGGGCTTCGACATCCGGCCGGTCGTGAAGGAGCAGGTCGAGTCGCTCGGCGCGACCTTCCTCGAACTCGGCGTCGTGGGCGAGGAGACCGAGGGCGGCTACGCGCGGGAGCTGACCGAGGAGGAGCAGCGCCGCCAGCAGGACGAGCTCGCGCGGCGGATCCCCGAGTTCGACGTGGTGATCACGACGGCGCTGATTCCGGGGCGGCCGGCGCCGAAGCTGATCCCTGCCTCGGCCGTCGAAGGAATGCGCCCTGGCTCGGTGATCGTCGATCTCGCGGCGGAGGCGGGCGGGAACTGCGAGCTGACCGAGCCCGGCGAGGAGGTCGTGCGCGAAGGCGTCACGATCGTGGGCCTCACCAACCTGCCGAGCACGATGCCCGCACACGCGAGCCAGCTGTACTCGAAGAACGTGGGCGCCCTGCTCAACCATCTCGTCGTGGACGGCGAGCTGCAGCTCGACTTCGAGGACGAGATCACCGCGGGCGCCTGCGTGACCAGGCGCGAAGAGGTGCGTGCGTAGTGCCGAGCCAGTTCATCATCGAGCTGACGGTGCTCGTGCTCGCGGTCTTCGTCGGCTTCGAGGTGATCTCGAAGGTGCCGACGCTCCTGCACACACCCCTGATGTCGGGCACGAACGCGATCCACGGGATCGTGCTCGTCGGGGCGATCATCGTCGCCGGCCTGCCGGACCAGGACACGTGGATCAGGGTCGTCTCGCTTACCGCGGTCGCGCTCGGGACGATGAACGTCGTCGGCGGGTTCGTCGTCACCGACCGCATGCTGGAGATGTTCAAGCGCAAGCCCGAGGAGGGCAGTGAGCCGGAACGACGCGATTAACCTCGCCTACCTGGTCACAATCGTGACCTTCATCCTGGCCCTGCGGTTCCTGTCCTCACCCGCCCATGCGCGGCTCGGAACCTGGTTCGGGGCGGGCGGGATGGCGATCGCGATCGGGGCCACGTTCGCACGCGCCGGCCTGCACAACTACGTCTCCATCCTCGTCGTGATGGCGATCTTCACCCCGGTCGGATGGTACGCGGCGCGCGCGGTGAAGATGACGGCGATGCCGCAGATGGTGGCGCTGTTCAACGGCGTCGGCGGCGGGGCGGCCGCACTGGTGGCGCTGGCGGAGTTCCACGCCCACGCGCCCGATCCGGGGCGCCTGTCTGCGGAGAGCTCGATCTCCACGGTCCTGTCGGCTCTGATCGGGAGCATCTCGTTTGCGGGCAGCATGGTCGCGTTCGGGAAGCTCCAGGACTTGATCAGCGGCCGCCCGATCGTCTATCCGGGCCAGAAGGTCGGGAACATGGCCCTCTTCGTGGGACTGATCGCACTCGGGATCGTGATCGTCGCGGGCCCGCAGAAGCAGGGGCTCTTCATCGCGCTGATCTGCGGGGCTCTCCTCTTCGGGATCCTGTTCGTGCTGCCGATCGGCGGCGCCGACATGCCGGTCGTGATCTCTCTGCTGAACGCTGCGACGGGGGTCGCCGCCTCAGCGACCGGCTTCGTGCTGCACGAGAACGTCCTGATCGTGAGCGGGATGCTCGTCGGCGCATCGGGGACGCTGCTGACGCTGAAGATGGCCCGCGCGATGGGGCGCTCGGTGGCGAACGTGATCTTCGGCGCCTTCGGCCAGCTCGCCGTCGCGCCGGAGGCTGCGGCGGCCGCCGGGGACGGGGCAGTTCGCTCCGCCACCGCCGACGACGTTGCCGTCATGCTCGCGTACGCGCGCCGCGTGATCATCATCCCCGGCTACGGGCTCGCTGTCGCACAGGCCCAGCACGACGTCCGCAAGCTCGCGGACGAGCTCGAGCGGCGGGGCGTCGACGTGCGCTACGCGATCCATCCGGTGGCGGGGCGGATGCCGGGACACATGAACGTCCTCCTCGCGGAGGCGAACGTGCCCTACGACCAGCTGTACGAGATGGATCAGATCAACTCCGACTTCCCGGAGACCGACGTCGCGCTCGTGATCGGCGCCAACGACGTCACCAATCCGGCCGCGCGCAACCAGCCGGGGAGCCCCATCTACGGGATGCCGATCCTGGACGTGGATCACGCGAAGAACGTCGTCGTGATCAAGCGGAGCATGAACCCCGGCTTCGCCGGGATCGACAACCCGCTCTATCGCGATCCGAAGACCGTGATGCTGTTCGCCGACGCGAAGGACGCGGTGTCCGCGCTCGTCGAAGATGTCAAGGCTCTCTAGGCATGGACGACTGGTGGCGCTCGTTCTTCCCTGAAGGCTGGGCCGAGGTCGTCGGCGACGCCATCGATCCGGAGCGAACCGCTGCGCAAGTCGACCGGATCGAGCGCATGCTCGAGCCCGAGCCGAGCGCGCGGATGCTCGACGTGCCCTGCGGCGTCGGCCGTCTGACGATCCCGCTCGCCGAGCGCGGCTACACGATGACCGGCGTCGACGTCACGCCGGAGTACCTAGAGGACGCCCGCCGGCGCGCGTCGGAGACCGGCGTCGAGATCGACTGGGTCGAGGGCGACATGCGCGACCTGCCGTGGACACGCGAGTTCGACGGCGCATTCTGTTTCGGTGGCAGCTTTGGCTACTTCGACGACGAGGGCAACGCGGCCTTTCTCGCCGCGGCCGCCCGGGTGCTCAGGCCGGGGTCGTGGTTCCTCGTCGACACGCATCTCGCGGAGACGCTGTTTCCGAAGTTCCAGCCACGCGGGTGGGAGCGGATCGGCGATGTCGTAGTCCTGCAGGAACGCGACTGGGACGAGGTCTCCGGACGGGTCGGCACAGAATGGACGTTCATCCGCGAGGGAGACATCGTCTCGAAGAACCGGAGCTCGATCCGCGTCTATACGGCCAGAGAACTGCGAACCCAGCTCGAGGAAGCTGGGTTCGCGGACGTCGAGGGCCTGGATGCGGGGAGCGAGGAGCCACTCAGCCTCGGTTCGGGCCGGGCGCTCATCCGCGCCCGCCTCGCCTCCTGAAACCCCGGGGTCACCATCCTCCTCCCCACTGCGAGCATAAGCGGAAATCCCGCACGCATGCGAAACGAGATTGAGCCGAGAGAGTGACTTCTGCGGCTAGGCCGTCCGCCGGCGCAGCGTCAGCGCCCCCAAGGCGAGCGCGAGCAGCGTCACCCCGACAACGACACCCACGTCGAGCCCGATCCTCGAGCCGCCGCTGCCTCTGGTGACCCGCTCGAGGGCGTCGTAGGCGTAGGTCAGCGGCAGACAGTACGAGGCGATCTCGAACGCACGTGCCATCTGGTCGCGGGGCACGAACAGCCCGCACAGCAGGAGCTGCGGAAAGACGAAGGCGGGCAGGAACTGCACGGCCTGGAACTCCGTGGCCGCGAACGCGCTGACGAACAGGCCGAGCGACATCCCGAGCACCGCGTTTCCGATCGCGAGCCCGACCACGGCCCAGCTCGACCCGCCGACGTGGAGGTCGAGCGCGCCGAGAGCGATCGCCGAGGTGACGGCGGCCTGCACAGCAGCCACGAGCGCGAACGCCGCGCCGTACCCGAGCAGCAGATCGAGCTTGGCCAGCGGCATCGTCATCAGCCGCTCGAGCGTCCCGGTCGTCCGCTCGCGCAGCATCGTGATCGAGGTGACTAGGAACATGGTGATGAAGGGGAACAGGCCGAGCAGCGGGCCTCCGATCCGGTCGAAGCTCCCCGGCTGTCCTTCGAGGACGTACTTCAGCAGCGTCACGAGCGCCGACGGGACGACGAGCAGGAGCGCGATCGTGCGCGGATCCCGGCGAAGCTGAGCGAGAACGCGAAGCGCAGTCGCGGTCGTGACGCGCAGGCTCATCTCTCGCCCTCGATCAGGCGCAGGAAGGCGTCCCCGAGCGAGCTCGCGCCCGTCCGGCGCAGAAGCTCATCAGGGCTCTCGGCCGCCAGCACCCGACCCTCCCGCAGCAGTACGAGCTGGTCGCAGTGCTCCGCCTCGTCCATGACATGGCTAGAGATGAGCAGCGTCGACCCTTCGCCGGCAAGGGCGTGGAACGTCGCCCAAAGAGCTCGGCGGAGCACTGGATCGAGCCCAACCGTCGGCTCGTCGAGCACGAAAACCGGTGGGCGGTTGAGGAGTGCCGTCGCAAGCGAGACGCGGGCGCGCTCACCTCCAGAGAGGCTGTTGACGACCCGTCCTGCGAATTGCGGAAGCCCAACCGTCTCGATCACCTCGTCAATCCTCGCGGCCGGGACGTCCAAAACCCGGCCGAAGTAGCGGAGGTTCTCCCATACGCTCAGGTCTCCGTACACGGACGGCGCCTGCGTCACGTAGCCCACCCGGGAGCGGAGCGACTCCGACCCCGCCGGCTCGCCCAGCACCCGGACCTCGCCGCTCTGGATCCGCTGAACGCCGACGATCGCGCGGATCAACGTCGTCTTGCCCGCACCGCTCGGGCCGAGCAGTCCGGTCACGCGGCCGCTTCCGACCGCGAGCGAGAGATCGGGGAGCACGGTATTGCCGCCCCGGACAACGTGGAGGTGCTCGACGGCGATCGGAGCTGCCCGGGCGGCCATCACACGCTTACGCTACAAGCCGTGAAGGTTCCCTTCTTCTCCGCCGCCGACGTGGAGGCGGCGGTTAGCTCGGAGCGAGCCGTCGAGGCGGTTCGCGACGCATTCGTGGCCTACGCACGAGGCGAGTGGTCGATGCCGCCCAAGGTCTACGTCCCGGCCTATCCGGCAGGTGACTTTCGCGCCATGCCCGCGCTCGGCGGCGGACACGCGCTGCTCAAGTGGGTGACCTCCTTTCCCGGCAATCCCGCGCAGGGGCTACCAACGGTGATGGGCCTGGCGCTGCTCTCGAACGCTTCGAACGGCCTGCTCGAGGCCGCATTCGACGCGGGGGCGATCACGGCGCTTCGAACCGGAGCTGCGGCGGTGCTCGCGGCCGAGACGCTTGGGCGCGAGGATGCCGAGACCGCTGCCGTCATCGGCGCCGGCGTGAACGGGAAGGCGGCGGCGCGCAGCTTCGTCGCTCGCGGGCGCAAGCCGCTGCTGTGGGATCTCGACGAGACCCGGGCACAGACGGCTGCCGAGGAGATCGGCGCAGGCCTGGCCTCGAGCCGCGAGCAGGCGCTCGCCGCCGATCTCGTCGTGACCGTCACCCCGGGGCACGAGATCGTGCTCGGCCCGAGATCGCTGCAGCCGGGGCAGCACGCGAGCCTGATGGGCGCCGACGGACCGGGCAAGGCCGAGATCGCGGTCGAGGAGCTCGCACGGGTTCGCGTCTTCTGCGACGACTGGACGCAGGCGAGTCACAACGGCGACCTCGTCCATGCGGTCGAGGCGGGCATCCTCGGCCGGGAGGACGTCACCGAGCTCGGGGCCGTGCTTGCCGGGGCGGCGCCGGGGCGGAGCACCTCTGAGGAGGCGACCGTCTTCGACTCGACCGGCCTGGCGATCCAGGATCTCGCGATCGCGCTCGCCGCGCTCGACCGGATCGACGCGCTGCCTGAGCTTCAGTCCGTCGAGCTATAGCCTTGCCGCGATGATGCTCGCAAGCGTCAACAGCCTCGAGCACACCCTCGACGTCTTCCACTTCATCCCCGGCTACGACACGGACATCGTCGCCGCAGGGAAAGAGCCTCTCCTCCTCCTGATCCTCGCGTTCATGATCACCTTTGGGATCACGCGCCTGTACACGCGGCTCGCGCGCGTGCGCGGCTGGGGCAGCGGCAGCGTGCACGGCGTCCACCTGCACCACATGGTGATCGGGATCCTGATCGTGCTCACGTCCGGCCTGATCGCGTTCGCCGCGTGGCCGACCGGCATCGGGCGTGAGATCCTGGCCATCTTCTTCGGCTCCGGCGCGGCGCTGACGCTCGACGAGTTCGCCCTTTCCCTGTACCTGAAGGACGTCTACTGGTCGCCCGAGGGTCGCAGCTCCGTCGACGCGACCGTAATGGGCGTCATGCTCGCCGCGCTGCTGCTCGTCGGCGTGTCGCCGTTCGGGATTCACGACGAGACGGTCGGGGGGCGCTGGGCCGGGATCGGGGTGCTCGCGCTCAATATCGGCCTGGCCACCGTCACCTTCCTGAAAGGAAAGCTGATGCTCGGGATGCTCAGCATCTTCATCCCGCTGCTCGGCTTCGTCGGAGCGATCCGCCTGGCCAGGCCGCATTCGCCGTGGGCGAAGTGGTTCTACAAGCGAAGCCCGCGGAAGCTCCAGCGTTCGCATGCCCGCTACGACAACGGGCAGACCTGGGGATCTCGCTTCAACAGGCGGTTTACGAACCTGATCGGCGGGGCGCCGAGCAAGCCGTCGCCCGCACCGCCGCCGCACGACTCCTAGGCCGGCGTCAGCAACCGGGCGGGGTCGAACAGCTGGAGCTCAGGCACCTGCTTGCCCAGCATCGCCTTGGCGACCATGTCGCCGCACATGAAGGCGAGCACGTTGCCGTGCCCCGAATAGCCGCCCGACACCCACAGGCGGCCGTCGCCGGGCACAGCGCCGACGACGGGAAGAAAGTCGAGCACGAGCCCGAAGATTCCGGCCCAGCGCTGCGTCACCTCGAGAGGACGCCCCACGAGCTCGACGAGGAAGTCCTCGAGCGCTCGCTGGATCGTCGGCGTCGTTTGCTCCTCCGCCGTGAATTCCGTCGTCATGTCAGCGTCGCGGAAGCCTCCCGCCAGGATCCGCCCGTCCTTCACCTGCTGCCAGTAATCGAAGCCGTGGCGGCCGTAGTGGGGATATGGAAAGAGCGGCTCGGGAACGGGTTCCGTCGCGATCATCTGACCGCGCGTAGGGATGATCAGCCCCTCGAGCTGCCCGAGCAAGCCGCTCGGATAGCCGTCCGTCGCGACGAGGACGCGCTCGGCCTCGAGCTCATCGAGCGACTCGACCCGGTGGCGCTCGACGATCTCGACTCCCGCCTCGATCGCGCGCGCGGCCAGCCTCCGGGTCATCCGGGCGGGCTGGACGGACGCGTCCGGCGGATGGAACATCGCGGCCGGGAAGCGCCGGCCCAGAGGGGCCTGGAGCGGCTCGCGCCACTCGGCGTCGAAACCGTCCTCGCGCAGCGCCTCGTACTCACGACGGAGCTCGTCGCGCTCCTCCTCGTCGGCTGCCAGCCGAAGGCTGCCAACCGGTCGGAGGGCGTCGCCCACGGCGCCGGCAAGCCGCTCGAGGTACCGCTCGGTCAGGGCCCAGTAGCCCCGAGCCTCCTCGGCGCCGAGCCATTCACGCGCCCGGTCGTAGGCCATGGCGCCGCCCCGGAGGGCGAAGCCGCCGTTCCGTCCGCTCGCGCCGCCGGCGACCGTCCGAGCGTCGTGCACGCGCACTCGCAATCCGGCTTCCGCGAGCGTGCGCGCCGCCGAGCACCCGGTCGTGCCCGCCCCGACGATCTCGACGTCAGCCCGGCCCGAGAGCGGCTTGCTGACAAGCTTAGGTCCCGGCTCTTCCAGCCAGTATGAGTCGGCCACGGCGTGATGCTATCCCGGCGACATCACCACCCGATAGGCGCCCTCGCCCTCCACGACTAGCCCCGCCATCTCCAGGAAGGTGAGCACCATCGAGAGCGCAGGTGCGGGAAGCCCCGTCGCCCGCGTGAGCTCGTCGGCGCTCGCCGGCCCGTCCCGAAGCCGCTCGTACACCTGCTTCGATCTCGGATCGAGCGTCGGCTCGGCCTGGACCGGCGGCGCCGGCTCGAGCCCGAAGCGCTCGAGGACGTCGAGAGTCGAAGTGACCGGTGTCGCACCTAGGCGGAGCAGCCCGTTCGTACCCGCCGACAGTCCGGAGGTGATCTCGCCCGGCACGGCGAAGACCTCCCTTCCTTCCTCGAGCGCGAGGTCGGCGGTGATGAGCGCCCCGCTTCGCTCACGTGCCTCGACGACGACGGTCGCCTGAGCCAGGCCCGCGATGATCCGGTTGCGGGCCGGGAACCGCCACGGCGCCGGCTCGACCCCAGGCGCGTACTCGGAGACGACGAGGCTTGCCTCCTCGATGCCGCGCGCGAGCGAGGCGTGCGCGGCCGGGTAGTCGCGGTCGACCCCACAGCCAAGGACGGCGACGGTAATCCCGCCGGCCTCGAGCGCGCCTCGGTGGGCCTCGCCGTCGATCCCTCGGGCCATCCCGCTCACGACAACCAGGCCGGCCTGGGCGAGCTCGCGGCCGAGCAGTCGGGCAACGTGGGATCCGTAGGCCGAGCAGGCTCGGGCTCCGACCACGGCGACCAACGGCCGGGCGAGCAACTCTGCGTCGCCGCCTCCGCGGAGGAACAGGCCCGGCGGCGGATCATGGATCGCGTCAAGGAGCGGCGGGAAGCCCTTGTCCGACCGACCGATGAACCGGAAGCCGCGCTCGGCAAGGCTCGACGTGTAGGCCGCTGCGTCGAAGTTGCGCGAGAACCGCGCAAAGCGGGCGTTGCGTGGTGCTGAGACCAGATGCGATCCCGTCTCCGCCGCGAAGGCTGCAAGCGCGAGCTCGCTCATGAGGTCAGCTCCCTCGGCGAGCGATACGCGAGCGCTTCCGCTACGTGCTCGCCGCTCACCTGTTCGCCTCCGGCGAGCGCCGCCGCCGTCGCGGCCACGCGGGCGACCCGCGCTCGGCCACGCGCGGAAAGCGGCAGACGCTCGACCGCGCGATCGAGGAGCGCGTCCGCTTCGCCGGTCCGCGGAAGCGGCCCCGCATCGAGCCGGATCCTTGCGCTGTCCACGCGGGCGCGAACCTCGCTCGAGCCCTCGGACGGGCCGGCCGAGAGCTCCTCGGCCCGCGGCCGCGGCACGGTCACGACGAGGTCGAAGCGATCGAGCAGCGCGTGCGAGAGCTTGGCCCGGAAGCGGGCGAGTTGCTGCGCCGAGCACGAGCACTCGGCGGCCGGGTCGGCCCGGCCCCCGCACGGGCACAGGTTCATGGTCGCGACGAGCTGGAAGCGGGCCGGGAAGACGGCCTGGCCCGTCGCCCGGGCAATACAGATCGTTCCGTCCTCGAGCGGCTGGCGGAGGGCTTCGAGCACGGGGCGCTGGAACTCCGGGAACTCGTCCAGCAGGAGGACGCCGCGGTGGGCCAGGCTCGCCTCGCCGGGACGAGGGCCGGGCCCGCCGCCGACGATCGCAGCCGCAGAGGCGCTGTGGTGCGGGGCACGGAAAGGCGGCGCCTCGATCAGGACATGGTCGCGCGGAAGCACGCCGGCCACGGAATGGATGCGCGTTACCTCCAGCGCCTCCTCCCGTCCGAGCTTCGGCAGGATGCCGGGCAGCCTGCGGCCGAGCATCGTCTTGCCCGTCCCGGGCGGGCCCGCGAGCAGCAGGTTGTGCCTGCCGGCAGCGGCGAGCTCGAGCGCACGCCGGGCCCGCTCCTGGCCGCGCACGTCGGCGAGATCGGGAGCCGGGGAGACCGGCCGGTGGCCGTTCGGAGGAATGTAAGGCGGCGGGCGGCCGTCTCCGCGGAGGTAACAGACTGCTTCGGCCAAATGGCGGAGCGGGATCGCCTCGATGCCCGCGAGTGCCGCCTCCGGCGAGACCGCCGCCGGACAGAGCAGCCGCTCGAGCCCCAGCTTGCGCGCCCCCTCGGCGACGGCGAGCACGCCCCCGACCGGCCGGATGCGGCCGTCCAGAGCGACTTCTCCAAAGACGGCGTGCTCTGCGAGGACTGTGGGGTCGACCTGTCCGGAGGCGGCGAGGATCGCAAGCGCGATCGAGAGATCGAACGCGGAACCCTCCTTGCGCAGGCCGGCCGGAGCGAGGTTGACGATCACCCGCCCCTTTGGCCAGGAAAGCTCGGCCGAGGCTATTCCGCTGCGGACCCGTTCCTTCGCCTCCTGGCAGGCCCGGTCGGCAAGCCCGACGATGGTGAACCCCGGCAGGCCGCCGGGCAGGTGGGCTTCCACCTCGACGCGGCGGGGCTCGAGTCCGACCAGGGCATGGGTGGTCGCGCGTGCAAGCACACACCGAACCTAGTCGGGAAATTCGTACGTCTGGGAGACTCCTTCGTGTCTAAAGTCGCGCGACGAGAACGTCCTCGAAATACTCGCCTGCCCGCCGCCCCGTGCGCCGGTTGACATGGCGGCGCAACCGCTCCTCCACCCGTAGCCCGGCGCGGTCGAGGATCTCCGGATAGAGATCTCGGCGGTCGTTGACCACGATCAGCACCGGTGCGCCGCGGCGAAGCGACGGGAGCAGGTTTGCGAGCACGGCCACGACTCCGTCCGCGTAGGCAGCGACGGCGGCACGGCTCGTCCCGCCGGCGGCCGGCCCGACTTCGAGCCTGCGGCGGTCGTCGAGCCCGAGCAGCTCGTAGGCGTAGCGGTGCTGCTCGTGGTAGTCGATCAGGCCGGGATACGGCGGCGACGTCACGATCCCGTCGAAGCGGCACTCGAAGGCAAGCTCGCGCGAATCCCCGTGAAGAACCTCCGCCTCGCAGACGCGCGCGCGGGCACGGGCGAACTCCTTGATCCGGGCAAGCGTGTCGAGCGCGTAGCGGCGAAGGAACGGGAGGGCCGCCTCGACCGGACGGCAGATGCGCTTGTGCTTGTAGCACCAGTACGGCTCGGTCTGGGGCTCCCGGGGGAAGTCGAGGTCGAAGTGCGTGGTGCGCCGGGCGGACCGGGCCGCGCGGGCGAGCACCACGCGCAGGACGTCCTCGTGCTCGTACTCGGGGATCAGGGAGCGGAAAGCGAGCAGCTCTGCCGCTGCGGCCGGTGCGAACCAGTCGCGCACGTACCTGTTCGGCCGCGCCGAGCGCGCGGGGAGGCGGTCCAGCCGCCGGACGACGTCTCGCAGCTCCCGCTCGAGGACGAACAGGTTGTAGCGCCGGGTCTTCACGCTCATCAGCAGGCAGTTGAAGGCGGCGACGTCGATTCCGGTGGCGGCCATGCCGCTCTCGAGCGCCTGCACGAGAGTCGTCCCCGAGCCTGCAAATGGGTCGAGCACGTGCCGGCCCGGGCGAAAGTGGCGAGCGAGCAGTACTTCGACGAGCTGAGGGATGAACTTTCCGAGGTAGGGATGCAGGCGGTGGACGTGCTTTGTCCGCTCTCGCTCGGGGAGCTCGCTCTCCGACCAAGAGAGCTCGAGGTCGATGTCGCGGTAGAGCGCTTCCTGCGTCGGGGCCACGCAGGCGAGTTCTACGGCGCGGGCGAGAGTCCCCCTAGAAGACGTTCCGCAGCCGCTCGATCCGGCCGGCGTGGACGGCAACTACGTCGAAGGAGATCTCGAGCGCCGCGAGCTCCGGCCGTCCAGCGAGCCACGCCTGTGCCACGCGGCGGAGCCGGCGCTCTTTCTCCGGGCCGACCATGGCGGCGGGGTCGCCGTACCCGTCCCCGGATTTCATCTTCACCTCGCAGAAGACCAGCTGAGAGCCTCGCCGGACGACGAGGTCGAGCTCGTTCCGCCCGGCCCGCACGTTGGCCGCGAGGATCCGGTAGCCGCGCAGCCGGTAGTAGCGGCGGGCGCGGCGCTCGGCCGCTCGCCCGGCCGCTACGTGGCTTGCTCGACGCGGGCCCGAGCCTCTTCCTCGGACAGGTAGCACAGCGCCTGGAACGAGCGGCGATGGATGTCGGAGGGGCCGCGCTCGCGCACCTTGGCGGAGTGGCCGGGCGTGATGTAGCCGACGTGCGAGGCGAAGCCGTAGTGCGGATAGAGCGCGTCCATCCGGCGCATGGCGCGGTCACGGACGACCTTGGCCACGATCGAGGCGGCCGCGATCGCCGCGCTTCGCTCGTCCCCGTCGACGACGGCCTTGTGCTCTGGGGCCTGCGGGCCGAGGCGGAAGCCGTCGACGAGGCAGACCTCGGCCGGCGGCGAGAGAGCATGGAGTGCCGACCGGAGCCCCGCGAGGTTCATGCGGTGCAGCCCGTGGCGGTCGATCTGGTCGGACGAGATCACGCGCACGACGACGCGCTCCGCACAACCGACGACGGCGCGGAAGAGCTCCTCGCGTTCGACCGGAGAGACCTGCTTGGAGTCGTTCAGAAACCCGAGCGGGCGGACGCGGTGGTTGCGGAGACAGGCGTAGTCGAGCAGCACGCCGGCGACGACGAGCGGACCGGCGAGAGAGCCGCGGCCCGCCTCGTCCGCGCCGGCGACATAGCGGACGCCGAGCTTGCGGTCGAACCGGAGGAGCTTCTGGCCGGTGCGCACGGGCACGTCCGCGAGGATAGCCCGATCACGGCCGCGGCTGTGAGTCCGCTTCGTGCCGAGTTCGCAACGTGCGTCATTCGGCACGCTTCCGGCACAGACATGTACGGACTTGGCAGGTACGATCAGCCGCGGGTGGCGGGTGGACGACTCCCCACCCTGGGTGGGGTTTCCTTGCGTAAAACCGCGTTCGGGACTAGAGCTCGGGAGGCTTCTGCTCTATTCGCGCTCTGACTCGGCGGAATCGCGTTCCCGCGGCGGTTGGCTCGGCTTCCGCCTTTGCTTTGGCTTCCGCCTCGGGCTCGGCCTCGAGCTCCTCTGCCTCGCCCTCGAGCTCCTCCGCCTGCGCCTCGCCCTCGAGCTCTTCCTCGCCGCTTTCGGAGGCCTCAGCGGGCTCCCCGGCGGCTGCGGCCGGCGGCGGGGCGATCACCGCACCAGCCTTCGTCCGCACGCGCGCACGCTTTCCGACCTTCTCGCGCAGGTAGTAGAGCTTGGCGCGGCTGACGTCGCCGATCGCCATCACCTCGATCTTCTCGATCTTCGGCGAATGGAGTGGGAACGTCCGCTCGACCCCGACCCCGAACGACTGCTTGCGAACCGTGAACGTCTCGTGCACACCGGCGCCCTGCCGCTTGATCACGATCCCCTCGAACACCTGCAGCCGGCGCCGCTGGCCCTCGATCACCTGGAAGTGGACGCGCACGGTGTCGCCCGCCTTGAACTGAGGCAGGTCGCTGCGCAGCTGGCGCCGCTCGATTGACTCGATCACGCGACTCATCGGAAAGAACGGCCCGCAGGCCGTCGTCGAATGCTAGCGAACCCGCCTTCGCCGAACGGCCAAGCCGATCAGGACGATCACGACACCGCCGATGATCGCGAGGATGACGGCGCCGACCGGACCGGGCGTATCGACGTGGAGCCGGGTCGGGGGCCAGTAGATCGCAAACACCGGCCCGATCAGATTTCCGCGCGGGACCGAGCCCCAGCGGCGGGAATCGCACGACTGCGTCCGGTTATCGCCGACGAAGAAGTAGGAGTTCTTGGGAATCGTCCGGCCGCCGTCCGTCCGGTCGTCCCGCCGACCCGGTTTGATGTAGCCCGTGTCGTCGATCTTCTTCCCGTTGATGTAGAAGAACCCGTTCTTCTCCTGGACCCGTTCACCCGGCAGCCCGATCAGCCGCTTGACGAACGTCCCGCCGGCCCCACACTCGATCTTGGCTCTCGGCGGCGTGTTGAAGACCACGATCTCGCCCCGATGCGGATCGCGGAAATGATAGATGAACCGGTTGGCGAGCACGCGGTCTGAGAAGTGGGCCTCGCAGCCGTTGTTGGACTGGCTGCTCCCCCGCGCGCAGTGCAGCGTCGGCTCCATCGAGGAGGACGGGATGCGGTACGGGTTGACGACCCAGGCCTTGATCGCGAGCACGATCGCAACGGCGCCGGCGATCGTGAGGACCCAGTCGAGCGCGATCCGGTAGGGCCGCGGCAGCTTGTGCGTCAGTCGGGCGACCGGGTTGCGCGGGAGCTTCTCCGCCTCCTTGAGGACGGGCGGGACGGTCGTGGGCTTGAGCGCGTGCCGGGTCTCGGGCACGGAGATCCCGCCGTACGCCCGCCGCTTGCGCGGGTCGGTGAGCACCTTGTAGGCCTCCTCCAGCTCGTGCAGCCGCTCCTTAACGTCCACCGACGAGGAGTCGTCGGCCCCGGAGTTGCGGACGGCCTGCCGGTAGGCGAACCGGATCTGCGCGTCAGAGGCGTCGCGCGGGACGCCGAGAACCGCGTATGGGTCCTTCACGCGAGACTCCTGCTACGGCTCTGCTCGCGGCGCCACTCCTCGATCCGCGCATGATCTCCGGAGAGGAGAACCTCTGGAACGGACCAACCGCGGAACTCGGCCGGGCGGGTGTAGTGCGGATACTCGAGCCCTCCTCCCAGCTCGGCCGAGAAGCTCTCCACCAGGCCGGACTCCTCGCTCCCGAGGGCACCCGGCAGCCGTCGCGCGACCGCATCCAAGATCACCATCGCCGGCAGCTCACCGCCCGAGAGGACGTACGGCCCGATCGAGATCGCGTCAGAGGCGAGGTGCGTCACGATCCGCTCGTCGAAGCCCTCGAACCGCGCCGACAGCAGCGTGAGCCGCTCCTCGGACGCGAGCTCCTCGACGACCTGCTGGTCGAGCTGGCGTCCCTGAGGCGTCAGCGCGACGACGCGATGGTCGGGGACGCCGCCGTAGACGGCGTCGAGGGCGGCAGCGACGACGTCCACGCGGAGCACCATCCCCGGCCCGCCTCCGTAGGGCTCGTCGTCGACCTGAGCCGCGCGAAGTGGAGTTGCGTCGCGGTAGTTGAACAGGCGCAGGTCCAGGCTGCGGCCGAGCACCGCAGCGACGGGCCGCTGCTCCGTCAGCCAGCCGAAGGCCTGCGGGATGAGGGTGAACACGTCGAGCTGCAAGGAACCTGAGGTTACCCGTGGTCTGCGAAGCCAGGAGCGACAACGATCCGGCGCCGTTCGAGATCGACCTCGCGCACGCACGCCTCGACGAAGGGAAGCAGGAGGCCGGAATCCAGCTCGATCACGTCGTTCGCAATCCCCGGCGCCACATCGGTCACACGCCCGAGGGACTGTCCCCCTTCCTCGACCACATCGAGCCCGGCGAGGTCGGAGACGTAGTAGGAGTCTGCGTCTGGCGGCGGGAGCTCGGCGCGAGGGATCTCGAGTGCCGCGCCGCGCTCAACGGGATGGTCGAGGCGGACGACGAGCCGCCCTCCCGCCCGCTTCGACTCGACCACGCGGGCCGGCTCACCGCCGGCGAGCAGCTCCGCTCCGACCGCGAACCGCTCGGGCGCCTCACTCGCGTGTTCGACGACGAACGCGCCCGTAAGCCCGTGTGGGCGGCCCACGCGACCGACCATGACTCGCTCGTCGCTCACCGGGTCAGGCTCTCGAAATACTCAGCCGCTTCCTGCCTCGAAGCGTGCGGATACTCGTACCCGCCCAGAGCGGCCGCGTCATAGCCGGATCGCCGCAGCTCCACCTCCGGGCCCAGCAGTGCCCAGTAGGCACCGGCCGAGTCCTCGTACGGCATCCCGACGCTGCCGGCGTTGATCCAGCGGATCCCGGCTACACGTCGATCGTCCTGCATGTGCGTGTGGCCGGCGACGACGACGTCCGCGGCCACGCCTTCGAGGATTCGCCCCAACCGCTCGTCGGGCGTCAGCTGAGTGACGATCTCCACGTCATTCCGCGGTGTGGCGTGGCAGAACAGCACCCGTCCGAGGCCGTCGACGTCCAGCTCGACCTGCTGGGGCAGGCCGTACAGGAACGCGAGCTGCTCCTCGGTCAGCGACTTGCGAATGCGCTCGAGCTCCCCAGGCGGCGGTCCCGCCTCTCTGGGCGGAGGCAGCTCGACCAGCTCCCGCTCGAGGTTTCCGCGCAGCCAGCGGACGCCGTCGCCGAGCGCCCGCAGCCGCTCGACGGTGTCGGCGGGAAAGGCCCCTCCGGTCACGTCGCCGCCGGCCACCAGCAGGTCGGCCTCCGCCTCCTCGAGAACGGCCTCGAGCGCGGGCAGGTTGCCGTGGATGTCGAAGAGCGCCGCGACTCTCAACCGGCGATTTCCAGCTGCACTCGCCGGCCCTCGCCGGCGGCGCACGCCCTGATGATCGTGCGCAGCGACCGGGCGATCCTGCCCTGGCGTCCGATCACCTTGCCGACGTCGTCGTCGGCGACCTGGAGCCGGAGGACGACGGCGCCGTCCTCGTCCTCCACCCTCTCCACCTGGACGGAGTCGGGGTCGTCGACGAGCTGGCGCGCGAGGTACTCGAGCAGTTCAGCCAATGTTCTTGATTTTCAGCAGCTTCGACACAGCAGCCGACGGCTGGGCGCCTTTCCCGAGCCAGTCCTTCACCTTCGCCTCGTCGAGCTCGATCGTCGACGGTTCCGTCTGCGGGTTGTAGCGCCCGACGATCTCGAGGAACCTGCCGTCGCGCGGCGAGCGCGAGTCGGCCACCACGACGCGGTAGATCGGATTCTTCTTCGAGCCGACGCGGGTCAATCTCATGTGAACTGCCATCTGCCTCCTAGCCTAGTCCGGGTAGAGCCGGAATCTTGCCTTTTCCCAACTGCTTCATCATCTTCTCCATCTGCTTGCGTGCCGTCAGCAGCTGGTTGACCTGCTGGACGGTGACGCCGCTTCCTTTTGCGATCCGCAGCCGGCGCGAGCCGTTGATCATGTGGGGCCGCGACCGCTCTCCCGGGGTCATCGAGAGAATGATCGCCTCGACTCGCGCCAGCTCGCGCTCGTCGATGTCCAATCCTTGCAGCTGCTTCCCCATCCCGGGGATCATCGAGAGCACGCCCTTGAGCGGCCCCATCCGCCGCAGCATCCGGTAGCTGGCGAGGAAATCGTCGAAGCTGAACTCGCCCGCGCGCAGCCGCTGCTCCAACTGCGCCTGCTCGTCCTCCTCGACCACGGCCTCCGCCTTCTCGACCAGGCTGAGGACGTCGCCCATGCCGAGGATCCGGGACGCCATCCGGTCGGGATGGAAGTACTCGAGCTGGTCGAGCTTCTCGCCCACGGAGGCGAGCTTGATCGGCTTGCCGGTGACGGCCTTGACGGAGAGCGCCGCACCGCCGCGCGCGTCGCCGTCGAGCTTCGTCAGAACGACGCCGTCGAATGCCACTCGCTGCTGGAACGCCTCGGCGACCGAGACCGCTTCCTGGCCGGTCATCGAGTCGAGCACGAGCAGGACGTTGTGCGGCTTCACCTCGCGGTGAATCCGCACTAGCTCACTCATAAGCTCCTCGTCGACCTGGTGACGTCCGGCAGTGTCGATGATCACGACGTCCTTACCCTCGGCCTCCGCCCGCTCGACTCCTGCTAGGGAAACGGCGACTGCGTCGCCGTTTCCCGTGTAAACCGGCAGCTGGACCTGGCGCCCCAGTTGTTCGAGCTGGTCGATCGCGGCCGGGCGCTGCAGATCGGCGGCGACGAGCGCCGGCGCCTTGCCCTCTTTGCGAAGGAGCAGCGCGAGCTTGGCCGCGGCCGTCGTCTTCCCCGAGCCCTGCAGGCCCGCGAGCAGGATCACGGTCGGCGGCTTGCCCGCGTAGGCCAGCTTCGAGCTGCCGCTGCCCATCAGCTCGGTCAGCTCCTCGTGGACGATCTTCACCACCTGCTGCGCCGGGGTGAGGCTCTTGAGCACGTCCTGGCCGAGCGCCCGCTCCCGGACGCGCTCGACGAACTCCTTCACGACCTTGAAGTTGACGTCCGCCTCGAGCAGCGCGAGCCGGATCTCGCGCATCGCGCGCGAAACCGCCTCCTCGTCGAGGCTCCCGCGCTTGCGCATGTCGCCGAGGGCGGCCTGTAGTTTGTCGGACAGGGTGTCGAACATCGTCAAAAAGTGTAGTGCGGGCCTCCTCTTCCTCTTTGCTCTCGCCGGTTGCGGGGGCGGCGGAAGCTCGGCCCCATCACAGCCCGCGCCGTCGCTCCAGACATTGTTCGTCAAGGCTTCGAGCGCGACGAGCGCCAAGCACAGCGCGCACTACGCGCTCGACCTCACCGTCTCGATCGAGACGAACGGCGCGCTCAAGAACGCACTCGTGCAGGCGTTTGCGGCCATTCGATCAAGCTCCACCTCGAGGGAGACGCCTCCTCGAAGGCTTTCACGGCTGACGGCAGCATCTCGGTGACGGGCCGGGAGTTCTCGGGCAAGCTCCTGGCCGGCCCGAACGAGCTCTATGCAGAGCTGCTCGGAACCTGGTACGGGACGAAGCACTCCGGGCTGGGGACGCTGAAGCAGCTGGGGCAATCCCGTCTGAACACGGTGCCCGGGGCCCAGCAAAGCAGCGCGCAGCAGCCGCGGCAGCACGCGGACGAGATCTTCGACGGCACGATCGCGGACGGCCCGACGCTCGACGACGCCGACACGTGGGAGTTCAAGGGCACGCTCGACGCCGACGGGATCGCGAAGCTCTCGGAGCAGAGCGGGCAGACGCTGACGGCGCAGCAGCGGAACGCGCTCCAGGCCCTGCAGAACGCCACCAACGTCACGGCCGACGTCGGCAAGGACGACCACCTGCTGCGCAGAGCGAATGTCAGCATCGACCTCAATTCGGACGACCTGCAGAAGCTGCAGACGACGGGCTCCCAGCTGAGCGGGCTGAACGCGCTGCACGTCTCGCTCGGGATCGACCTCGGCAAATGGGGCGAGACCGTCACGATCACGCCCCCCGAGAGCTACAAGCCGCTGCCCAGCTTGACGTCGTCTCTCGGCCTCAGTCTTTCTTAGGAGGGCTTGACGAAACCTAGTCTGTGCCGCCGGGCCGCGCTGTCCGCCCCGAGGCGGCGTCCTCAGTCGCGCCCGTAGCCTCCGGCTACGAACGCTCCCTGCGTCCTTGCCTCGGAACGGCCATCGCACCCCGGCGACGAGCGAGGTTCCGCCAATCCCTCCTAGCGCTTATCCTCCCTCGACCAACGAGGGAAGGGAGCGGAAATGTCCGACGTCGCAAAAGTGGTCACGCTGATCGGCTCGTCCCCGGAGAGCTTTGCGAAGGCGGCCGACGCAGCGGTCCAGGAGGCGGCGAAGACGCTGCGCGGGATCAACGGCGCCCACGTGGTCTCGATGAGCGCCGTGGTCGAGAACGACCGCATCACCCAGTACCGCACGACCGTCAACATCGCATTTGGAGTCGAGCGGAGCTAGCCGGACACCAGCGCGCGCGCGAAGTCGTCCGGGTCGAACGGCCGCAGGTCGTCCAGGCGCTCGCCGACGCCGATCAGCTTCACCGGCAGCTCGAGCTCGTGCGCGATCGCGACCGCGATCCCGCCCTTGGCCGAGCCGTCCAGCTTCGTCAGCACGACGCCGGTCACCTCGACCGCCTCCCCGAAGAGACGCGCCTGCTGGACGCCGTTCTGACCCGTGGTCGCGTCGATCACGAGCAGCGTCTCGTGCGGCGCACCCTCCAGTCTTCCCGCGACGACTCGCCCGATCTTGGCCAGCTCGGCCATCAGGTTCGTGTGCGTGTGCAGCCGCCCCGCCGTGTCGACGAGCACGACGTCACGGCCCCGTGACTGCGCCGCCTCGATCGCGTCGAAGGCGACGGCGGCGGGATCTCCCCCGCGGGCGGCCCCGACGAAGTCCGCCTCCGCCCGCTTCGCCCAGACCTCGAGCTGCTCGTCGGCAGCGGCCCTGAACGTGTCCGCGGCCGCCACGATCACGTCGCGGTCGCGCTCCCGCAGCGCCTGCGCCAGCTTGCCGATCGTCGTCGTCTTGCCCGTTCCGTTCACGCCGACGAACAGCAGGACGCTCGGCTTCGCGTGGACGTCGAGGCGCGGAGGATCCCCGAGGAGTGCGGCGATCTCCTCCACGAGCGCGTGCTCGAGGCCGTCGACGAGATCGTCTCTGGCCTCCAGCCGCCGCACGAGCTCGGCCGTGGTCGGGACGCCGACGTCGGCCGCGATCAGCGCCTCCTCGAGCCGTTCCCAGGCCTCGTCGTCGTCGGGGTCGAAGGCGGCCGCGGCGAGCTGGCCCGTGAGGGCCCGGCGGCTTCGTCCGAGCGAGTCCCGCAGCCGCGAGAAGAACCCCGACTGCTCCTCCTCCGCTTCCTCGGGACCGCCCTCGTCCCCGAGCAGCTCTGCCCAGCTTCTGGCCATCGGCGAACGCTAGCCTGCAACCGTGGCCACGTGGGCGCTCACGGCGCCGAAGCCTAGGCCGTCGCGGCGAGCGACTCTTCGCGCGGCATCCGGCGCGAGACGACTTGCGAAATGCCGTCCGATCCCATCGTGACGCCGTAGAGCACGTCGGCGGCCTCCATCGTCCGCTTCTGGTGCGTGACGACGATGAACTGAGCGCGGTCCGCATACGCCCTCAGCAGCGAGACGAAGCGGCCGATGTTGGGATCATCCAGCGCGGCCTCGACCTCGTCCAGGAGGTAGAAGGGGCACGGGCGGGCCAGGAAGAGCGAGAACAGGAACGCGATCGCGCCGAGCGCACGCTCGCCGCCCGAGAGGAGCGAGAGCCGCGTGACGCGCTTCCCGGCGGGACGGAGCTCGACCTCGATGCCCGACTCGGCCTCCTCGTCCTCCTCATCCGGCGCCGTCAGCCGCAGCCGGCCCTCGCCGCCCGGGAACAGGGTTGCGGCCACTTCCTCGAAGTGCGCCCGCACGCGGTCGAACGTATCGGCGAAGCGGCGCTCGACGGTCTCGGTGAGCTCGGTCCGCAACTCCTCCAGCCGGCTCAGGCTCTCCTCGAGATCCTTTCGCTGCTCCACGAGCTCGTGCAGCCGCTCCTTCTCCCGCTCGTGCTCCTCCTTCGCGAGCGGGTTGACCTGCCCGAGCGACTCGCGGCGGCGGCGGAGCCGCTCGAGCGCCGTCTCGAGCTCTTCACGGTCGTCGCCCTCGGCAGGCGCCGTCCCTGCCGTTTCGAGCCGGGCCCGCGCCTCCTTCGCTTCGGCGTCGATCCGAGCGAGCTCGACGTCGATCTCGGTCGCCCGCTCCCGCGCCTCTCCGGACTCGCGGCGAAGCTCTGCCTCGGACGCGCCGAGCCGCCGCAGCTCGGCCGCGAGCTCGCCGGTTCGCATCCCGCCGGCGTCCGCGCGCGCCCGCAACGGCGTCTCGAGGCGTGTGCCCGACTCGGCCGCCCGAACGAGAACCGTCACGGCGCGCTCCGTTCCGGCCACCAGCCGTTCGAGCATCGCCGGCGCGACCCGTGGCGAGGCCGGGAGCGCAGCCCGTGCCTTCTCCATCCGGCGAGCCGCCTCCTCGGCGCGCTTGACGGCCTCCTCGGCCGCTCGTTCGAGCTCGGCCACTTCCCGCTCGAGGCTGCGGCGCCTGCCTTCGAGCTCGAGCAGCACACTCTCGGCGGTCTCCCCCGTAAACCACAGCTCGCCCTGCTCGGGCGCGAAACCGTGGCCGGTCCTCGTCACGACGAGCCCGCGCCGTGCCTGCAACAGCTCCTCGTCCGCGACCAGCCAGGTGTCCTCGAGCAGCGCGAGCGCGCGCTCGCCTCCCGCCCGTGTCCGGACGTGGTCGGTGAGCGCAGTCGCTCCGGGCGTCGGCGGCTCGCCCCGCGCCATCGAGCGCACCGGAGGCACGAGCACGAGCAGGCTGCCGAGGCCGCCCTCCCGGGCACGTTCCAGCAGGCTGAAGCCTTCTGCCGTGCTCGATGCGGAGACGGCGGATGCCCGCCAGGCGAGGGCGGCGGCGACGGCGCGCTCGCAGCCCGGATCCGCCTCAAGGCCCGCCAGTGCGAGCTGCTCGCCTTGCTCGGAGAGGGCCCGCGCCGCCGGTGGTATCCCCTCCCGCTCCGCCAGCGAGTGCTCAAGCGCTCGCAACCGCTCCCGGGTGGCCGAGGCCTGCTCGGCCAGCCGGTCGCGCTCCTGCGCGGCGTCCCTGGCCGCGATGATCGTCTCTTCTGCCCTGGCCACCGACGGGGCCGCATCCGCCAGGCTGCACTGCCGGGCCTCGTCGAGCTCCTGCCGGAGCCTGCCGTGCAGGTCTTCGGCGCTCTCGCGCCTGAGCCCGACCCGCTCGGCGGCGCTCCGGAGGCGGTAGAGAGCCGCCGTCGCGGCCTCGCGGCCGCCGGCCGCGTCGGCGAGCTCCTCCTCGGCCCGCTGCCGTTCGAGCAGCAGCGTCTCCAGCTTTCCGTCGACCCGCTTCCGCTCGAGCCCCGAGGCCGCCTTGCGCTCCTGTGCAGCCGTCTGGCGCTCGGTCAGCGACGCGAGATCGAGCTCGGCGATCCGCGCCTCGGCCGCCGCCACCTGCACCGAGATCTTCTCGGCGCGCTCGGCGGCGGTGGCCTGCAGTGCCAGCGGACGCAGCCGCTTTCGGGCTTCGCCCTCGACGTCGCGAGCACGCTCGACCTCACGGGCGACGCGGGCGAGCTTCAGCTCGGCCCGGTGCCGGCGGCGCTTGAACCGGCCGAGCCCCGCAGCTTCCTCGACGAGCGCTCGGCGTTCGGTGGGGCTGCTGGCGAGGATCGCCTCGACCTTTCCCTGCCCGACGACCGAGTGCATCCCCGACCCGAGACCGACGTCGGAGAGGAGCTCGACGAGATCGGTGCGCCGCACGGAGGCCCGGTTCACGAGGTACTGGCCCTCGCCGCCCCGATGGAGGCGGCGCACGACCGAGACTTCGGAGAAGTCCAGCTCGGCGAGCCCGCCGTCCGCGTTGTCGAACAGGAGCTCGACCTCGCACCACTCGGCCGCGGGCTTCCCATTCGAGCCCGCGAACAGGACGTCGTCCGCCCGCTCCGCGCGGAGCTCGCTGGGGCTGAGGCTCCCGGCCGCCCAGACGATCGCGTCGGCGATGTTCGACTTCCCGGAGCCGTTGGGGCCGACGACGACCGCGACTCCCGGCTCGAGGCGGATCTCGACCGGATCGGGAAACGACTTGAAGCCGCGCAGGCTGATCGAGCGCAGATGCACGCGCCCGAACGCTACTTACCAGTGCGGATGGCAGCTCTCCTCATCCAGGGCGCCTTGAACCTGAGCGGTAGACCTCGGTCCGCGTCCATTCGAGGCGGCCGCGGCCTTTCACGCTCGCGGTCACGAACACGCCCGGACCCAGCGCCTCTTCGTCGAAGAGCTTGATCCGGCTGGGACGGAAGCGATAGAAGCCATAGACGCCGAGCTCGGCCGGGTCGTACGCCGGGAAGCGCGCCGAGTACGTCTCCTGTGCGGCTCGATCTCGTCCCTGGCCCAGCTCGCTCGCAGACCCGAAGAGCTGGATCCCACGATCCTTGCCCCCCCACTTCTGCCCCGAGTCGAAGACCGTGATCGCAGCAGAGCGGTTCTGGCGGAGGTTCCGCGAATGCTGCGCCTCAGGCGCAGAGATCCAGACGACGCGGAGCTCGCGATCCCACGCGAAGTACATGGTGTTCACGTACGCCCGCCCCTCCCTCGACACGGTCGCAAGCGCACAAAGCGCCGATGCCTCGAGGAGGCCTCGTGCCGTCTCCTCGATCCGTTTCGAGGAGAAACGGCGGGAAGAGCGCTGGACGACGGTCACCGCTCGGCCGAGAGCGCGGTCAGGGCTTCTTCCGCAGCGCTCTGCTCGGCGTCCTTCTTCGACCGGCCCCGGCCGACCCCCAGTTGCTTTCCCTCGACGACCGCCGCCACCGTGAACGTTCGCTCGTGGGGCGGCCCCTCGACCTCGAGCACGCCGTAGGTGACCTGACGGCCCCGACGTGCGAGCTCTTCCTGGAGCTCCGTCTTGTGATCGACGTAGCTCGTGGTCGCATACTCGATCCGGCCGCGAAACGCCTCGACGATCGCCGGCTCGATGGCCGGGAAGCCGTGCTCGAGGAAGAGCGCCGCCAGCGCGGCCTCCAGCAGCGCGCCGAGGACGTTCGGGTTCCGTGCGAGCTTGGCGAGCTCCTCCTCGCTCGTCTCGCCGGCGTGCCGGCTGAGCCGCCGCCCCAGCCCGAGCTCGCGCCCGACGACGGCACAGCTCTGCCTGGAGACGATGTGCGCGCGCAGCCGAGCCAGCTGCCCCTCCGAGAAGTCCGGGTACTCCTCGAACAGCGCCCGCGCGATCGCAAGCTCGAGGACGCTGTCCCCCAGGAACTCCAGCCGCTCGTAGGACTCGCTCCGCTCCGCCGCCCAGGAGGGATGCGTGAAGACCTGCGCGAGCCGCTCCGGCGGGAGCTCGTCGATCAGCCGCTCGAGCTCGCCGCGGTTGTCGTTACTGGTGCGACGTGACGTAGTCGACCGCTTGCCCGACCGTTTGGATCTGTTGGGCGTCCTCGTCGGAGATCTTGATCCCGAACTGGTCCTCGAGCTCCATGATCAGCTCGACGAGATCGAGCGAGTCAGCGTCCAGGTCCTCCTGGAACGAGGCTTCCTCCGTGATCTCGCTCTCGTCGATCCCGAGCTGCTCGGTCAGGACCTCTTTGACCCGCTCGGAGACTTCCTCGCGCGAAGCTGCCATTTCACCTCTCTTGACGGTCGGGGGGTCTAAAGCGCGCGGATGCTAACACGCGCTACCCGGCCCGGACTGCGCGGCGCTCGGGGAAACGTTCACCGAGGCGTTGGACGACGCCGTGATCGACGCCGCGCGCGGCGAGCTCGATCGCGTTCGCGATCGCCCGCGGCGAGGAATTGCCATGAGCAATCACGGCGATGCCTCGCAGCCCGAGCAGGTAGGCGCCGCCGTACGTATCGGGATCGAGCCGGTCGCGCAGGCCGCGGGCGGCTCCCCGGATCAGCAGCCCTCCGACGCGTCCTTTGCGCGTGCGCGCGATCTCCGCCCGCAGCGCGTCGAGGACGGTCCTGATCGTCCCTTCCATCAGCTTGAGGCAGACGTTGCCGGTGAAGCCGTCGCAGACGATCACGTCGGCTGCTCCCTCGAGCAGCTCCCGGCTCTCGACGTTGCCCCCGAACCGCAGCTCGCTTCCCGCCAGCAGGTCGTGCGCCTCGAGCGTGAGCTGGTTGCCCTTCTCCGGCTCTTCCCCGATCGAGAGCAGCCGCACCTCCGGCCGCTCGATCCCGAGGATCTCCTCGGCGAAGAGCGCTCCCATGTGGGCGAACTGGAGCAGGTGCTCGGCGCGCGCATCCGCGTTCGCCCCCGAGTCGATCAGGACGGACGGGCCCTGCCGGGCGGGGATCGGAACCGCGATCGCCGGCCGGAGCACGCCCGGGAGCCGGCGAAGCTGCATCAGGCAGGCCGCGAGCATGGCGCCCGTGTTCCCCGCCGAGACGACTGCATCGGCCTCTCCGGCGCCGACCGCGCGGCAGGCGGCGACGAGCGAGCTGTCCGGCTTGGAGCGCACGGCCTCGGCCGGCTTCTCGTCCATCCCGATCACCTGGGACGCCGTGACGTGCCCGAGCCCCTTCGTGTCCAGGTCGGGGGGCCCGAACAGGATCGGGACGATCCCGTCGGAGGCAGCCTCTAGCGCGCCGGCGACGATGTCTTCTGGGCCGCGGTCGCCGCCTAGAGCGTCTACCGCCACCCGGACGCTCATGAGCCTACGGGGTCGGTCCGCGGAAAGGTTCGACCTCGCGACCGCGATAGGTACCGCAGTTCGGGCAGACGTGATGCGGCCGCTTGGGACGGTGGCAATGCGGGCACTCGTTCACCCGCGGCGCCTCGATCCGATGCTGCGCGCGCCGCTTGTCGCGGCGGGATTTGGAGGTCTTTTTCTTGGGGACTGCCACAGCTGCGCCAGTCTAGCGAAGGAGCTCGATCGTCCTGGTTGCCGCAAACCGCTCGAGGAAACGCCGATCGTGGGTGACGAGCAGCACCGTTCCGTCGTAGCGCTCCAGCGCCCCCTCCAGCTCCTCGATCGCCGGCAGATCGAGATGGTTCGTCGGCTCGTCGAGCACGAGGCAGTTCACGCCTCGGAGCACGAGCAGTGCGAGCGAGGCGCGCGTGCGCTCGCCGGGCGAGAGCGAGGACGCCGGACGAAGGACGTCCTCGGCCCCCAGCGCGAACTTCGCGAGCATTGAGCGCGCCTCGGACTCCGGGACGGACGCATCGCGGCAGAAGACCCTGAGCAGCGGCTCCTCCCCGCCGAACCGCTCCCGTTCCTGGTCGAGCTCGCCCATTGCCACGCCGGGCCCGACATAACGGCGGCCGGCGGCGAGCGGAAGCTTTCCCAGCAGGGCCTCGAGCAGCGTCGTCTTCCCGCTTCCGTTCGGCCCGAGGACGGCGACGCGCTCGCGCCATCCCACCTCGAGATCGAGCGGACCGAGGCGGAACGAGCCACGCTCGATCACGGCGCCCTCCAAGCGGGCGACGACCTTGCCGCTGCGCCGGTCCGGTGCGAGCGAGAGGCGGAGCTCCCAGGGCTCGTACGGCTTCTCGACCTCCTCCAGACGCTCGAGCGCACGCTCGGCCTGGCGCACCTTCCCGCTCAGAGCGTGGGTCGCGCGCCGGTCGGAGCCGCCCGTCTCCCGCGCGAGGACGCGCGCGCCGGCCCGCCGCGCCTCGTTGCGGCGGCCCCGGAGGAGCTGCTCGATCTCGTCCCGACGCTTCGCCGCATCCTCGTACCGGCGGTAGTGGGCCTCTCGCTCGCGCGCGCGCACGATCTCGTAGTCGCTCCACCCGCCGGCGTACTCACGGGCGCGGTGTGTGCGCTCGTCCAGCTCGACCACGCGCTTGACGGTGCGATCGAGGAACGCGCGGTCGTGGGAGACGACGACGACCCCGGCGCGAGTCGAGCTCACGAAGCGCTCGAGGCGGTCGAGGCCCTCGAAGTCGAGGTTGTTCGTCGGCTCGTCCAGCAGCAGCACGTCGAAGCGCGAGAGCAGGATCGCCGCCAGTGCCGCGCGGGCCGCCTCTCCCCCCGAGAGGGCGGTCATCGGTAGCTCGAGCCGCTCGGCCGGAAGGCCGACCTCTGCGCAGGCCGTTCGCGCCCGCGCGACGAGGTCGTCGCCCCCGAGCGCGAGAAAGCGCTCGAGCGCCTCCGAATGGGCGTGGACAAGAGTCAGGTCGTCGGCGAGGCCTGCGGAGAGGGCATCCAGCTCCGCGCCGGCCTCTGCGACCCCCGTCCTTCGGGACAGGTACGCGAGCAGCGTCTCGCCCGGTCGCGCATCCGGCTCCTGCGGGACGTAGCCGGCCGTCAGCGACGCAGGGGCGCGCGCGACCGTGCCCGAATCGGGCTGGTCGAGGCCGGCGGCGATCCGCAGCAGCGTCGACTTGCCCACACCGTTCGGGCCGATGACGCCGATCCGGGCGCCGGGGCCGACAGCGAACGTGACGTCCACGAGGATCGGGTTGGCGCCGTGGTGCGTGGTGACCTGGTCGAGCGTGAGCAATGGGACTCCTTGACTGAGAGCTGAGGGCGCGCGTAAGGCGCGCGAACGAGGGATGGGCTCAATCAGTCACGCATAGGTTGGCGCCGGAGCGCCGCGTCAAATCCTACAGCCGGTCGCGGAGCTCGGCCAGCGCGGCCCAGCGGGAGTCCGGCTCGGTCTCCTCGTGCGTGTGCGGCTCGACGTTCAAGTCCTTGCCGCAGACGGGACACAGCCCGGCGCAGTCCGGCCGGCACAGGATCTTCGCCGGGAGAGCGAGGACGAGGGCGTCCCGCGCCCAGGCGGAGAGGTCGAGCCGGTCGTCCTCGAAGTAGGGAGAACGGAGCTCCTCCGACTCGCCCGGGCTGTTCGCCTGGTACTCGCGGGCGGCGATTCGCTCCTCGATCGCCGTCTCGTTCAGGCAGCGGAAGCAGGGGCCGTGCAGCCGGCCGAGGAAGCTCAGCTCGAAGACGGTTCCCGTGCTTGCGCGGGTGATCGCGAGCTCAGCCGGGATCTTGTCGGGCACCGGGAGATAGCGCTGCCCCGCGAGGCGAAGCGGCTCGAGCTCGATCTCCTGCTCGTCGCGGTACTCCTCACCGGAGCGGAGCTTGATCGTACGCAGGTTGAAGACGGTCACTACTACCCAGGGTAGCGACGCCGATGGCCGGGCTAGTACGGCGGTTCTTCGTCTTCCGGAGCGCCGACCCCAACCATGACGGACTCCTGCGAGCGCTCGTGGAGCCGCTCTCGACCGCGCCTGACCGCGCCGAGGAACTTGTCCAGATTCGTCTCGAGCGTCGAGAGCATCTGGTCGATCCAGTCCTCGGTTTCCAGCTTCTGCTCGCGGGCCTCGCGGCGGGCATCGTCGACGATCTCCTGCGCCTGGCGCTCGGCGAGCTTGACGATCTCGGTCTGCGACGCCTCACGCGCCGCCTGCTCGCGGGCCTCGCCGAGGATGCGGTCGCACTCGCGCTTCGCCTCGGCCAGCATCTCCTGCCGCTCCTTGACGATCCAGCGCGCCTGCTTGATCTCCTCGGGGATGGTGGCGCGCATCTGGTCGAGGATGTCGTAGATCTCCTCGCGGTCGATTCGCACCTGATCCGTAAGGGGAACGGCCTTCGCGTTGTGGACGAGATCGTCCAGCTTGTCGATGAGTACGAGAACGTCCATTGGAAAAGAGTCTACTGGCCTGACCGGCTACTCCTGCGGGTTGACGGGCGCACCGGGACGACCGCCGGGGAACAGCTCGGCGAACCGGGCTGCGACGTTGGGGGGAACGAACTCGTCCACCTTTCCCCCGAAGGAGGCGATCTCCTTCACGCCGCTCGAGGAGACGAAGCTGTACTGCGGGCTCGCCATCACGTAGACGGTCTCGACGTCTGGCGCCAGCGTCCGGTTCAGATGGTTCATCTGGAACTCCCACTCGAAGTCGGAGATCACGCGCAAGCCCTTGACCATCGTGTTCGCGCCCCAACGGCGCGCAAAGTCGACCACGAGCTCTGAAAACACATCCACCTCGACGTTGCCGTTCTCCGCAAGTGCGTCGCGCAGGAACTGGACGCGCTCCTCGACCGAGAACATCGTCCCCTTGTGATGAGGGTCGCGGACGACTCCGACGACGACGCGGTCGAAGATCGCCGCCGCGCGCGTGATCACGTCCAAGTGGCCGAATGTGACCGGGTCGTAGCTCCCAGGGACGATGGCCGTATTCATTCCTCACGTCCCTCGCCGGCAGCTCCTCCCGGCCGGCGAAGCCGGCCTCCGGAGCCGCCTGACCCCACTGGCGGCCCGGTGCTCTCCGGGGCTGTGCCGAGCACTATCCCCTCCGGCCCCGAACCGCCAGTGGGGCCCGAGGAACGCGAGAAGTGCTCGAACAGCGTCAGGCGGGCGGAGCCGTAGCGCCGGCTCGTCCGCTGGGCCAGCGGCAGCTCCGGTTCGTCGCGCGCCGAGGTCTCGAAGACGACGAGCCCGTTCTCGGCCAGCAGCGCCGGCAAGTAATGCGAAAGCCGCATTTGCAGGGATTCAACCATCTCGTAGGGCGGATCGACCAGGATGAGGTCGTAGCTGCCCCGCTCTGAGGCGAGGAAGCGCAGGACGTCGTCGCAGACGACACGGGCGCCGGTCAGCCCCAGCTTTTCGAGATTGCGCTCGATCCCGCGGGACGCGTCGCGGTCGCTTTCGACGAAGACGGCGCGGTCGGCCCCACGCGAGAGCGCCTCCAGCCCCATCGCACCGGAGCCGGCGTACAGATCGAGAACCGAGGCGCCGTCGACGGGCCCAATCAGGTTGAACGCCGCCTCGCGGACACGGTCGCCGGTGGGGCGCGTTTCCATTCCCTTTGGGGCGTAGATCGTATGGCCCTTGCGGGTGCCCGCGATAATCCTCACCCCTCAGAGCTTGACGGGATCGTTGGGATCATGGCGGGATGAGCCCACGAAACGCGGGATCTGAGGTCGGACGCGCGGCGCTCGGATGCGCGACCGTCTTGGCCGTGGTCGGCGGGATCGTCGGAAGCGCGGCCGCAGGCAGCGCGGAAGGCCGGACGCCGCGCGTCTGGCGCTGGTGCTCGTGACCGGCGTGGTCGTGGGCGCCGGCTCGTTCGGGGCCACGGGCCCGAGTCGGCTCTGGCTCCGTGCAGCCCTCGCGATTTGCGCTTTCGTCCTCGCGTCCGGATTCGCGTTCCTGCTCACCGTCGCGTTTTCGCCGCACTAGCGATCGCTCAGTCCAGAACGGCGATGGCCTCCACTTCGACGAGCAGCCCCGGCCGCGCGAGCGCCTCGACGCCGAGGAATGTGCTCGCCGGCTTGTGGTCGCCGAAGACGGCCTCTCGCGCAGCCATGATCGGCTCGATCAGCTCCGGCCGATGGCCGACGACGAATGTCGTCAGCTTCGCGACGTCGCGGACGGACGCGCCGGCGCCGTCGAGCGCCGTCGCGACATTCCGGTACGCCTGCTCGGCCTGCGCCACCACATCCCCTTCGCCGACGAGGTTCCTCTCCGGGTCGAACGCGACCTGGCCGGAGAGGAACACCAGCGTGCTGCCACGTGCGATGGCGAGGTGGCTGTAGGAGGGCGGTTCCCCCAGCCCCTCTGGATTGATCAGCTCGAGTGTCATGGCGACACCTTAGAGCCACTCCTCGCGGCCGTCCTCGTGCACGCGGCGCAGCCAGACTGGGCGCGGGTCGAGCTCCGCGCTTCGGCCCCGTGGCGCTTCCTGCCACCAACTAGTCAGACTGATGTCCACCTCCAGGCCAGGGACGCTCGTTGCCTTCGGAGTCAACCAAGATGTCGTTGCCCTCCTCATCGGTTTCTACGTTGCCGAGGAATCGACCTTCGGAATCGGTCAACCGTCTGGTCGGCGTGTTGTAGCCGGGCTCTGCAAAGATCTCCAGGAGCCGCTGCCGAAGCGCCTCGGCCACGTTCAGCTCCCGCAGCACGAGGGCCGCAACGCTCTCCTTCTCCTCCGAGAGTGCAAGCAGAAGGTGCTCAGCGCCAACGCGTTCATGGCCGAGATCCTTCGCGCGTTGGCCGGCGAGGGCGACGATTTGACCAGCTCGAGGCGTCAATTCCATCGCCGGTGATTGGGAGGAGCGGGATCCTGAACGGAAGCCGGACCGATTGTGCATTTCACTTTCCTCCACGTGTAGATGTAGCCGACGTAAGGGTCGAAGACGAACCTACATTCCCACATGTTCCCGTACCGGTCGATCCAGGTCGCTCCTTCATGTGTCGCGACGCACGGCGGCCAGCCCGGATCGACTAGATCCGTCTGGTAGATCGGAGCCGTGCCTCGCGGCACGGGAACGGCTGACATCGCTTCGCTTGCGCCAAACGATCCGCTGACGATTACTACTGCAACGAGGAGGGCGAGCCTGAGGAGTGGGCGCATGGTTGTAGCTCCTTTCACCTGTTACTTTGCCCCCCAGCTGTGGGCGCGTCTTCTGCCTCGCTGATACTCGCCACCGCTTGCAAACCGCTGAATTCGCGCTTAGCGCACGCTGAACCAATGCCGCTTGTGGGATCCGCGCAGCGGCGCGGAAGAACGTTGACCCTAAATTTCCGGGGATGCTCTTGGGCTCTGGCCCGGTCCCAGACGGTCGCGAACCAGCCGTCGCGCCGCTTGTCCACCTGCGCAGTGAAGGCAAGCCGGCCCAGGTCGAGCACCGTCAGGCCGGTCTCCTCCTTCACCTCGCGTACGAGCGCGTCGGTGACGAACTCGCCCGGTTCGACGCGGCCGCCCGGGACGGTCCAGCCCGGCTTCTCGTCCGGTCCGGCCTGCAGCACCATCAGGAGGTCGTCTGCGCGGCGGACTATCGCGGTGACGATCTGGAGCTGGTCACGCACTCACATCCGCCTCGCCGAACATCCGCTCGACCTCGTCATCGAGCGGGCCCTCGTAGTCGAGCAGCTCGCCCGCGGCCTCGCGGGCGCGCTCGAGCAGGGCGCGGTCGGCGCGCAGGCGCGTGAACGCGAGATCCGAGAGTCCTGACTGCCTCGTCCCGAGCAGCTGCCCCTCTCCGCGAATCTCGAGATCCGTCTCCGCAAGCTCGAAGCCGTCGCCCGTCGCGACGAGCGCCTCGAGGCGGGCCAGTGCCGAGTCGGTCAGCTCCTCCTTGGCGCGGGAGACGAGCAGGCAGTACGACTGCTCCGAGCCCCTCCCCACACGGCCCCGGAGCTGGTGCAGCTGCGCGAGCCCGAACCGGTCCGCCTCCTGGACGATCATGATCGTCGCGTTCGGGACGTCCACGCCGACCTCGATCACGGTCGTCGCCACGAGCACGTCCAGCTCGCGAGCCTTGAACGCACGCATCAGCTCGCGGCGCTCGCGCGGGGGCAGCTTCCCGTGCAGGCAGCCGACGCGCAGGCCGCGCAGCTCCGCCCTGCGCAGCCGTTCTGCCTCCTGCTCGGCGGCGCGGGCCTCGATCGTCTCCGACTCCGAAATCAAAGGACAAATCACGTAAGCCTGGCGGCCCGCCTCGAGGTGCCCGCGCAACCGTCGGTAAGCCTCTGCGCTGCGGTCTTCGGCCACCCAACTCGTGATCACGGGCTTCCGCCCCGCCGGCGGGTGTGCGATCTCGCTCACCTGCAGGTCGCCGTAGACCGTCAGCGCGAGCGTGCGCGGGATCGGCGTCGCGGTCATGTGGAGGACGTGCGGCGACCGGCCGACGGCAAGCGCCGCGCGCTGCTCGACCCCGAACCGGTGCTGCTCGTCGACGACGGCGACTGCGACGTTGCCGAGGTCGACTCCCTCCTGGATCAGCGCGTGAGTGCCGACGAGCACGCTCGCACCCGTGTCGCGCTGAGCCTTCGGGAGCGAGCTCGTCAGCAGCCCGGTGCTGACGCCGATCTTCCCGCAGATCTCGTCGAGCGTGAAGAAATGCTGCTCGGCCAGGGTCTCCGTAGGCGCCATCAACGCACCCTGGCGCCCGGATTCGACCGCGCGCAGGAGCGCGTACAGCGCGACGACCGTCTTGCCCGAGCCGACGTCCCCCTGCAGCAGCCTCTGCATCGGCACCGTCCGGTCGAGGTCGGCGTCGATCTCCGCGATCGCCCGTTCCTGGTCCGGCGTGAGCCGGAACGGCAGCACCGCGCGGTAGCGCTCGATCAGCGCGCCCGGCCCGCCGAGCGCCGGCGCCACGGCCTCCTCCCGCCCGCGGCCGCGGCGCAGCAGGCCGAGCTGGAGGACTAGCAGCTCCTCGAACGCGAGCCGGCGGCGGCCGCGCTCCGCTTCCTCGGCGGACCGCGGGCGATGCAGCGCCCAGAGCGCGTCGGAGCGCAACGGCAGCTGCTCGCGCTGCTTGAGCCCTGCGGGAAGCGGGTCGGGGTGGTCGCGCGCGTGCGGCAGGGCGGCCGCGACCAGCTCGCGCAGCTTCTTCGGCAGCACCTCCTCGCTCGCCGGATAGACCGGGGCGAAGTCGGCGGTAGCCGTGACGCCGTTCAGGTCGTAGGAGCGGACGTTGAACTCGTTGCGGCGCAGCTGCCCGCGCAACCGGACGCGCGTACCGGGCTGCAGCCGGTCGGCGAGCCAGACCTGGTTGAACCAGACGGCGTCGATCTCGCCGCTCTCGTCGGCCACGCGCGCCTTGACGATCGCCAGCCGCCGCGACGGGCGCCGGACGCTCGTTCGCCGGACTTCGCCGGCGATCGCGACCTCCTCCGTCCCGAACAGGTCGGCGATGCGCCGCTCCGGAGCGGCGGCTTCGTAGCGCCGCGGGCGATGGCGCAGGAGATCGCCGATCGTCCGGAGGCCGAGCTTGCCGAGCTTCCGCTTCAGCGCGGGACCGACGCCCGCGAGCGAGTCGAGCGGCCGCTCGAGCTGCTCAGGCCGCGCCGCCCCGCGCGTCGGAGGCCATTCCGCAGGCGGGTCCAGACCGGCAAAGCCGGCCGGGAGCGTCAAGGTTCCCGGTCGAGCGGGGATCGAACGAGTATAGGAGCGGGTCCGGAGGCCCTAGGTCGAAGCTGCCTTCTGGACCTTGCCGCCCTTGAGGCAGCGGGTGCAGACGTAGGCGCGCTTCGCCGCGCCGTTCACCAGGATGCGGACCCGCTGCAGATTCGGCTCGAACCGGCGCCTCGTGGCCACCATCGAGTGGCTTCGGCTGTTGCCGAACGAGGGTTTCTTGCCGCAGACGGCGCAAACCTTGGACATGGCGCGAGTGTAGCTATTCGGCTCGGGGAGACGGGATGATCTCGTCGAGGGCGGCCAGATCCTCCTCCGTCGGCACCCAGTCGCCCGCCTTCGCGTTCTCACGCGCCTGCTCGGGCTCCGTCGCGCCGGCGATCACCGACGCGACGGCGGGCTGGGCGGCGAGGCACGCGATCCCGACCTCGAGCAGCGAGCGTCCCCGTTCCTCTCCAAACCGCTCGAGCGCCTCGAGCTGGTCGAAGACCTCTTCCGTCAGCCGTTCCGAGCGGCCTTCCAGCCGCGACCCCTCTGGCGGTGGATGCCCGCGCCGGTACTTCCCCGTCAGCAACCCATGGGCGAGCGGGAAGAAGGGCAGGATCCCGATCCCGAGGTGCTGGCACGCCGGCGCCAGCTCCGCCTCGACGCCGCGCTCGAGCAGCGAGTAGTGGTTCTGCGCGCTCACGAACCGCGACCGTCCGTCGCGGCGCGCGACGTACTCGGCCTCGGCCACCTGCCACGCCTTGAAGTTGGAGGAGCCGACGTAGCGCACCTTGCCCTCGCGCACGAGCTCGTCGAGGGCGGCGAGCGTCTCCTCGATCGGGGTGACGCCGTCGGGACGGTGGTACTGGTACAGGTCGATCCAGTCGGTCTGGAGGCGCCGAAGCGACGCTTCGACGGCGATCCGGAGGTAGCGACGGGAGCCGCGTGCCCCCCAGTCCGGCCCGTTCTTGCCGCTCATGTCCATGCCGAACTTTGTCGCGAGCACGACCTCTTCCCGGCGGCCCTTGAGCGCGTCGCCGATGAACGCCTCGCTGTCGCCGCCTCCGCCGTAGATGTCGGCCGTGTCGATCAGGGAGATCCCCGACTCGATCGCTGCGTCGACGACCGCGCGGGTCTCCCTACGATCGCAGCGGGTGCCGAAGTTGTTGCTGCCGAGCCCAACGACGGAAACCATCAGCCCGGACGAGCCGAGCGAGCGGTAGCGCACTAGCCTGCTGCGGCAGCGCGGAGCTTCGAGAAGACGTCCGCCATCTCGAGCGCGCTGCGGGCGGCATCGGCCCCGCGGTCGAGCCGGGCCTCGGCCTGCGCACGCGTCTCGCAGGTGAGCACGCCGAACGAGACAGGCGTTCCCGTCTCGAGGGCGGCCAGCTGGAGGCCGCTTGCGGCTTCCGAGGAGATGTAGTCGAAGTGCGGCGTCTCGCCGCGGATCACGCAGCCGAGGGCGACCACGCAGGCGTACCGGCGCGTCTTGCCGAGAGCCATCGCCGCGAGCGGGAGCTCGAACGCCCCGGGCACGGTGAGGATCGTGATCGCGCTTCTCATCACGCCGGCCAGCTCCAGCTCGTCGAGAGCGCGGGTGAGCAGCTGGTTCGTGATCTCCCCGTTGAAGCGGCTGACGACGACCGCGACCGAGCGCTGTGCTCCCGTCGCCTCGCCTTCGAGCGTGCGGTAGCCGTCGGGGATGTCGAGACCGGAAGGAGTGTGCTCGAGCGGAAGCGCGAGCTCGTGCTCGGGTTCCTCCGGTTCGGGCTCCGGCTCGGGCTCGGGCTCCGGCTCAGGCTCAGGCTCGGGTTCGGCCTCGGCCTCGGGCTCGAACGCAGGCGGTTCCTCCGCGAAAGGCTCCTCTTTCAGCGGCTCCTCGTCGTCGACCACGTCCTCGGCCGCGTAGGCCGGAGAGGGCTCGTAGGCCGCCGGCGGCGGTGACGCAGGCTCCTCCCACGGCGGACGCTCGGGCTCGACGAGGGGGCTGTCCTCGATGAAGGGATTCTTTTCCTCCATCTCCGGCTCCGATGCCGAATCGAGATCGAAGGGGCGCCGCTCGTCATAGTCGTAGCGCTCATTCATCGTCTGCATTCTCTACTTCGTATCGGAGGTCCTGGTGATGGAGGCGATGGCCGAGCTTGGACTTCTTGGTCTCGAGGTAGCGGAGATTCTCGGCGTTGGGCGACACCTCGATCGGCACCTGCTCGACGACGGTCAGGCCGAAGCCCTCGATGCCGATGATCTTCTTCGGGTTGTTCGTGAGGATCCGGATCGTCGACAGGCCGAGATCGGCCAGGATCTGGTTGCCGATCCCGTAGTCGCGCGCATCCGGCGGGAACCCGAGCTCGAGATTGGCCTCGACGGTGTCCATCCCGCTTTCCTGTAGCTCGTAGGCCCGGAACTTGTTCAGGAGCCCGATTCCGCGGCCCTCCTGGGCCATGTACAGCAGCACCCCCCGCTCCTCGGAGCCGATCCGCGCAAGCGCCTGCTCGAGCTGCTCGCCGCAGTCGCAGCGAAGCGAGTGGAAGACGTCGCCGGTCAGGCACTCGGAGTGGACCCGGACGAGCACGTTCTCCTTGCGATCGACCTCGCCCCTGACGAGCGCGAGGTGGTGCTTGCCGGACAGCCGCTCGCGGAAGGCGACGGCGGTGAACTCGCCGTAGGAGGTCGGCAGCCGGACCGAAGTCGTGCGCTCGACGAGCTTCTCCGTCCGCCGCCGGTACTCGATCAGGTCGGCGACCGTGATCATCTTCAGCCCGTGGCGCTCGCAGTACGGCACCAGGTCGGGGACGCGCGCCATCGTCCCGTCCTCGTTCATCACCTCGCAGACGACGCCGGCCGGGATCAGGCCGGCGAGGCGCGCGAGATCGACCGCCGCCTCGGTCTGCCCCGCGCGCTCGAGCACGCCTCCTGGGCGCGCGCGTAGCGGGAAGATGTGCCCGGGCTGGACGAGATCCTCCGGGCCCTTGCTGGCATCGATCGCAACCTGGATCGTCCGCGACCGGTCGGCGGCGGAGATGCCGGTGGAGATCCCCTCGCGCGCCTCGACGGAGACCGTGAACGCGGTGCCGAACGGCGTCTCGTTCCGGTCGGTCATCGGCTTCAGGTCGAGCTCGGAGCAGCGCTCGGGCGACAGGCAGAGGCAGATCAGGCCGCGCGCGTGGGTGGCCATGAAGTTGATCGCCTCCGGCGTCGCGAACTGGGCCGCGATCGTCAGGTCACCCTCGTTCTCGCGGTCGGCCGCGTCCACGACCACCACGAGCTTGCCCTGGCGGACGTCCTCGATTGCCTCCTCGATCGTGGCGAAGGGTGTGGCGGTCAGCTGCTGAGCCATCGGAGCAATGGTAGTCCTACGGCAGCAAGCGCTCGACATACTTCGCGAGCACGTCGGCCTCGAGGTTGACCTCGTCGCCGGGCTCGAGGGCGCCGAGCGTGGTCACGGAGAGCGTGTGCGGGACGAGCGCGACCGAGAAGCTGTCGTCCGTGACCTCGGTGATCGTGAGCGCGACGCCCTCGACGGTGACGGAGCCCTTCTCGATGCAGTAGCGGAGGACCTCGGGCGGCGCCTCGATCGACATCCGCACGTCGTCGCCGTCCCGATCGACGCTGCGGATGCGGCCCACCCCGTCGACGTGTCCCTGGACGATGTGGCCGCCGAGCGGGTCACCGACTCGGACGGCCGCCTCGACGTTGACCTCGTCCCGGAACGGCTTTCCGCGCTCCCGGCTTTCGGGGATGACGTTGAAGGCGAGGCGTCCGTTCTCGCGGGCGACCACGGTCAGGCAGATGCCGTCGATCGAGATCGAGTCGCCGATGTCGCCCTCGACGGACGTCTCGACGACCAGCTCGCCGTCGTCGTACGAGACGACGCGGCCCCGCTCCCGAACGATCCCCGTGAACACGTGGAAAACCTAGCCGAGCGCCAGCGTCTCCAGAGTCTCGCGCCCGACCATCTGGAGCTGCGCCGAGTGCCGCTGCGGCCGGTTGAGCTCCTCCACCAGCTCGTCGAGGGCCTGCGCTTGCTCGAGAGACAGGCCCTCCTTGCCCACGCTCGCGATCAGCTTCAGCAGCTCGGCGTCGCCGAGGTGGCCGGACAGCCAGCGCGAGAGCTGCGTGACGAGCTCGTGCTCAGGGTTCATGGACGTACGCGGTCAGGAGCAGGTCTTCGCCGACGGGGTCCGTCGTCAAGCGGAAGAGTCTCACCGGCTCGGGCAGGTCGCCGAGGAAGCGAGGGCCGCTTCCGCCCACGACGGGGGCAACGAAGACAAGCAACTTGTCGACGAGGTCCTCCCTGAGGAAGGCGGTCGCGAGCGTCGGCCCGCCCTCGAGCAGCAGCGACTGGACGCCCTCCTCCCCGAGCCGCGCGAGCTCCTCTCCGAGCGGCCCCGGGCGAAGCTCGAGCTCGGACCCTTCGGGAAGCGGGCCACTGCCGAACGCCAGTCGGCGCGGCTGGCTCCGCACTTCCACGTCGCGCGCCGTCAGCGAAGGATCGTCGGCGCGAACCGTCCCCATCCCGACCGCGACCGCGTCGGAGGACGCCCGCAACTCGTGGACCAGGCGTCTGCTCTCCTCGCCGGAGATCCAGCGCGAGCCCGGCACCGTCACGCGGCCGTCGAGCGTGACCGCGACCTTGTACGTCACGAACGGCCGCCCCTTCGAGACCGCGGTGCGCCACGCCTCGTTCTGCTGCCGCGCCTCGAACGAGTCGACGAGCTCTGTCTCGACACCTGCGGCGCGCAGCTTCTCGAGGCCGCCTCCGTGCTCCGGATGCGGGTCGAGCGAGCCGGCGACGACGCGCGCGATCCCGGCCTCGAGCAGAGCGTCGACGCACGGCGGCGTGCTGCCGTAATGGGAGCACGGCTCCTGCGTCACGTACAGCGTTGCTCCTCGCGCCCGCTCGCCGGCGGCGGCGATCGCGTTCACCTCCGCGTGTGGCCCGCCGGCGCGCTCGTGCCAGCCCTCGCCGACCACCTCCCCGTCGCGGACGAGCACGGCCCCGACGACCGGGTTCGGGTGCGTCGTGCCGCGGCCGCGTTCGGCCAGCTCCAGCGCTCGTTCCAGGCTCACTGGATCTCGGCGACGAGCGCTTCGTATGCCGCAACCGGATCGTCGGCGCCGAACACGCTCGAGCCGGCCACGAACAGGTTGACGCCGGCCTCTCGCAGCTCGCGCGCGTTCTCCACGCCGACGCCGCCGTCCACCTGGACGTGGCGCTCCGGCGGGATCAGCTCGCGCAGCCTGCGGATCCGCGGGATCGCCTCGGGCATGAACGCCTGTCCCGAGTATCCGGGGTGGATGCTCATGCAGTTGACGATGTCCGCGGCCTCCGACGCCGCCGCCGCGTCCTCCGGGCTCGTCTCCGGGTTGAACGCGAGCCCGACGGCGAGACCTTGGGCTCGCGCCTGGGCGTAGACCGCGGGTAGGTCGTCGCAGGCCTCGTAGTGGACGGTGACGCTGTCGCCGCCCGCCTTCGCGAACGCCTCGAAGTGACGCTCCGGGAACTCGACCATCAGGTGGCAGTCGACGATCGCGCCGCCGTCGTGGACGAGCTTCGAGATCGACTCGAGCACGATCGGCCCGATGGTGACCGGCGGGACGAAGTGCCCATCCCCGGTGTCGAAGTGGAAGACACGGACGCCGGCGTCGAGCATCTGCTCGATCTGCTCGCCAAGGCGCGCGAAATCGGCCGCGTAGAGCGACGGCTCGATCTCGGCGCCGCGAACCCAGTCGTCCCAGCTCACGCCGAGGATCTTAGGCGGGCGATGAAGAAGCCCGACGTCCTATGGACGTGCGGGAGCGTGAGGAGGAACTCCGGCCGGCCAGGATGGCGGAACTGCGGCCACTCGTCGCCCACCGGCTCGGGCTCGAGCCCGGACGTGTCGACGACCTCCTCGTTCTCGGCCGCGTTGATCGTGCAGACCGAGTAGGTGACCGTCCCTCCCGGCCGGACGCGCTCGGCGGCGGCGCGCAGTAGGGCGAGCTGCAACTCCGGCAGAGGCTGCGAGCGCCAGCGCAGGTCAGGACGCGAGGCGAGGACGCCGAGGCCCGAGCAGGGCGCATCGACGAGCACACGGTCGAATCCCGTCAGACCGGGTGGAAGCTCGAGCGCGTCCGCGCAGACGACCGTCACGTTGTCCGCACCCAACCGGCGGCAGTTCTCCTCGAGCTCGCGCGCGCGGCCGGGATGCTTCTCGACCGCGACCACCTCGCCGGCGAGCTGCGTCGCCTTTCCTCCGGGGGCGGCGCAGAGGTCAAGCACCCGTTCGCCCTCGACCGAGCCGACGGCGAGCCCCGCGAGCTGGGAGCCCCGGCTCTGGGGCCAGATCAGGCCCTCGGCCAGCGCCCGCTCGTCCACGCGGTCCACGTGGAGGGCGTCGGGGAGATCCGGGTCCGGCCTTCCGTCGACGTGCCCCTCCTTGCGCCGGTTCAGGCGCACGACCGTCTCCGGCGCCTCGTTCTGGGCTTGCATCAGCGCGAGCGCGTCGTCGGCGCCGAGCTCGCGCCACCACGTCTCGGCGACCCAGTCCGGGTAGGAGTGCTTGAGGGCGGCTTCCTCGGCGGTTCCTTCGGGCAGGCTCGCGAGCAGGCCGCGCAGGCCCTCGGATAGGCGCCGGAGCACGGCGTTCGTGAACGCGACCCCCCGCTCGAGCCCGGCCTCGCGCACCAGCTCCACCGACTCGCCGACCGCCGCGTGGGCAGGGACGGAGTCGAGATAGCCGAGCTGGTAGGCCCCGATCCGGAGTGCCGCGCGCACGGGTGCATCGAGCTTGTGGACGGGGCGCCGCCCCAGCGCTTCGATCCCGTGGTCGAGCGTGCGGATGCGCTGGACGGTGCCGTAGGCGATCCGCTGGGCGAGCGCGCGGTCCCGGGCGTCGAGACCGGCCGCCGCGGGCACGAGCGCGCGGTCGGCATAGGCGCCGTCCTCGAACACCCGCAGAACGACCTGGTAGGCCGCTCGGCGTGCTGGGGCTACCGGCACGACACTGCGATCATGGTTTCTTCGCGACGACGTTGAACAGATGCCAGTGCTTCGGGTCGCCGACGGCCGTCTTTCCGTCCTCGTCGATCTCCTCGAGCTTTTCGACCGTGAAGGGCTCGAGCAGCGCCTCCACTTCGTTCTTCGTCTGGAACGTGATCTCGCCCTTGTGCGAAGAGGTGCCTTTCCCGGCAGCCCAATCGTCTCGATCGCCGAACAGCTGACCGCAGAAGCGCCCACCGCTGACGAGCGAGCGGCGGATCCGGTCCCAGACGGCCGGGAAGGCCTCCGGGGACGTGAACGGAAGCGAGAAGCTCGCGTTTACGAGCTCAGCGCGAGGCCACGTCGCCTGCTCGAATGTCGACACGAGAGTGGCCAAGTGCTCGCTCGCGCCCTCGAGCCCTTCAAGCCGGGCGAGCAGCTGCTCGATCGCCTCGGCTTCGGCGTCCACGGCGAGCACGCGCCATCCGTGCCGAAGGAGCTCAATGGTGTCGCGCCCCGTCCCACAGCCGAGGTCGACAGCGAACAGCATCCGGCCGTCGCCCACGCCCTCCGATTCGAAGCGCGCGAGCGCAAACAGGAGCGTCTCGCGCGGCGTGTCGCCCGCTGCCTCGTAGTACCGGCGCCAGTCCTCGCTCACCGCAGACCTCGCAGGAACTCGTCGTAGGACATGCGCTTGCGGCCCTCCGGCTGGACCTCGACCGGCACCACGCGGTCGTCCTCGACGCGCGCCCGCCAGACGATCACCGGCCGCCCGTGCAGCTCCGCTCGCGCGCCGATGTGCGGCGAGAGCGCCCGCACCCGGTCCACGATCTCCTGTCCCGGCCGCTCCCAGTCGATCAGGCGGTCGTCGGCCGTGATCTTCTCCGCGTAGGTCGCTCCTTCGTCGGGCTGCGGGACGAAGCTCGGGTCCGCCAGCACGCCGTCGAGCAGCTCCGCGGCGATCGGAGCCGCCTTCGCGTAGACGGCACCGGCATCGTCCTCCGGCTCGATCGGAAAGGCTCGCTGCGCAGCGATCGGCCCGGCGTCGAGCTCGGGCGTCGTCCGGTGGATCGTCACCCCCGTCTCGCGGTCGCCGGCCATGATCGCCCGCTCGACCGGCGCCGCCCCGCGCCAGCGGGGGAGGAGCGACGGGTGGACGTTAAGCCACAGCGCCCGGTCGAGCAGCTCGTCCGGGATCAGCGCTCCGTAGGCGACGACCATGACCGCATCCGCCTCCGGGTCGAACGAGGTGTCAAGCCGTTCCGGCTGCCGGACGGGGATCCCGAGCCGCTCCGCGACGATCTTCGCCGGCGGCGGGCCGGGTCGTCGACCCCTCCCGCGCGGCCGATCGGGCCGCGTGAGCAGATAGGCGAGCTCGTGCCGGCCGGCCAGGCGCTCGAGGACGTCGGCGCCGAACGGAGCCGTCGCAGCGATTGCCAGCGTTCCTGAGGAACTACCTTTCGGGACAGCCACCGGCGTCCGCGATGACCTGGCATCCTCGGCCGACTTCGTTGCCTCGCTGCAGAGCTCGCATGAGGCTCACCGTCGGCCCCGTAACTCGGATGAGCACGCTCTTTCGACTCGAGCTGACGTCGAGGTGGACATCTAGCGGCATGGTCAGATTGATCGCGATGTCTGCGCCGTAACCTTGCTCGAACAGATCTCCAAGTCGTCCCGTGTAATGACGGTGGTTCTGAAAGAAATACAGCTGCTCTGATCTTTGGAGAGCATCGACCTCCGCAAGAGTTCGGCCAGTAAGACCAATGCTGGGCGGAGGGGGATTTGCCGTTCCCGATCCTGTGAAGGCAAATGCCGCGATGAGCGCGGCAGTTATGCCGCCGGCGACGGCGACGATCCAGCGGTTCCGTACGCGGGCCATTGCCCACCTCCTATGTCTAGGACTAGCGAGAAGCGCCGAGAACGGGCTGGGGGCGCAGGACGGCCAGCGCCTCGCGGCGGCTGTCTGCATCCGTGCGGTCGAGAATCAGGACGCCGTCGAGATGGTCGATCTCGTGCTGGGCGACCCGGGCCGTCAGCCCGGTCAGCTCCAGCCGCAACTCGCCGCCGTCGGGATCGTTCGCCTCGACCGTGACCGAGAGCGCCCGCTCGACCGGGACGCGGACGCCCTGCATCGACAAGCACCCCTCCTGGTCGGTCTCGGATTCGTCCGAGCGCTCCAGGATCCGCGGGTTGACGAGCGCCAGGGAGTCGCCTTCTCCCGGCTGGAAGACGAAGACCCGGCGCAGGATGCCGACCTGGTTGCCGGCCAGGCCGAGCCCGTAGGCGTCCTTCATCAGCCGCTTCATCCGCTCGACGAGGCGCTGGAGGTCGTCGTCGAAGCTCTCCACCTCGCGCGCCTGCATCTTGAGCACGGGATCGGGGTACTGGCGGACCTGCGAGAGCGCGGCGACGCGCAGCGCCTCCTCGCGGGGATCGCGCTCTTCCTCGAGAACCTGTCCGGCGTCGGCCATGCCTGAAGTCTAGGCAGGCGGACCGGCCCGGACGACGGCGAGCATCTCCTCCGGGGAGCCGCGGCGGTCGTGCAGACTCTCGAGCCACCAGGTCGCGCCGGCCACTTCGTAGTCGCGAGGGTTTGCAAGCGACGAGTAGCCGGTGACGACCACGTCGCCGCGGATCCCGCGCGCCTTCTCGGCGATCTCGCCAGGGCTGAGCGACATCCGGTCCGGCTCCGAGCTGTCGGCGAGCCAGCCGTCGTAGCGGGCCGCTCGCTCGAGCGCGTCACGCCGCTTGCCCCCGACCCAGATCGGCACCCGGCCGACCGGAGGCGGCTGAAGGGTGACGCCGTTCACCGTCTCACCGTCCCACAGCTTCCGGAGCGCGTCGAGACCCTCGTCCAAAAGCGCGATCCGCCGCCTGCGCGAGTAATCCTCGCCGAAGCGCTCGAACTCGCTCCGGTTCCCGCCCAGACCTGCGCCGAAGACGACGCGGCCGCCGCTGAGCCGATCGAGCGTCGCGACCGTGTGTGCGAGGTTCTGGACGCGGCGCCGCGGCACCGGCGTCACCGCCGTCCCCAGCAGGATGCGGGACGTCTCCATTGCGCAGGCGGTCAGCAGCACCCACGGGTCGGCCGAGGGAACGCCCCAGACGAAGCCGAGGTGGTCCCAGGCGAACAGGCCCTCCCAGCCTGCCTCCTCCGCCGCCTTGGCGAGCTCGACGACAGCCCGCACGTCCGAATGCGTCCCGATGTTCGAGACGACGAGTCCGTAGCGCATCGCTACAAGCTTTGCGGATCGACGTCAACGACGGCGGTGAGCCCCGCCTTTCGCATCGCTGTCGCCGCTTCCACGAGCAGCTCGGCCGCGCGCGCGGCGATCCGCCTCGGGTGCTCGGTCTTCGCCACGAGCTGCGCCCGATGGCGGCCGCGCAGCCGCAGCAGGGGGGCCGGGCCGAGCAGATCCCCGTTGCCGAGGCCCGCCTTGAGCTCGCTCAACAGCCGCGCCGGGCCCTCCGCATTTGGCCCCGAGGCGACGATGCGGACAAGATGGCGGAAGGGCGGATAGCCGAGCTCGCGGCGGCGCTCGAGCTCGCCGGCGAGAAACTCGGGCACGTCGTGGCGGGCGGCGAGCTGGATCGCGCGCGCATCGGGCTGGAAGGTCTGGACGAGGACGCGCCCGGGTGCGTCGCGCCCGCTCCGGCCGGCGAGCTGGGTCAGGAGCTGGAACGTCCGCTCCTCGGCACGGAAGTCCGGCAGGCCGAGCCCGGTGTCCGCGTCCACCACCGCCGCCAGCGCGACCCCGGCGAAGTGATGTCCCTTCGCGACCATCTGCGTTCCGACGAGCACCACGCGGTCGCCGGCGGCGAAGCGGCCGAGCGCCTCGGCGGCCGCTCCCGGCTTGGAGACGGTGTCCGCGTCCAACCGGATCCGCTCCAGCTCGGGGATTTGCGCCTCCAGCTCCCGCTCGAGCCGCTGCGTTCCCGCGCCGAGCCGCGCGAGCTCGGCCGAGCCGCACGCAGGACAGGTCTCCGGCGCGGGCTCCTCCCACGCGCAGTGATGGCAACGGAGCACACCGTCGCTGTGGAGCACCAGTGAGACGTCGCAGTTCGGGCACCGGATCGTCTTGCCGCACGCGCGGCAGTGCAGCGCAGGTGCGACCCCGCGCCGGTTCAGGAGCAGGATCGCCTTCCCGCCCGACTCGGCGATCGCCCCCAACTCGGCCAGCAGCGGCGCCGACAGCGGATAGCCGCGTTCGTAGCGGAGATCGACGACGCGGACGGGCGGCAACGGCCCCGCCAGCCGGCCGCCGAGCTCGAGCCGCTCGAGCCGCTCCCAGCTCTCGGGCCGCGGCGTCGCGCTTCCGTAAACCGCGACGGCGCCCTCGAGCGAGGCGCGCTTGGCGGCCACCGTCCGGGCGTCGTAGCGTGGGTCGGACTCCTGCTTGTAGGAGGCATCGTGCTCCTCGTCGACGCAGATGAGGCCGAGCCCGCGGACCGGGGCGAAGACGGCGGAGCGGGCGCCGATCACGACGCGGGCCTCGCCCCCGACGATCCGCTCGCGCTCATCCCGGCGCTCGGCGTCGCTCAAGGCCGAGTGCAGGATCGCGATCCGGTCGCCGAAGCGCACCCGGAAACGGCCGACGGCCTGCGGCGTGAGCCCGATCTCGGGCACGAGCACGATCGCTCCGAGACCACGCTCGAGCGCGGCGGCGCACGCCTGGAGGTATACCTCGGTCTTGCCGCTGCCCGTCGCCCCGTACAGGAGGAAGTGCGCGCCGGAGCCCGCGTCCATCGCACCGACAACTCGCGCGACGGCCTCCTCCTGGGAAGGGCTCAGCGACTCCGGTGCCGCCTCGCCCCTGAGGGCCTCCCGCAGCGCCGGCTGAGGCCGCTCGGCCCGGCGGGCGCGCTTGAGCGGAGCGACAAGCTCGAGCGCGCGTGCGGGCGTCGAGCCGTAGTAGTCGGCGACCCAGAGCGCGAGCTCGACGAGCGCGGGCGGGACGGTGTCCACCACCTTCTCGATCGGGGCCGCGTCCACCCCTTCTGGAGGAGCGTCCGCCACATCGACGACGACGCCGCGGCGGCGCGCGCGGCCGAAGCGCACCTGAACGACGGCTCCCGGCTCGACGTCGTCGGGAACCTCGTACGTGAAGGGCCGGGCGACGGCGCGGGCCGAGACGAGCGGGTACACGGATGCGTAGCGGGGACTCACGGGACGTTTAGAGTTGCAGCGTGCCTGGACATTCGGTCGACGAGTACCTCGAGACGATCTACTTTCTGGCGTTTCCGATCGGCGAGTACCACCCGGTGACCGCGGGCTCCCCCACGCTCGCGTCCCGTGTCGCCGAGATGCTCGGCGTCTCCCGGGCATCGGCCGGCGAGATGCTGAAGCGGCTCGAAGCGGAGGGCCTGATCGAGCGGGGAGAGCAGCGGGAGGCGCTGCTCACGGCGTCCGGGCGCAAGCGCGCCGAGCAGGTCGTCCGCCGCCACCGCCTGATCGAGCGGCTGCTGACCGACTTCCTCGGCTACACGGCCGCCGAGGCGCACGTCCATGCCGACGAGCTCGGTGACACGTTCTCGGACGAGATGGTTGAGCGGATCGCCGAGCGGCTCGGGAACCCCGATCGCTGTCCGCACGGCTGGCCCGTCGATACGGCGTTCGAGCAGGAGGAGAACAAGGAGCTGGCGGCGCTCTCCGACCTCGAGCCCGGCGCGAGGGCGACGATCGTCCGGCTCGCCGAGCACGACGGCGAGCTGCTGCACTGGTTCTACGACCAGGGGCTCGTGCCGGGCGGCGAGATCGAGGTCGAGGACGTGAACGGCGAGTTCACGGTGCGGCTGAACGGCGACGAGCGGGTCCTCGCCGAGAAGGCCGCCGCCGGGCTCTTCGTCCGGCCGGCCGCGTAGGTCGTGACGCCTCTCTCGTTTTGTGTTTTTAAACACAGATGACTGAGGAGACGGCGCTCGAGCCGGTGCCCGGCGCGAAGCGCGTTGCCCTGACCTTCGACGATGGTCCTTCCCAGTGGACGCCCATGGTCCGCGAGCTGCTGCGAGAGCACGAGGGGCGCGCGACCTTCTTCCTGATCGGCGCGCGCGTCCGCGAGCACCCCGAGGAGGTGCGGAAGATCGTCGCCCACGGACACGAGGTCGGCAGCCACACGCTCACGCATCCGCGGCTGACGGAGATTCCCGACGACGAGGTCCGCGCCGAGATCGCCGCCGGCGTCGAGACGCTCGCCGAGGTGCTGGGCGAGCCGCCGCGCTTGTTCCGTGCACCCGGCTTCCACGCCGACGACCGCGTCCTGAAGATCGTCTCCGAGCTCGAGCTCGACGCCGTCTTCGCCGACGTCAATCCCCAGGACTGGCAGCCGGGGATGGATTCGCACAGCATCTTCTCCCACGTCTGGGCGGAGATCCGCCCGGGCTCGATCGTCGACCTCCACGACGGCTACCCGCCGCCCCCGACGAGCTCGCGGGACGACTGCACGCCGACGGTCGAGGCGCTCGGGCACCTCTTGCCCTGTCTCCGCGAAGAGGGCTACGAGCTCGTGACCGTGTCGGAGCTGCGCGTCGCCGGGTGAATCGGCTTCGCGCCACCGTCTGATCGGAACGCCGAGCCGGAGGTCGAGCCGTCTATGAATATCGCACTGAATACTTGGTGCCAGGCACGTGCCAGACAGCGGTTGGAGAAAGACGCTGCAAATTCGATTGAAACTGCTGAGCCGATTTGAGGGGTGAGTCCGAGGGACTCAAGTTTGTGAATATTTCCTAGAGGCGAAAGCTCTCGAGCTCAGGCAACCGAAGCGCCGGCTTCGAGCCCGGCCGCCTCGCGGAGCGCGCCGGCCTTGTCCGTCCGCTCCCAGGTGAAATCGTGGTCGTCACGGCCGAAGTGGCCGTAGGCCGCCGTCTTGGCGAAGATCGGCCGCTGCAGCTGGAGATCGCGCAGGATCGCCGCCGGCCGCAGGTCGAAGTGCTCGCTGACGAGCTCCTCGATCCGGCCGACCGCGATCTGCTCCGTCCCGAACGTGCGCACCCCGATCGAGACTGGGTGGGCGACGCCGATCGCGTAGGCGACGTTGACCTCGCAGCGGTCGGCAAGCTCGGCGGCAACGACGTTCTTGGCCACGTAGCGAGCCGCGTAGGCGGCGGAGCGATCGACCTTGGTCGGATCCTTCCCGGAGAAGGCACCGCCGCCGTGGCGGGCCGCGCCTCCGTAGGTGTCGACGATGATCTTCCGTCCCGTCAGCCCCGTATCCCCCATCGGCCCGCCGAGCACGAACTTGCCCGTCGGGTTGACGTAGACGAAATCGCGCTCCTCGAACCGCTTCTCGTCGTAGAGGTCGCGCGGGAGGATCGGCCGGATCACGCGCTCGACCAGGTCGGGCTTGATCAGCGCCTCGGCGTCGATCCCGTCGGCGTGCTGGGTCGAGATCAGGATCCGCTCGATCTCCACCGGCCGCTGGCGGCCGTGCTCGTCGACCTCATACCGGACGGTCACCTGGGCCTTTCCGTCCGGGCGCAGGTAGAGCAGCTCGTCCGCCTTCCGCACCTCCGCGAGCCGCTTGCACAGCTTGTGCGCGAGCATGATCGGCAGCGGCATCAGCTCCTCCGTCTCGCGGCAGGCGTAGCCGAACATCATCCCCTGGTCGCCGGCGCCGAGGCGGTCGAGCGGATCGTCGTCGCCCGGGTCGTGCTGCACTTCGTAGGCCTGGTCGACGCCCTGGGCGATATCGGGCGACTGCTCGTCGATCGCGACGACCACGCCACACGTCTCCGCGTCGAATCCGAACTCGGCCCGCGTGTAGCCGATCTCCGCCACCTTCTTGCGCACGAGCTTGGGAATGTCGATGTAGGTGCTGGTCGTGATCTCGCCGGCGACGATCACGAGCCCTGTCGTGACCAGCGTCTCGCAGGCCACGCGCCCGTTCTCGTCGTCGGCGAGGACGGCATCGAGGATCGTGTCCGAGAGCTGGTCGGCGACCTTGTCGGGGTGGCCTTCGGTGACCGACTCGGAGGTGAAGAGGAACTCGCGCGCTGTCATGCGGCCGGGAAGGCTACTCAATGCCCAGGAAGCCGGTGAAGACGAACCGCTTCCCACTCTTCGTCGTGTAGAGCAGCAGGCCGCGCAGCGGCGCGAGGTTGTCCTTCGCGATCGCCGGGATCGTCGAGCCGCGGCTCTCCGCGTACGAGAAGGCGTAGTCGAGCCCGCTGCGCACGTTCGCGTACAGGAACCCGTTCGTCTCGCTCGGCATTCCCGCTCCCGAGACCGCGGCCGTGTAGGCAGGATCGCCGGCGAGCTTCGTCCCTGGGCTCTGCATCGACTTGATCGACGCGCGGCTGTTCGTGATCACGAGCTTGCCGTCGAACGCGGCGGCGTAGATCGCCGTCCCGCTCACGTCGAACTCGCTCGCCTGCACGGCGCCGATCTGCACCGACCTCGCGTTCACGCTACCGCTGAGCTGGGCGAGCGCGGCCGCCTTCTCGATCACGCGTCGGGCCTTGGCCTCGTCGCTCACGCGGACGGCGAACAGCAGCGCCGGGGTTCCGGACGCCGTGCGGTAGAGGGCAAACGCGCCCTCGCCGCTCAGGAGCTTGAAGATGTCGTCGAGGCTCGCGCCGAGCGCGGTCTCGACCTGAGCGCGCTGCTGGTCGAAGCTCGGGTTGGTGCGGGCGTAGTCGTCGAACAGCGTGTTGAGCCTTCCACCCACGTTGTTGAACGAGAGGTAGAGCGTCGCGCCGGACGGAAGGGAGCTCGGAAGGTCGGCGTGGTATCCGGAGCCGCCCAGCTTCAGGTCCCCGCTCAGCGCGGCATCGATCCGGATCCCGCTCGACTCCGGCGTCACCGCCGCGCCGAACGAGTCGAGCTTTCCGATCTGGTCGGCGGTCGTGCCGGTGGGCCCGCCCTGCTGCTCGATCGCCTGGTCGATCGCGGACTGGATCGCGCTTCCTCTCACGAAGGCCTTCGTGATCGAGTCGCTCGGGAGACCGTCGAGCGCGTCGTTGAAGACCGAGTCGCCGTCGAGCCGGCCGCCGTTGTCGCGAAGCGACTTGAACTCGTCGAGCTGTGTCTGGCCGTTCGCGAACACCGTCCAGCCGTCGATCTCTTCGTGCACGGATGGGCTCGAGCCCTGCTCGAGCATGGCGTTGAACTTGTCGACGTCCTTGGGCTTCGTGATCCCGACGAGGTTGTTGCCGCCGTTCTGGAAGTCGAGCCAGACGAAATCGATCTCGTTGCCGAGCGCCGGCTTCACGTCCTGCTCCCAGCTCAACCCGTTCTCCTGGAGCGAGGCGCGGAGGCTCGAGAGCACGTCGTCCTTGCCCGGGAACCGGTTCAGTAGCGCTTCGGCCTTTTTCCAGCCTGCCGAATCGAGATTGCTGTCGACGGAAACGAACGCCGAGACCTTGTCCGGCACGATCGAGGCCGCGCCCGTGGCAGCAGGCTTGCCCCCGCCGCCCCCGCAGCCGGCCAATAGCGCAGCGCCGAGCGCAATTCCCGCGAGAAATCCGAGTCTCCTACGCACCCTCATTCCTCCCTCGGCCGCCTGCCCATCAGACTCGAGACTAGCTCAGACAGATCCTGACCGGCGAGGACATGGCATGCCCCCTCGGTGATCGGCAGCTCGATCCCGACCCGGTGCGACAGATCGCGAAGAACGGGCGCCGTCGTCAGTCCCTCGACCACCTGGCCGATCTCGGCGACCGCCTCCTCCGGAGTGGCGCCCTGCGAGATCAGCTCGCCGGCACGGCGGTTGCGGCTGAGCCGGCTCCAGCAGGTGACGATCAGGTCGCCCATCCCGGCGAGCCCGGCGAACGTCTCCGGGCGAGCACCGCAGGCCGCCGCCAGGCGCGACATCTCCGCCAGCCCGCGCGTGATCAGCGCGGCCTTGGCGTTGTCGCCGAAACCGAGCCCGTCCACGGCTCCGGCGGCGAGCGCGATCACGTTCTTCGCCGCCGCGCAGAGCTCGACACCGATCAGGTCGGCGTTGACGTAGACGCGGAAGATCAGCGAGTTGATCTCGTGCTGGAGCCAGACCGCGAGCTCCTCGTCCTCGGACGCGATGACGGCCGCGGCCGGGAGTCCAGCGGCGATCTCCTGGGCGAAGTTCGGGCCGGAGAGGACGGCGACCCTGTGGCCGGTCAGGAGCGTCGAGAGCCGGTTGCCAGTCGCCGGGTCGAGCCCCTTGGTCAGGCTCAGCACCGGCGGTCCCTCGGGCAGCATCGAGCTGACCTGGGCGAAGACCTGGCTCGGCACCGCCATCACGACGAGGTCTGCGTCCTCGAGCGGAGCCTCGGCGACGGAAGCCGCTCGCACGTCGCCGAGGTCGACGTCGGGCAGGTAGCGCGGGTTGCGCCCCGTCTCCGCGATCGCCGCCGCCTGCTCGGGATCGCGGCAGGCCAGCGTCACGTCGTGGCCCCGCTCGGCGAGCAGGCGCGCGAACGCGGTCCCCCACGAGCCTCCTCCGACGACGACGGCTCTCAACTGCGCCTCACGAAGTCGATGTCGACGGGGACGCCCGCGAGCTGGAAGCGCTCGCGGAGCTGGTTCTCGACCCAGTAGCCGTAGTCGCGCGTGATCAGGCCGGGATCGTTGACGACGATGCGAAAGCGAGGCGGGCGCGACCGGATCTGCGTCCCGTACAGAAGGTTGAGCCGCTTGTTGTTCCGCGACGGCGGCTGGCGGGCCTCCTTCAGCTCGCCCAGGAACCGGTTCAGCTCGCCCGTCGAGACGCGTGAGCTCGAGCGCTCGAACAGCTCCTCGATCCGGTCGAGCATCCGGTTGATCCCGCGGCCGGTCTTGGCGGAGACGGCGACCATCCTCGGGCGCTGGCGGAGCTTTGCCTCCAGGCGCGGCCGCATGTCCTCGAGACCGACTTGGGCGACGTCCCACTTGTTCACGACCACGAGCGTCGCGCAGTGGGCCTTGCGGGCGACGTCGGCGACGGCGAGATCCTGGTCGACGAGCCCCTCGGCCGCGTCGACGACGACGAGAGCCACATCCGCGCGCTCGGCGGCCTGCAGCGCCCGCAGCTCCGAGTAATACTCAACCCCCTGGCGCTGCCGGCGCTTGCGCCGGAGGCCCGCGGTGTCGACGAACACGAACGTGCGGCCTTCCCGCTCGAACACGGTGTCGATTGCGTCCCGGGTCGTGCCGGGCGTTTCCGCGACGATCACCCGCTCCTGACCGAGGATCGCGTTCAGCAGGCTCGACTTTCCGACGTTCGGACGGCCGAGGATCGCGACGCTGATCGCATCCTCGCCCACCTCCGCCCGGCCGCCTCCCGGGAGCCGCACGAGGATCGCGTCGAGCAAATCCCCTGTCCCGAGACCGTGGACGGCCGAGATCGGGATCGGATCCCCGAGCCCGAGCCGGTGGAACTCGGCCGCATCGGCCTCTCGCGACGGGTCGTCGATCTTGTTGGCGAGCAGGAGGACGGGCTTTCGCGCGTGGCGAAGGATCGCCGCCAGCTCCTCGTCACCGGGCGTGATCCCGGCGCGCGCGTCGACGACGAACAGGACGAGGTCGGCCTCGGCCACCGCCGCGCGCGCCTGGTCGACGACCGAGCGCGTGATCGGCGAGGGATCGACGATGTCGACACCGCCGGTGTCCACGAGCAGGAACCGCTGTCCGCTCCATTCCGTCACGAGCTCCTTGCGGTCGCGCGTCACGCCGGGCGTCTCGTGGACGACCGCCTGCCGCGAGCCGGAAAGCCGGTTCACGAGCGTGGACTTGCCGACGTTGGGAAAGCCGACGACCGCGACCGTTCCTGCGAGCTTCTGCGCCTCCGTTTCCATGAGAGAAAGCGTATAATGTGGCGTTTTTGTAATCTTGTTTATGGCTATAATGGCGCTATGAAGATTGCCTCGATCAGCGAAGCGCGTAACCGTTTCAGCGCTCTTCTGGATCTGGTGCGAAGCGGGGAAACCGTCACGATCACGGACCGGGGGCGGCCCGTAGCCAGGCTGGTACCGGCAGCGGGTGGCGACCTCGGAGAGGACGAGGCACGCATCAGGCGCCTCGAGCGCGCAGGACTCATACGGCGAGGGAAAGGCGGCCGGTCGAACCTGCTTCTCACCCCACCGCCGAAGGCAAAGGCGAGCGTCTTGGAAGCACTCCTCGAGGAGCGCCGCGAAGGCCGTTGAGGTTCTGGGATAGCTCCGCTGTCGTGCCGCTCCTCGTCGAGGAGGCGTCCACCCCCTCCATGCAGCGGGCCTACGACGCCGATCCGGCGGTGGCCGCTTGGTGGGCGACCCCCATCGAATGCGCATCCGCGCTCGGGCGCCGGGAGCGCGGTGGAGAAATCGAGCCAGAGGCGCTGGAGAGCTCGCTCGCACGCCTCACCGAGCTTCAGGGGCGGTGGCTCGAGATCGACCCGAGCGATTCGCTTCGTCGAGCTGCTTTGCGTCTTGTCCGGGTGCACGATGTCCGTGCCGCCGACGCGTTTCAACTCGCCGCAGCGATCGTCGCCTCGGAGGAGCGCCCGGAGACACTCGAGCTCGTCACGCTCGACGAGCGGCTTGCGCTCGCCGCGAGCCGCGAGGGGTTTCCGATCCTGTCCGGGTAAGGCTAGGCCGGTAGTCGCGCGCGCACGAGCTGCTCGATCCGGTCGACGACCGCTTCGACGTCCAGGCCCGTAGTGTCGATCAGTTCTGCGTCCTCGGCCGGTTGCATCTGCGCAGCGTCCCGCTCGTCTCGAAGCCGGAGATCGGTGGCGAGCGCGTCGGGGCCGATCCCGGGACGATCCGCGATCCGGCGGCGGGCTCGCTCGTCGGTGTCGGCCACGAGATAGACCTTCACGTCCGCGTTCGGGGCGACGACGGTGCCGATGTCGCGGCCCTCGATGATCGCGTCCCCCTCCTGCGCGAGCTCGCGCTGGCGGGCGCGCATGATCTCGCGCACGGCGGGATGCCGAGCGACGGTCGAGACGACCTTGTCGACGCTCGCGTCCCGGATCTCCTTCGTGACGTCGTTCCCGGCGATCCAGACCTCGCCGTCCCGGTCGAACGTGACCGGATACCCCTTCGCGAGCTCCCCCAGCTTGGTCTCGTCGTCGAGCGGCACCTCCCACAGCAGCGCGAGCCAGGTGAGGGCCCGGTACATCGCTCCCGTATCGAGATAACGGAAGCCGAGACGCTCCGCCAGCAGCCTCGCGACGGTGCTCTTGCCCGCTCCCGCAGGACCGTCTATCGCGACGATCAAAGGCCTCGCCCTTTCGCCCTTCGGTCGAAAGGGCTAGTGGTTTGTGAGGGGTCGAATTGCATGCGCTTTCCACTAGCGCAAATCGCTCATCGAGCGAGTTGCGCGAGGATATCCCAGAATCCGGGGAAGCTTATAGCGACCGATTCGGCGCCCTCGATCTCGACGCCGTCACGCGAGACGAGGCCCGCGACCGCGCCGAGCATCGCGATCCGGTGGTCGCCGCCGGAGTCGACGCTCCCGCCGGCCGGACGGGTCGGCACGCCCCGGACGCGGAAACCGTCCCCGGTCGCCTCGATCCTGATGCCGATCCCCCGAAGCGCGGTCGTGACGGTCTCGATGCGGTCGGTTTCCTTGACCCGAAGCTCTTGGGCGCCGCGGACGACGCTCTCGCCGCGCGCCAGGCCGGCTGCGAGCGCGAACAGCGGCAGCTCGTCGACCAGCAAGGGGACCTCCGCCCGTTCGATCGAGGCCGCCCGGAGCTCGCGCTCGGGCGAGCGGACCTCGAGATCGGCGACGGGCTCCCCGCCGGCGCTGCTCCGGTTGAAGAGGGCGATGTGGACGCCCATCCGCTCGAGCACGTCGAGCAGCCCGGTGCGGGTCGGATTCACGTTCACTCCGTGGATTCGAACCCGCGAGCCCGGCACGAGCGCAGCCGCGACGACGAACGGCGCCGCCGCGGAGAAGTCGCCCGGAATCTCGAGCTCGAACGGGCGCAGGCGCTTGACCGGCGAGACGCTGATGTCGCGCGCGGAGCGGCGCACACGGACGGCGAGCGCGGGCAGCAGTCGCTCCGTGTGGTCCCGGGTCGGTATGGGCTCGACCACGGTTGTCGGCCCGCCTTTCGCGTACAGCCCGGCCAGCAGCACGGCGGACTTGACCTGAGCGCTCGCGACCGGCAGCTCATAGCGGATCGGATGCAGGGGAGCGCCCTCGATGCGCACGGGGGCATGGCCCTCGTTGGTCTCGATACGGGCGCCCATCAGGCGCAGCGGTTCCGCCACGCGCTCCTGGGGGCGGCCCGAGAGCGACGCGTCTCCGACCAGCTCGAACCGTCCCTCCTGTCCCGTCAGCAGCCCGGCGAGCAAGCGCATGACCGTTCCCGCATTCCCGCAGTCGATCGGTGCTTCCGGCTCGCGAAGGCCGTAGAGGCCGGCCCCCGTGATCCGGAGGACGTCGACATCCTCCTCGGCGACCTCCACCCCCAGCGCCCGCACCGCGCCGATTGCCGCCTCGGTGTCGGCGGCGCGGCCGAAGCCGCGAATCACGCTTTCGCCTTCGGCCACCGCGCCGAGCAGGACGGCCCGCTGGGAGATGCCCTTGACGCCCGGCACCGCGACATCGCCGCTCAGCACCGTTGCGGGCGCGATCCGCATCACTGCTCTTCCAGCACGGGTGAGACCTCGACCCCGTAGCCCTGCTCCTCGAGCAGGCGCGCGGCTCGCTCGGCCTCGTCCTCGCCGGCGACGAGCAGCCGGAGCGAGCCGCCCCGCTCCGGAGAGAGGTGCTGGAGCTCGAAGTCCTCGATGTTGATCCGCTCCGCGCCGAGAGCTTGTGTGATCCCGGCCAGCACGCCGGGCCGGTCGGGAACGTGGACGCGGAGCTGCTGGAGCGCCCCCGGATCGGGATATGCCTCCTCGAGGATGCGACCGCGGTTCCTGGAGGCCTCTCCGATCCAGCGCGCGAGGAAGCCCGCGTCGCCTGCGGCGAGAGCGTCCTCGAGCCTCCCGATCCCGCGTCGGTGCTCGGCCAGAGCCTCGCGCAGGGCTTCGGAGTTCTCCAGGAAGATGTCCACCCAGATGCGCGGGTTCGCCCCGGCGACGCGGGTCATGTCCCGCAGCGAGCCGCCGGCCGCGCCGAGCACGTCGTGGCCGTCGATGCGCGAGCCGCCCGCCTGATTGACAACCAGGTTCGCGAGCACGTGCGGGAGATGGCTGCTGAGCGCGACCAGGCGGTCGTGGACGCCCGGGTCGACCGCGACCGGCACCGCCCCGAGCGAGCTGACGAAGCCGTGGACGAGGCGGTAGCGGGCCGGATCGGTCTCGGGCAGCGGCGTCAGGAACCACGTCGCGCCTTCGAAGAGGTCGGCGCGGGCGTTGGCGGGGCCGTGCGCCTCGGAGCCGCACACCGGGTGGCCGCCCACGAACCGGGCCGACCCTGTGGCCGCCGCGCAGACCCGCGCCTTCGTCGAGCCGACGTCGGTGATCGAGCACTCCTCCCCCGTCGCCTCGAGCGCTGCGGAGATCCCGGCGGCGAGCTGCCCGACCGGAGTCGCGACCACGGCGAGCTCGGCTCCCTCGACCGCCTCCTGCAACGAGCCGCAGGCGTCGTTGATCGCTCCCCGCTCGAGGGCGACGGCGAGCGCACGCTCGTCGGGGTCGAAGCCGGCGATCGAGCTGCCGTCGAGGCGCTTGGCGGCGAGGCCGACCGAAGCGCCGATCAGGCCGGTGCCGATGATTGCGACTCGCATCGGGCGAACTGTTGCGGATCCCGCAGGGTTTCGCGCAGAATGGACTCGTACGATGGTCGAATGGCTGTGGAGCGTTCCCGCTGGACCGACGACCGCCTCGACGAGCTGGCGGATCGCGTGATGCGGCAGGATGTTCTCGAAGTGAGGTTCGACGGCCTCGAGCGGAGGTTCGACGGGCTGGAGAGCGCCGTCCAGGAGCTCAGGCTCGAGATGCAGGGCCTACGCGGCGACCTGACCGGACAGGCCAACGATCTTCGCAGCGACCTGTCCGGACAGGTGAACAGCCTCCGCAGCGAGCTCTACGACACTCGCCGGTGGCTGATGACGATGTGGCTCACGGGCCTTCTGGGCCTCGCCGCCCTCTTCGTCGAGATCTCGCTTCGGACCTGAGAGGCCGATGCAGCGCCTCAAGGACGTCGTTGCCGTCGTCACCGGCGCGAGTCGCGGCGGCGGGAAGGGCATCGCGCTCGTCCTCGGCGAGGAAGGCGCGATCGTCTACGTCACCGGGCGCAGCGTCCGCGGAGAACCGACGACGCTCGACCGCCCGGGCACGGTCGAGGACACCGCCGAGGAGGTGACCGCGCGCGGAGGAACCGGAATCGCCGTCCGCTGCGACCACACGGTCGACGCCGAGGTGGAAGCCCTGTTCGAGCGCGTCCGCGCCGAGCACGGACGCCTCGACCTGCTCGTCAACAACGCATGGAGCGGGTACGAGATGTCGCCGGACCCCGCTCTCGACTTCTGGGAGATCGACCTGCGGCACTGGGAGCTGATGTTCGCCGGCGGCCTGCGCGCGTCGATGATCTCCTCACGCTTCGGTGTTCCGCTGATGCTCTCGCAGCGGCGCGGCCTGATCGTCAACATCGGCTTCGCGCTCGGAGAGCGCTACCACGGGCACGTGTTCTACGACACGGTCAAGACCGCGGTGAACCGGATGTCCTTCGGGATGGCTGAGGATCTCCGCCCGCACGGGATCGCGGTCGTCGCGCTCTCTCCGGGGTTCATGCACGGGGAACGGATGAACCTGAGCCCGGAGCGGGCCGCGCTGACGGAGTCCACGCAGTACGTCGGCCGGGCGGTGGCGGCGCTCGCCGCCGACCCGAACGTGATCGGGAAGTCCGGTCAGGTCCTGCGCGTGTTCGAGGTCGCGCAGGAGTACGGCTTCACCGACGTCGACGGCAAGCAGATCTCCGGCTTCTGGGAGGAGTGGCTCAGGAACGCATGAGCTCGGCCACGCGGAACGCGAGGTCGAGCGACTGGCGCGCGTTCAGCCTCGGGTCGCACAGCGTCATGTACCGCCCGTCGAGCTGCTCCTCGAGCACGCCCTCCGAGCCGCCGATGCACTCCGTCACGTCGTCGCCGGTGAACTCGAGGTGGACGCCGCCCGGCCACGTGCCCTCCTCCCGATGCGCGGCAAAGAAGCCCGCGAGCTCGGCCATTACGTCGTCGAACCGGCGCGTCTTCCGCCCGGAGGCGATCGTGATCGAGTTGGCGTGCATCGGGTCGCAGACCCACACGACCGGGTGCTCGGCGTCGCGGACCGCCCGCAGGAGTGGAGGAAGGAGGTCGGAGACGCGGTCCGCCCCCATGCGCGCGACCAGGGTCAGCCGGCCCGGAATCCGGCCCGGGTTGAGCCGCTCGCACAGCTCGAGCACCTCGTCCGCGGTCGCGGCCGGCCCGAGCTTGCAGCCGATCGGGTTGTGGACGCCGGAGAAGAACTCGGCGTGCGCGCCGTCCGGCTGGCGCGTGCGCTCGCCGATCCAGAGCATGTGCGCCGAGCAGTCGTACCAGTCGCCGGTGAGCGAGTCGCGCCGCGTCAGGCCTTCCTCGTAGTCGAGCAGGAGACCCTCGTGGCTCGTCCACAGATCGACCTGGTGCAGCTCGGGCCGCGCCGCGACGTCGATCCCGCAGGCGGCCATGAACCGAAGCGCCCGCTCGATCTCGGTTGCGATCCGCTCGTAGCGCCGCCCCTCCGGCGAGGTGGCGACGAACTCCTGGTTCCAGGCATGCACCTGGTTGAGGTCGGCGAAGCCGCCCTTGGTGAACGCGCGGAGAAGGTTCAGCGTCGAGGCGGACTGGTGGTAGGCGCGCAGCATCCGCTCCGGGTCGGGCCGGCGCGCCTCCGCGGTGGGCGCATCGTCGTTGACCATATGCCCGAGGAAGGACGGCAGTTCAACGTCCCCGACCTGCTCGAAGGGCGACGAGCGCGGCTTGCAGAACTGACCCGCGATCCGGCCGACCTTGATCACCGGCAGCGTCGCCCCGTAGGTCAGGACGGCCGCCATCTGGAGGAGGATCTTCAGCTTGTCCCGAATCATCGGCGCCGAGAACTCTCGGAACGACTCCGCGCAGTCACCGGCCTGAAGCAGGAAGGCGCGCCCGGCGGCAACCTCTGCGAGCGCCTCGGTCAGAGCCCGGGCCTCCCCGGCGAAGACGAGCGGCGGAAGCGTGCCGAGCTGCTCGCGGACGGCGGCGACGTGCTCCCCGTCGGGCCACGGCGGCTGATGCCGCGCGGGACGGCTTCGCCAGGACGCGGGCGACCAGGCGCGGGCGGCGGCGAGTCTCGAAGTCTCCATCTCCCTATTAGACGGCTTTCCGGTTACTTCGTCCGCACCGGAGAGTGGACGCGGCCTCCAACGCGGAGCCAGGCGATGCGACCCTCGGCGTCGCGGAGGAAGACCCCGCGGCCGCCCTTGAACATCCCCTCCGGGACGAAGATCTCGTCCGCGCTCGCAAACGCGACCGGGGCCGGAGGCGGCGCCGGCTCCGGCGGCGTGTCCGGCGTAGGGAATCCGCCCTTCGGCTCCATCCGCAGCTCGAGGCCGCCGTCGGTCTGCACGAGCTCGACGTCCCCCATCCTGGACTCGTAGCGGCCGAGATAGTCCGCCGGATCGAGCTCGATCGGCTCGAGCTCCGGCTCGCGCACCCCCAGATACGTCTCGTAGGCCTTGTCCACGACCCGCTGGCCCACAACGCCCCCGTACTCGTGGTTCGTCAGGACGACGAGCGCGAATCCCTGCTCCGGCGCGATCGCGAGCCAGCTGACCTGGCCTTTCGTCCCGCCGCCGTGACCGATCAGCTTCACGCCGTCGAGCGTCCTCAGCATCCACGCGAGGCCGACGGCGTCGATGTCGCCGCCGATCGGAACCTGCGGGCGAAGCATCTCGGCCACGGATTCCGGCTCCAGCAGGTCGCCGCCCTCGATCCAGAACCGCGCATAGCGCAGCAGGTCGCGCACGCTGCCGACGATCCCGCCGGCAGGATGCGCGGCGCGACCGATCGCCCACGGCCGCGCGACCACAGTCTCCTGCTCCTCGTTCAGGCTGTGGCCGACCGCGAAGCGCCGCGTGATCACCTCGTCGGCGAAGAAGAACGACTGCTCGAGGCCGAGCGGGTCGAGGACGAGCTCATGCAGAGCCCGCTCGAAGGGCATACCGGTGACGACCTCGATCACGCGTCCGGCGAGGTAGAAGGCCGAGTTGTTGTACGACCACACCTCGCCGAGCGGCGTCAGCTGCGGAACGTGGGCAAGCCGTTCGACCATACGGGCGAGCGCGTCGTCGCCGGGGCCGAGATCGTCGAAGTAGTCGCCGAGCCAGCCCGCGGTGTGGGTGAGCAGCTGGCGGACGGTGACCCGGGAGGCGACGTCCTCGTCCGCGAGCCGGAACTCCGGCACGTACTTGCGGACCGGATCGTCGAGGTCGAGCTTCCCCTGCTCGACCAGGCGCATGATCGCGGTCGCCGTGTACGTCTTCGTGATCGAGCCGATCTGGAACAGCGTCTCGGTGGTGACCTCGAGCGGGTTGTCGAGGCTCGTCACTCCGAGCCCGGCCGTCTCCTCCTCGCCCTCCGAGAGGATGCCGAGCGCGATACCCGGGACGTTCAGCTCCTCCATCCCGGCGCGCGCGACCTCGACGACTTCCTCGAAGCGGCTCACGCCGCGACCCTACCGATCGGGGAAGCGCGAGCGTAGGGCGGCGAGCCGCCGCTCCCACTGGCCGCCGACCTGCTCCATCCACGTGAGCGCTTCGCCGAGTGCCTCCGGCATCAGCCGGTATCTCGTCTCCCGACCCTGCCGCTCACCCTCGACGAGCCCCGCGGCGCTGAGCGCGTTCAGGTGCTTCGACACCGCCTGCCGGGTGACGGGAAGCTCGGCTGCGAGCTCGGTCGCGGTCGCGGTCTCCCGCGAAGCGAGTGCCTCGACGACGTTGCGGCGAGTCGAGTCGGCGAGGGCCGAGAAGACCGGCCCGGCGCGGCTGTCCATGTTCAGGCGACGGCGAGGGCAAACGCGCGGAGCTCGAGCGCCGGCCCCCACTCCGCCACCGGAGCCGTCTCGGTCACGACGACGCGTGTGCCCTCGTCGACCTCCTCGATCGTGAAGCCGACGTGCGTCTCGTTGCCGTCCTCGTCGGTCCAGCGGTAGCCGAGGCGCCGTCCTTCCTCGACCTCCTCGACGACGGCGTGCCGCTCCTCCCCGTTCTCCCAGCGGAAGTGGCCCTCGCCGCCCTCCTCGACCTCGAGCTCGACCTCGCTCGCAAACCACTCCTCCAGCCGCTCGGGATCGGTGAGCTCCTCCCAGACCTCATCCGGCGGCGCCGGCAGAACCAGCTCTCTCGTGACCTCCACCGCTCCTCCTTCCGCAACCGTTCAGTTGCGTGTATTATGCGCAACTGTGCGGTTGCATTCTACAACTCCCCATCCCTCGTAGTGCTTGCGTCGAAGGGGATCCCATCGATCGCGTGCCAGGCTTCAGCCTGGCTCGCACCCGCCTAACGTGGGCGTCATCCCGATGGTGATCGAGTCCGACTCCCGCGGCGAGCGGGCCTTCGACGTCTACTCCCGCCTGCTGCGCGAGCGGATCGTCTTCCTCGGCACCGAGGTCGACGACGACGTCGCGAACGTGGTCGCCGCCCAGCTTCTGTTCCTCGAGGCGGAGGACCCGGACAAGGACATCAGCCTCTACATCAACTCCCCCGGGGGCTCGGCCTACGCGGGGATGGCGATCTACGACACCGTCCAGTACGTGAAGCCGGACGTGCGCACGATCGCGGTCGGCATGTGCATGTCGGCGGCGGCGATGGTCCTCTGCGGCGGCGCCGCGAGGAAGCGGATGGCGCTTCCGAACTCGAAGATCATGATCCACCAGGGCTCGGCCGGCTTTCGCGGCACCCCGACCGACATCGAGATCCATGCGCACGAGGTGCTCTCGATGCGGCAGCGGATGGCCGAGCTGATCGCCGAGCACTCGGGCAAGCCGGTCGAGCACGTCCTGCGCGACATCGACCGTGACCGGTTCATGAGCCCGCAAGAGGCGGTCGAGTACGGGTTGATCGACGAGATCGTCTCGCCGCGCGAGATCCGAATTGGAGATCGGGCAGCCTGAGCGCACGATCGTCGTCGAGGATCCTCGGCTGGCGCGCGTGGTGTGTCCGGGACGACGGGCTCCTACAGTCCGTCCTCTACGACGACGTGTGGGAGCCCGGCCGGCCACTCGCCGCCGTGTGCCCGCACGGGCACACCGCTCCTGACCCGGCCTGCGCCTGCGGCATCTATGCGGTCCGCGAGCCCGACGGTGCGCGCCGGTACCTGCTCGGCCGCGACGACCTGCACGTCGTCGGTCGCGTGCTGGGACAGGTCGCGCTCTGGGGAAAGGTCGTCGAGGCGCAGCTCGGCTGGCGCGCGTCCCGCGCTTATCCCGCCTCCCTGGAGCCCGCGGCCGCCGAAATCGCCCGCCTGTACGGTGTCCCCGTATGCCCGACGATCCCCACGTGGAGGAGCTTCGAGCCCAGATTGGCGAGCTCGACCGCCTGATCGTCGACGCCGTCAACGCACGGCTCCAGCTCGTCGAGCGGCTCCGGAAGCACAAGGAGGAGCACGGCGTCGGGTTCCTCGACATCAGGCAGGAGAAGAAGATCCACCGCGAGCTGGCCAAGTTCAACAAGGGCCCGCTGTCGGAGAAGGGCCTGCACGAGCTCGTCGGCGAGATCCTCGACCTGATGAAGCGGGAGCTGCGCGGGCTTGACCGGCGCGGGTGACGTCTCTACCCTTGAAAGACGATGACCTCCCGACCGCGCAGCTGGGCCTGGTCTTGGCGCCACGAGCGTGGCGGGAGCGTCGCCTGACCTGACGAGGCCGTAACCCGTACCGCTCGAGACCTTCCAGCCGGGAGGT
>DASWEE010000143.1:0-23427 GCA_036394915.1 Gaiellaceae bacterium | reverse complement strand
GTAGGGCGAGAGGTAGCCCTTGTCGAACTGCATGCCCTCGGTGAACTCGAGCTCGAGGCCGAAGGTCTGGCCCTCCTCGACGTTCACGACGCCGTCCTTGCCGACCTTCTCGATCGCGTCGGAGAGGACGTCGCCGATCTCACGGTCACGGGACGAGACGGTCGCGACGCGCGCGATGTCCTCCTTGCCGGAGATCTCCTTGGACTGCTCCTTCAGGTTCTCGACGACCTTCTCGACGGCCTGCTCGATGCCGCGCTTGAGGGCCATCGGATTGGCGCCGGCCGCGACGTTCTTGAGGCCGCTGCGGACGATTGCCTGAGCGAGGACCGTAGCGGTCGTCGTCCCGTCGCCGGCGACGTCGTTCGTCGACGTGGCGACCTCGCGGACGAGCTGGGCGCCCTGGTTCTCGAAGACGTCCTCGACCTCGATCTCACGCGCGATCGTGACGCCGTCGTTCGTAATCGTGGGCGCGCCGTACTTCTTGTCGAGCACGACGTAGCGCCCCTTGGGGCCGAGCGTCACCTTGACGGCATCGGCCAGGATGTTCACGCCCCGCTCGAGCGAGCGGCGCGCATCCTCACTGAACTTCAGCTCCTTGTGAGCCATTCGTTTCCTCCTTGACTGCTCTTCGTCTTACGACTTTGCGCCCGCGAGCTCGCGATCGCCGACGACCTTCGCCAGCACATCGGACTCGCGCAGGATCAGAACATCGTCGGTGCCGAGCTTGATCTCGGTACCGCCGTACTTGGAGAAGATGATCTCGTCACCCTCTTCGACGTCCATCGGGACGTGCTCACCGGTCTCTTCGTTCCGGCTCCCCGGGCCCACCGCCAGGACCTTGCCGCGCTGCGGCTTTTCCTTCGCGGTGTCCGGAAGGACGATCCCGCTGGTGGTGGTTTCCTCTTCCTCGAGAACCTCGACGATGAGGCGGTCGCCCAACGGCTGTAGATTCATGGGGTTCCTCCTCGCTTCTGTCGTCACTTTGTGACACTACTTGGCACTCTCACATGTGAAGTGCCAGAACGATTCTATCCAGCCTGAGCGGCTTCGCGCAAGGCCCTGGCGAGAACCATCCCGTCGTGTGTTACAAACACCAGCGTGAAGCGCGAGTTCTCCGCCGGCGGGGTAGTCGTTCGGCGGATGCGGGGAGCGTGGTTCGCCGCCGCGATCCGGCCGGCGGGAAAGCCGAAGGGCCTTTGGGCGCTTCCGAAAGGGCTCGTCGGGCACGGCGAGCGGCCAGAGGAGACCGCCCTGCGTGAGGTCGCGGAGGAGACGGGCGTCCAGGCGCGGCCGCTCGGAAAGCTCGGAGACGTGCGCTACGTCTACACCTGGGAGGGCGAGCGCATCTTCAAGGTGGTCAGCTTCTACCTCCTGCGCTACAGCTCCGGCCGGCTCGGCGACGTGCCGCCCGAGCACGCGCACGAGGTGGCCGAGGTGCACTGGCTGCCGCTCGAGGAGGCGCCGAAGCTCCTTGCCTACAGAGGCGAGAGGGAGATGGCCGAAAAGGCGGTCGCTGCATTGAGCGACCAGCCCTTATGATCCCGCTCGGCGGCCCCTAGGCCGAAGCGAACCCCGACAATGTACGCGCTCAACTTCTACTCGCCCCTCGTGGCCGATCAGCTCCGTTCGCTGCGGAAGACCGCGACGATCCGGCTCGGGGACAAGTCGGACAAATACAAGAAGGGGATGGTCGTCCAGGTGCTGGCTGGAGCACGCTTTGGGCCCCGCGAGCGGATCTTCGAGGCCGTCATCGACAAGATCGAGGTGAAGACCCTCGGCGAGCTCTCACCCCGCGAGATCGAGCACGACAACCCCGAGATCCGACGGCCCGAGGAGATGGCCCACTTCCTGAGCCAGCTCTACAACCGGGAGATCGGGCAGGACGCCACCGTCACGGTGATCCGGTTCTCGAAGATCAAGTAGCGCGGCGCGTGAAGCCGCCCGGCAACGCGAGGCTGACACGGCGCGGGTTCGTAGTCGCCGGCGCCGTGGCCATCGGCGGGGTCGCGGTCTCCGGCTGCGGGCGCGGAAAACGACCCGTCGACGTCGGCGAGTTCGTTGCCTTGTCCCGCGTGCTGACCGGCGAGCGACAGCTCCCGGTGCAACACGCGCCCGCCTACTTCGAGCTCCTCGAGGACGCCGACCTTTCGATGAGCCCGTCGGAGCTCGTTCGCTCCGCCGGCTACGACGGACCAAGCGGTCCGCGAGACCTCGCGGCGCTCGAGGCATCCGGGGCGCTGCGGTCGGCAGAGGCCAAGACATGCGCCCGCGCGATCGCGGCCGCTTGGTGGAGCGGGACCGTCCCGGCCCGTTGCGGCCGCGTCGTAGTCACGTACACCGACGCGCTCGTCTGGCGGGCGATGCCGTTTGCTCACCCACCGAGCACGTGTCTGGGCGCGACCGGCGTCTGGGCCCGGCCGCCGGCGAAGCGCGCGGCATGACGGTCGCTCGCCTTCAGCTCGCTCCCGTGGGGGAAACCATGTTTCCCCCACGAGCCCCCTTCTTACAACCCGACGTGGGGGAACCTCCCGGTTCCCCCACACCCCCTCCCACACGCTCATGAGCCAAGGGCTGGCCCATGAGCGACGACGTTCGAGCGGACGTGATCGTCGTCGGCGCCGGCATCGCCGGCGCGTTGGCCGCAAACGGGCTCGCGCGCAAAGGGGTCGACGTCGCCGTGTTGGAGGCAGGACCGCCGGTCGACCGCCCGGACGCTGTGCTCCGCTTCCAGTTGAGCGCCGCGCGAGTCCCGGAATCGGCCTACGAGGACGTGAGCTATGCCCCGCGCCCAACCGTGCTCGAGCCGAGGGGCTACTACGTGCAATCCGGGCCGGAGTTGTTCCAGAGCACCTACGAGCGGCGCGTCGGCGGAACCACCTGGCATTGGCTCGGCACCGCGCTTCGCCTCGTTCCGAACGATTTCCGGTTGCGCAACGCCTACGGGCGCGGGGTCGACTGGCCGATTACCTACGACGAGCTGGAGCCCTGGTACGGCCGGGCCGAACGCGCGATCGGGGTCTCCGGCGTCGACTCTCTCGGCCTGGGCGCACCCCGCTCGACGCCGTATCCGATGCCGCCGATCCCGCAGTCCTACCTCGACGGCCGGTTCACGAAAGCCGCGGCGAAGCTCGGGCTCGAGGTGAGCGCGACGCCCCAGGCACGAAACAGCGAGGCGCACGACGGCAGGCCGGCGTGCTGCGGCAACGCGAGCTGCATTCCCATCTGCCCGATCGGCGCGAAGTACGACGCGAGCGTCACCGTCGCCGAGGCGAAGAGGCACGGCGTGCGTGTGGTCGACTCCGCCGTCGCGCACGACGTCGCGGTGACGCCGGAGAACGTCGTCGTCCGCTTCCTGACGCCCGACGGCGAGGAACACATCGCGAGTGGCCGGACGCTCGTACTCGCGGCGAACGCGATCGAAACGCCGAAGCTGATGCTGCTCTCGCGCCGCGGCACGCATCGGACGGGCCTCGGAAACGGGAACGACCTCGTGGGTCGCCACCTGATGGACCACCCGACGCAGCTCTCGTGGGCGCTCGCGCCCGAGCCCGTCTACCCGTTTCGGGGACCGCTGTCCACGAGCGGGATCGAAGTCTTGCGCGACGGGGCGTTCCGGCGGCGCCGCGGCGCCTTTCGCATCGAGATCGGAAACGATGGCTGGTCGTGGCCGAAGGGTGATCCGACCGTCCAAGCGGTCGCAGAGGCTTCGAGCACGCTCGGTCCCGACGGCCTCCGCTCGCTGGGCAAGCGACTGGCGCGCCAGATCCGCGTGGCTAGCCTCGTCGAGCCGCTTCGCGATCGCGAGAACCGCGTACAGCCGTCGGAGAAGCGCGACTCGCTCGGGATCCCGAGGCCCGAGATCTCATATAGAACGGGCGGATACGCGCGCGCGGGCCTGGCTGAAGCCCGGCGGGTGCACGAGCGCCTGTTCGCGGCGATCGGCGCGACGGAGGTCGAGCACTGGAACGGCCCGCAGGGCGCAGGTCACATCATGGGAACGTGCCCGATGGGCGAGGACCCGCGGACCTCCGTCGTCGACCGCGACCTCCGCGTCCACGGCCACCGCAACTGCTTCGTCCTCGGCTCCGCGGTCTTCCCGACGGTCGGCACCGCCAACCCGACCCTGACGATCGCGGCGCTGAGCCTGCGCGCCGTCGATGCGATCAGGAGCTCGCTGAGTTAGCGGCTCCGCCGGATCTGCACTCCGAACTGCTCCGCCGGGCGAAGCGCCTCGCCGCAGGCCTCGCAGTCGACCGCGAAGGCCGAGCTGAAGCGCGCGTCGCAGGAAGGGCAGCGAGCTCTCATCTCACCGCCGCACTGCGGGCACTCGGGGGGCAGCTCGTCCTCCCACTCTTCGAAGTAGCGCTGCGTGAATCCGCACGCAAGGCAGAAGGAGACCCAGTCGCCGAGGGTCTTGCGACGCTCCTCGCGCAGCCAGTCGGAAGCCTTGCCCACGGACGAGCACTCTAGTCGGACGCGCTCGCTAGAGTTCCGCCCGGCATGGCGATTGCGCGCGAGGCCGAGCCGGTCGGCTCGCTCAAAGAGGTGAAGGAGGCAGGTCTCGACCGCGAGGACCTCCTGGGCATCTACCGCAACATGCTGCTCACGCGCGGAATCGAGGAGCGCGGCCACATCCTCTATAGGCAGGGCAAGATCCCCGGCTCCTTCTACACGGGGCGCGGGAACGAGGCCGCCTCCGTCGGGATCGCGACCGCGTTCGGCCCCGACGACGTCGGCACCCCTCTCCACCGCGACATGGGCGTCCACGTCGTGCGCGGTGTCGAGCCCTGGCGGATCATCGCCCAGTACATGGGCCGCGCGGACGGCCCGACCAAGGGACGCGACGGCAACGTCCACATGGCCGACTCCAACCTGGGACTGCTCGCGATGGTCAGCCACCTGCCGGCGATGCTCCCGGTCGCGGTCGGCTGCGCGCTGGCGTTCCGAATTCGGGACGAGAAGCGGGTCGCGGTCGCCTGGTTCGGCGAGGGCGCATCGGCACGCGGGGACACCCACGAGGGGATGAACTTCGCCGGCGTCCGGCACCTGCCGGTCGTCTTCGTCTGCGACAACAACCAGTGGGCGTACTCGACCCCGACCCACCTCGAGTATGCGACCGAGCATGTCGCCGATCGTGCCGAGGCCTACGGATTCGAGGGCGTGGTCGTCGACGGCTCCGACGTGCTCGCCGTCTACCGCGAGGCAAAGCGCGCGATCGAGAAGGCGCGCGGCGGGGGCGGCCCAACGTTGATCGAGTGCCTGACGCTACGCATGGAGGGCCACGCCGTCCACGACGACGCCTTCTACGTCCCCAAGGACATGTTCGAGGAATGGGCGAAGAGCGATCCGATCGAGCGCTTCCGGACCTGGCTGCGGGAGAACGCGGAAATGTCCGACGAGGAGGAGGATGAGATCCAGGCCGGAGTCAAGAAGCTCCTGAACGACGCGCTCGCGCGCGCCGAGGAGTCGCCGCTGCCGGATCCGTCCACGCTCACCGAGGGCGTTTTCGCGACGCCCGAGGAGCTCGACACGCCTCACCACAAGTAATGGCGGAAAAGACTTATTTGCAGGCGATCTCCGACGCGCTCCGCCAGGAGATGCGGGCCGACAAGCGCGTGTTCGTGATCGGGGAGGACGTCGGCGTCTACGGCGGCGCCTTCAAGGTCACCCTGGGCTTCCAGGAGGAGTTCGGCCACTGGCGCGTGATCGACGCCCCGCTGTCGGAGACCGCGATCGTCGCCGGCTGCACGGGCGCCGCGATCATGGGAATGCGCCCGGTCGCCGAGATGCAGTTCGCCGACTTCATCTCCTGCGCCTGGGATCACCTCGTCACGGTCGCGGCCAAGCAGCGCTACCGCGCCGGCACGCCGGTCCCGATCACGGTGCGACTCCCCTCGGGCGGCGGCTTCTCGGGCGGGCCGTTCCACTCCCAGAACCCCGAGAGCTCGTTCGCGCACATCGCCGGCCTCAAGATCGTCTGCCCCGCGACGCCCGAGGACGCGAAGGGCCTGCTCGCAAGCGCGATCCAGGATCCGAACCCCGTCCTCTACTTCGAGCACAAGCACCTATACCGGCGGATCAAGGCCGAGGTGCCGGACGAGCGCTACACGACGCCCTTCGGCAAGGCCCGCGTCCACCGCGAAGGAGACGACATCTCGGTGATCACATGGGGCGCGATGGTCTACACGGCGGAGGAAGCTGCGAAGGAGCTCGAGTCCGAGGGCATCTCCACGGAGATCCTCGACCTGCGCACGCTGATTCCCTGGGACCGGGAAGCGGTGCTCGAGACCGCGGCCAAGACCTCGAAGGTGGTCGTCCTGCACGAGGACACGCGCACGGGCGGCTTCGGCGCGGAGATCGCGGCCACGATCGCGGAGGACGGCTTCGAGAACCTCGACGCGCCCGTCAAGCGGATCACGGCGCCGGACACACCCGTCCCGTTCTCGCCGCCGCTCGAGAAGGCGTTCATCCCGCAGGTCGAGGACGTGGTGGCCGGGATCAAGGAGCTGGCCGAGTATTGACGTCGGCCCCCTCCTTCCCATCTCGCACCCGCCGGGGCGCTGCAACGCGCCGTCTCGCTGCGTCCTCAGTCGCGCCCGTAGCCTCCGGCTACGAACGCTCCCTGCGTCCTTCCGAGACGGGCGTTTCGCGGCCGGCGGGCACGATCTGGGCAGGAGGTGACCGCTGATGGCTACGGACACCGCCATCGACGTCGTCATGCCCCAGATGGGCGTCTCCGTCTCGGAGGGGACGATCACGAAGTGGCTCAAGCAGGAGGGCGACCAGGTCGCGGCCGACGAGTCGCTGCTCGAGATCTCGACCGACAAGGTCGACACCGAGGTTCCGAGCCCCGGCGAGGGCGTGGTGCTCCAGATTCTCGTCCCCGAGGGCGAGACCGTCGACGTCGGGACCAAGCTGGCCGTGATCGGGCCCGCGGGCACCGAGGTCGCGGCTCCGGAGGAGCCAGCGCCGGCCGCCGAGGAGGCGCCCGCGCCCGAGCCGCAGGCCGAAGCGCCGGAGCCGCATGCTGCCGAGCCTGCCGCGGCTCCGCCACCTACGCCGACGGACGGAGCAGGCGACTCGAAGACGTTCGTCTCGCCGGTCGTCGCTCGGATTGCATCCGAGCACGCCATCGACGTCAGCCAGGTGCCGGGCACGGGGCGCGGCGGCCGCGTCACGAAGAAGGACATCCTTGCGTTCGTCGAGTCCGGCGCTCCGGCCAAGCCTGCCGAAACCCCGGCCGCGCCTCCGCCCGAAGCAGCAGCCCCAGCTCCACCGCCAGCAGCTATGCCGCAGCCGGAGGCTGAGGCAGGGGAATCCCTCGAGCCGATGAACGCGATGCGCAAGGGCATCGCCGAGCACATGCGCCGCTCGCTCGACACCTCCGCGCACGTGACGAGCGCGATCGAGGTCGACATGTCGAAGGTGGTCGCGATCCGGAAGAAGCTGAAGCGCGAGTACCAGGAGACCTACGGAGTCAACCCGACGTACCTCATCTTCGTCGCGCGCGCGACCGTCGAGACGCTCAAGGACTACCCGTGGATCAACGGCGAGCTCCGCGGCGACCAGATCGTCACGCGCAACTACGTCAACCTCGGGTTCGCCGTCGAGCTCGCGGACGGCAAAGGCCTGATCGTCCCGGTCGTCAAGCACGCCGAGGGCCTGAACCTGCTCGGAATGGCGCGCAGCGTCACCGAGATCGCGCAGCGCGCCCGTGACAAGCAACTCCTCCCCGACGACGTCCAGGGGGGGACGTTCACGATCACGAACCCGGGCGGCTACGGCACCTTCCACGGCACGCCGGTAATCAGCCAGCCGCAGGCGGCGATCCTCGGCACCTACGCAGTCGTCAAGCGGCCGTGGGTCGTCCAGGACGAGCTCGGTGAGGACGTGATCGCGATCCGGCCGATCATGAACCTGACGCTCACCTACGACCACCGCCTGGTCGACGGCGCGCTCGCCGGCCGCTTCCTGCACGACCTCCGCGACAAGCTCGAGAGCTGGGGCGAGGACAAGTACTGATCCTCTACGCCGTCCGGCTGGAGCGGGGCGGCCCGTGGGACTGGTCGCGGGACTTACGCGAGCAGGACGGCTGGGAGGAACATGCCCGCTTCATGGACGGGCTCGTCGAGTCGGGCTTCATCCTGCTGGGCGGCCCGCTCGAGGGAGATCGAGAGACGTTCCACGTCGTCGACGCACCGTCGGAGCAGGCGATCCGCGAACGCCTCGCCGAGGACCCGTGGAGCGCGAACGGCATGCTGCGACCGGTGAGCATCGAGCGCTGGACGATCCTGCTCGACGGCCGGCGTGGCTAGCCTCGCCGAAACGGCCGCCCGGCACTGGGCCGAGGAGTGGGCGCGGGGCTGGCGCGAGCATGACTCCGCCCGCATCGCCGCGCTCTACGCCGACGGCGCCTTCCACTGGTCGGCCCCGTTCCGCGAGCCGGGGCGCGGACCCGAAGGAGCGCGCGCCTACGCGGATTGGGCCTTCTCGGACGAGGACTCGGCGGAGTGCTGGTTCGGAGAGCCGATCGTCTGTGGCGACCGTGCCGTCGTCGAGTGGTGGGCGGTCAGCCGCTCCGGCGAGACGGAGGTAACGCTGGCTGGAGCCTCTGTCCTACGGTTCGGCGACGACGGGCTCGTCACAGAACAGCGCGACTACTGGAACGCGGAAGACGGCCGGCGCGAGCCGCCCGAAGGGTGGGGTCGCTAGAGTCGAAGCCGTGCGCGACGCGTACGTGATGCACCTCGGCTCCACTCCCTACGGCGAGGCGTGGGACCTCCAGCGCGAGATCGCCGCGGCGGTCCTGCAAGGGGAGATGCCGGACACCGTGCTGTTCCTCGAGCACCCGCCGGTGATCACGCTCGGGCGGCGAACGGAGCCGGGGGAGATCCACGTCCCGGAAGACGCCGGTGTGGAAGTGGCGGAGACCGACCGCGGCGGCAAGTCCACCTACCACGGCCCGGGCCAGCTCGTCTGCTACCCGATCCTCGACCTGAACCGTCACGGGCGGGAAGTGAGGAAGTACTGCCGCGACCTCGAGCAGGCCCTCATCCAGACGGTGGGCGCATTCGGGCTCGAGGCGACGACGATCGAGGGGCTGACGGGCGTGTGGCTCTCGCCTCCGCCCAGGAAGATCGCCTCGATCGGCGTCCACATCTCGCGCTGGGTGACGACCCACGGGTATGCGCTCAACGTCGACCTCGACCCGGCCCCGTTCACGGACTGGATCACCGCCTGCGGGCTGGACGACGCATCGTTCACGACGATGGCGCGTGAGCTCGGGCGGCCGGTCTCAGTGGACGAGGTGCGGCCGCACGCGGCCGAAGCCTTCGGAGAGGTCTTCTCGCTAGAGCTCGGGGAGCCAGCCCTCCCGGTACGTGCACCGGTTCCAAGCGGGTAGCTCCGCGTAGGCATCCGCCGGTTTCGTCGTCTCCTCCTCGACGCCGGCGCCGTGCGCACGCGCCGCGTCGTCGACTGTGTAGACGATGCCTTTGCGAGGCAGGCCGCGCCGCCCCACCGCCAGCACGACGGCCGGCCCGGTTCCCGCGCCGACGATCACGTGCTCGGTTTGCGGCGGGCAGTGGAAGTAGTCCCACGTCTTCAGCTCCCGCTCCTCGCCCTCCACGATCAGCAGGCATTCCCCGGCGAGCACGAGGAAGCCTTCCTGGGCGTTCTCGCGGTGGTACCTCCCGATCGGCTGGCCCGGCTGAAGGACGTTGAGATTGATCCCCAGCTGCCGGAACGGCCGCTTGCCCTCGAAGCTGCAGTAGAAGCCGAGCGGGCCTGTGTCGCGCCAACGGGCCTCGCGCGCGTTGACGACGAACCAGCCCTCGCCGTCGTAGACCAGGCCGTACTTGGTCTTTCGGAGCGCCGCCTCGCGGTCCACCGCCCGTAGACTGACAGAGATGGAGAGCTCGCTTCCGGTCGCCGAACGGCCTCGCCGACCCGAGTGGATGAAGGTGCGCGCCCCGAGCGCGGACTCGCGCTACTTCGAGGTCAAGGAGCTCATCCACGGCCAGGGGCTGCACACGATCTGCGAGGAGGCCCGCTGTCCGAACATCTCCGAGTGCTGGGGGCGCGGGACCGCGACCTTCCAGATCCTGGGCGACACGTGCACGCGCGCGTGCCGCTACTGCTACGTCCATTCCGGCAAGCCCGACGGGCCGCCGGACCCGCTCGAGCCGATGCGGCTCGCGGCGACGGCCGCGCGGATGGGGCTCAAGCACGTCGTCGTCACATCGGTCGACCGGGACGACCTTCCGGACAAGGGCGCGGGCCACTACGCCGCCACGATCCGTGTTCTCAAACACAAAGTCCCCGAGGCGTCGGTCGAAGTGCTGACGCCGGACTTCCTCGACTACGAGGAGGAGGCGCTCGAGATCGTGCTGGCGGAAAGGCCGGAGGTCTTCAACCACAACATCGAGACCGTCCGCCGCCTCCATGCCCGCATGCGCGGGGCGAAGGCTTCCTACGAGAAGGCGCTGTGGCTGCTCCGCCGCGCGAAGGAGGTCGCCGGCTACCCGGTGATGACCAAGTCCGGGATCATAGTCGGCCTCGGCGAGACGAACGACGAGGTCGCCGAGACGATGCGCGACCTGCGGGCCCACGGGGTCGACGTGGTCACGATCGGGCAGTACCTCCAGCCCTCGGCGAAGCACGCGAAGATCGACCGCTGGGTCCACCCCGACGAGTTCCGCTGGTTCCGCGAGCATGGCGAGGCGCTCGGCTTCGGCTCCGTCTTCTCAGGCCCGCTCGTCCGGTCCAGCTATCGCGCGGACGAGCAGCGGCACGCGGCCGCCACAGGCCGAGGCGCGGTCGCGTATTAGAGGAAGAGGGGCCGCAGGAGCGGCCCCTCTTCATTTGCGTTACGGCAGGTTCAGCGACCAGGCCGCTAAGCCGTGCGTCGCCGCGTAGAGCTTGCGTGCGGACGGGACGATCGTCAGGCCCGCAACCTCGGCGTTGGGCATCCCCGGCGCCGCCAGCGTCCAGGTCGACGAGCCGCCGGCGAGCCGCATCACGCCGTAGTCCGTCCCGGCGTAGAGGTCGCCGGTGACGTCGTCGCGAAGGAGGTCCGTCACCGGGATGTCGCCGAGCGGCCCCCCTGAGACGCCGTCGAGGCTCGTCCAGGTGGCCGTGCCCGCGACCGGGTTGTACGTGACCTCGAACACGTGCCCCGGCGTGGTCGGCGTGGCCGACGAGAAGCCGGTGTACGAGACCCACGCGTGGTTCGCGTTCGCCGGGTCGATGTAGATCGAACTGACGAACCGGTTCGGGTCATTCGGGTCGAGCGAGTCGATCCGCGTGAACGAGACCGAGCTCGCCGGATCGGCGTTCGCGTTCTGCGAGACGAAGACCCGGCCCGTGCTCGTCGCCGCCCAGAGCGTCGACGTGTCGCTCGAGGCCCGCTCCACCGCGACGACGGTGCCGCCCGCGCGGTCGCCGAACGCGGCGTTCGTCAGCCTCGTACTACCGAGAGGCACCCAGTCGCCGCAGACCACGGTGAAGTCGCCCGTCCACTCGTTGCAGTGCTGCCGGAACTCGGCGAGCGTCATGGAACCCACGCCGGCCGTCTTCGTCCGCCAGACGTACTGCGCACCGAGGAAGAGCGTCTTGCTCACCTTCGGGTCGGCGATCGTCGGAACGTAGAACTCGGACGCCTCTCCGGCGATCAGGAAGAACGGATCGCTGTTCCAGTTCCAATCCTCCGTCGCCCCGTTCGAGAAGTTGACGTCCATCTGCTTGTCGAAGTACGTGTGGAACCGGAACGACGGGTCGGAGACGTCGAAGCCCGACTGGCCGCCATCGCCGACCATCGTGTTGTGCCACTCCGACGGGCTGCCCTCGTTCTGCCACGTCCCGTTGTCCTGTGTGCCGCCTTGAAGCTCGTTCGAGTGGAACGGGTTCACCGAGAGGCTCTGGAACTGGAGCGTGGTGAGCCCCTTGTTCAGGCCGGTCAACAGCGTCGGAACCTGGGACAGCATCTGGTGGCAACGGGCAAGCCGCGTGGCGTTGAGGCCACGCGAGTCGCACCAGCTCGAGACGTCGGCGAACGCGCCGCTCGAGCGCATCACGCCGCCGTCGTTCCCTTCGAAGAACTGGTACGGGTTCGTCGGGTTCGTGACGATTGCGTGCTGGTCGGGATGCAGCGCGTTCGGGTGGACGGAGTCGGTCCCGTCCGCGGTCTGGTCGTACCACGTCTGCCCCGCGTCGGTGGACAGGACGAGGCCGCGGTGGTTCGCATACGGCTCGCCGTACAGGTACGACCCGCCGACGTACACGATGTCGGGATTGCCCTTTGGGGTGTAGACGATGTTGTCGTACCAGCACTGGCCGGTGCAGAAGTTGAACGTCCCCCAGCGCGTGTCGGCCGGGTCGGCGCTCGTCAGGTCGGACCAGACGGGGGTGCCCGTAGCGACATCGTCGCTGCGGAAGACGCGGCTGTACTGGCCGCCCGCGCCCGTGTGGCCCTCGCCGACGTAGGCGCGGGTGTTGCCGTTCGGCAGCGTGGTCACGGCGATCCACGGCAGCGTGGTCGTGATCGCCGAGTTCAGCGACGGCTTGATCTGCGTCCAGGTGGCGCCGCCGTCGTTCGACCGCCAGACGCCTCTCGCGTACGAGGTCGAGTAGACGATGTCCGGGTTGGACGGATCGAGGACGACCTGGCGGACGCCGCGCGGGGTGCACGGCGTCGTGTTCGCCGCGACCACGGCGGGATCGGCCGTCGCACAGTCGGCTGCGTTCGCCGAGCCTCCGTGGATGTACGTCCACGTGCTGCCGCCGTTCGTCGACTTGTAGACGCCCCACATCTTCGCGCCCGGGATGACGATTCGGGTGATACCGCTACAGCAGACCGAGGACATCCCGTGCAGAGCGAAGGTCGAGGACGCGTACACAACGTTCGCGTCCCGCGGGTCGACGGCGATCGAGCTGACGCCGCGCCCGCCGAAGACGCTCTTCCCGTACGGGCCGGTCCAGGTGTCGCCGCCGTCGGTCGACTTGTACAGACCCTGGCCGTGGACGCAGCCGCTCCCGCATGTGTTGCCCTCACCAGTGCCGACCCAGATCGTGTTCCCGGTCGGATCGGTCGGGTCGAGGGCGATCGAACCCATGGCGTTGATCTCGAACGAGCTGCTCAGGTACTTCCACGCAGGCTCGTCCGCGAGCGCGTTCTCCGTCCTCCAGATCCCGCCTCCGGCCGGAGCGATCCACATCCGGCAGTGCCCCGCACGACAGCTGGGCGAGATCGCGATGTCGTTGATCCTGCTGGCGGCCAGGTACGCGTTCGGGACGTAGAGGCTCAGATCGCGCATGTCGAAGAACGGATAGAGAGCGTTCTTCGGCCCGATCGACACCCACGTCCCGGGCTTGCCCCTTCCCGACGGGAAGCCACGGGCCTTGACGGCCTTTGCCGCGAGTCGCTCAGTCTCGAGGCGGGCGAGCGGGATGTCCGAATCCGGGTACGCCAGCGCTGCGAGCTCGGCGGCCTCTGCCCCTCCCGGCCCTTCGGAAGACTCGCCTCCATTGCCGGGAATCGCCTGCCCGAGCTCTTCGAGGTGGCGCGCGAGCGCCGGTGGCGCTTCACCGTTCGCCTTCGCGATCTCGGTACTTCCGGCTGCAGTCGGCGACGCCGACCTCAGGATTGCCATGAGCAATGCCCCGGCCGCGGCGATCGCGATTACCGCGCCCAGGACGACAACCGTTCTTCGGTTGATCATGCTCCCCCCTTCGGTTCTTCTCTCCCCTCCCCGGCCAATTCCGGCGCGGGGCGGCGCATAGTCTTTGGGCAGTCGCCGCCGCTGTCAAGCAATCCGCGCCGACCGCCGTTACGCTACGGCCGATGGCGGGACTGTTTCAGAGGCTGCGCTCGTGGTGGAACAAGGACGCGGCGGAGGTGGCCGAGGAAGAGACGCGCATGACGCAGGCCGAGCGCGACGTCGCCGAAGAGGACTACGAGGCGCGCAAGGACGACGTCGCCTCACACGGCGACTACCTGGGCGGGACGATCGGCGCCGATTTCGAGCGCGATTCCGAAACGCCGCGTTAGTGCGGCTTCGCCATCGCGCGGTAATCGAGCGCCTTGTCCAGCGTCTCCTCGTCGACGCCGGCCTCGCGCGCAACCTCGCGTAGCGGGCGGCCGGAGGCGGCCGCTTCCTTGACGATCTCCGTCGCCTTGTCATAGCCGATGTAGGGGTTGAGAGCGGTGGCGGCCGAGAGAGTGAGCTCGGCGTAGCGCTCGAGCTGCTCCCGGTTGGCCTCGATCCCGTCGATGCACTTGTCCGCAAACACGCGGGCCGCAGCCGCCAGCAGGTCGATCGACTGGAGCAGGTTGCGCGCGATCACCGGCACGAAGACGTTGAGCTCGAAGTGGCCCTGCATCGCGCCGCCGGTGATGGCCGCGTCGTTGCCGATCACCTGGACGGCGACCTGGGTCACGACCTCCGGGATGACGGGATTGACCTTGCCCGGCATGATCGAGCTGCCTTTCTGGAGCTCCGGGAGTCGCAGCTCGGCCAGTCCCGCCCGGGGGCCGGAGGCCATCCAGCGGATGTCGTTTGCGATCTTCGTCAGCGAGACCGCGACCGTCTTGAGCGCGCCCGAGGCCTCGACAAGGGCGTCTCGCGCGGCCTGCGACTCGAAGGCGTCGGCGGGCGGCAGGATGCGGAGCCCCGTCTCCTGCGAGAGCAGGCGGCGAACGCGGGCCGCGAACTCCGGATGCGTGTTGAGGCCCGTGCCGACCGCTGTCCCGCCGAGCGGGACCTGGGCGACTCGGTCGAGCGTCGACTCGATCCGCGCGATGCCCTGGCGGACCTGCGCGGCATAGCCGCCGAACTCCTGTCCGAGGGTGACGGGAACGGCGTCCATCAGGTGCGTGCGGCCGGACTTGACGGCGTCCTCGAACTCGATCGCCTTCGCCGCGAGCGACTCGGCCAGATCCTCGAGCGCGGGCATGAGGCTGTGCGTCAGCTCGTCGAGGGCGGCGAGGTGGACGGCGGTCGGGAAGACGTCGTTGGAGGACTGGCCCATGTTGACGTCGTCGTTCGCGTGGATGTCCTCCCCGGCGAGGGCCGCAATGACCTCGTTTGCGTTCATGTTCGACGAGGTGCCCGATCCCGTCTGGAAGACGTCGAGCGGAAACTGGTCGTCGAGCTCGCCGGCGGCGATGCGGTCGCCCGCGAGCGCGATGCGTTCGGCCTTGCCCTCGTCCAGCAGCCCGAGCTCGGCGTTGACGCGTGCGGCTGCGGCCTTGATCCGGCCCAGCCAGCGCGCCACGGGCGCCGGAATAGGCTCGCCGGAGACGGGGAAGTTCTCGATCGCCTTCTGGGTCTCGGCCCCCCAGAGCTGGTCCTTCTGCTCCACGCTCACGCTCTCGAGTCTACTCGCCGTAAACCGCCCCGAGCCGCCGCGAGACGGCCGGTTTGAGCACGTCGGTCGAGTCCGCGAGCTGGTCGATCGAGCCGATGAGAGGCAGCGAGCGGAGCCACGGGTCGGAAAGGGAGCCGAGGCAGGCGTCCACGAACCGGCTCGAGCCGAGGACACGATACGGCCGGCCGTAGAAGAGCCGTACGGTCGCATCCATCGGCTCGGTGATCCCGAGCGCGTTGAACCTGCGCGCGGCCGCCTCGACCGCGTCGACGAGTGCCTGCTCGCGTGCCGCGAAGCCGGTTGCCGCGGTCGCGGCCTCGAGCGCAGGGCCGACTTCGCTCGCGGCCTCGAGCTGCGCGAAGGCCGAGCCGAGCCACTTCGAATAGGGCGCATACCGACGCTCGATCAAAAAGCAGAGTCGGACGATGTCTCTCGCCAGCCGGGCGGCGAGGATGCGCGAGCCGAGCTCGTCGCCGACCTCGGCGGCGCGGCCGACGAACGGCTCTTCCTGGTCGATCCGCCGCCACTGGCAGGCGAGTACCCACAACCAGACGTCGTGCGGGTACCACTCGAGCAGCTTCCGGAGCGGCTCCAGCTCGCCCAGTCCGTCGTGGAAGACGGCGCCGCCGGTCACGCCGAGCATGGACTGCTGAGGCGTGGTCAACCAGTCCCGCGCCGTCATGTGCCTACGCGGGTCGAAGCCGAGGCTCGCCTCGAGCCAGTCGCCGAGCCTCGCGACCTCGACGTGGTGCGTGACCGGCACCGCGTCCCAGCCGAACCGCGTCGGCCAGCCGCGGAACTCCTCCGGCAGGCCGGAGTCGATCCGCTCCCATACCTGCGCGGGATCGCCTTCGACGAAGAGTTGGAGCCTCGGGCCCCAGCCGTGGTCGGTCGACCGTTCGGTGTCGAAGCCGAGGACCTCAGAGCCCTTGCCCAGCCGCGCCGCCGAGTGGGCCGTGGCGCCGACGAGGCCGGCGACGACCTCCTCGTAGAAGGCGCCGGCGAGCTCGAGGCCCGGGACGAAGCTCAATCCGTCGAGTACTTCGGCTGAACCTTCTCACCGCGAATCTGCGCGACGGCATTGTTCGCCGCCACCGCAGCCTCGCCCATCCCGATCGTGATCAGCGTGATCTTGCCGGGATAGCCCGCGACGTCGCCGGCCGCGTACACGCGGGGAAGGTTCGTCTCGCAGGTCATCGGGTCGATCAGGATCTGGCGCTTGCCCTCGAGCTCGAGCCCCCACTCGGCGATCGCACCGAGGTGGGAGTGGAAACCGAGCAGCGTGATCAGCGCGTCGCAGTCGACCTGCTCGACCTCGTTCGAGTCCGTGTTCTCGATGCTGACCGCCTGGATCTGCCCGTCCCCGTGGATCTCACGCACCTCGCAGGGCGTGAAGATGCGCACGCGGCCCGCCTCCTCGAGCGCCTTCGCCTCGTTGACGGACGCCTCGAGCGCGCGGAAGCGGTCACGGCGGTGGACGATCGCGATCGGGTGCGCCGCCGTGTCCTGCAGGCCGAGCGTCCAGTCGAGCGCGGAGTCGCCGCCCCCGACGATCACGCAGCGGCGATCGCGGAAGACCTCCTTCTCGCGCACGAAGTAATGGAGCCCGCGGCCCTCCCACTCGTCGATGCCCTCGATCCCGAGCTTGCGCGGCTCGAAAGCGCCGTGCCCGGCGGTGATGATCATCGCTCGGGACAGATAGGGCCCGCCCTTGTCGGTGCCGACGGCGAGCAGCTCCTCCCCGTTCTGGTTCACGCGCTCGAGCGTCTGCACCTCCTCGCCGAGGCGCACGTCGGCTCCGTACTGGAGCCCCTGCTCGGCGCAGAGATCGACGAGCGCCTGCCCGAGGATCTTGGGATGCCCGGCGACGTCGTAGACGTGCTTCTCGGGGTAGACGGCCGCGACCTGGCCGCCGAGCTGCTCGAGGCTCTCGATGATGCGCACCGAGGCGTCGCGATGCCCGGCGTAATAGGCGGCAGCCAGCCCGCTCGGGCCGGCGCCGAGAATCGTGATGTCGACGAAGTCGTCCGCGCTCACGAACGAGATCCTAATTTCCTAGCGCGCGGCCGCAGGCTGCGTGCTAGTGAGCGCAGCCGGAGCCGCAGCCGCCGGCGGTGTCCTCGGGCGCGGCACCTTCCTCGACCTGGAAGGAATGCCCGCAACCGCACGATGCCGAGACGTTCGGGTTGTCGATCTTGAAGCCGGACTCCTCCAACCCGTTCAGGAAGTCGATCGTCGCGCCCTGCAGATAGGGCGCGCTGTACGGGTCGACGACGACGGTAACTCCGTGGAGCATGAACTCCTCGTCTCCGTCCTGCGGGCCGCGGTCGAACCCGAGCGCGTATTCGAAGCCCGAGCAGCCGCCGCCCTGGACGGCCACACGCAGAACCGCGACCTCGTCCTCCTCGGCCATCAGAGCCTTGATCTTGTCGGCCGCCGACTCGGTGAGCGAGATCAGCGTCGCCGGGCGCTCGGCAATCTCCATGCGGCCAGTGTAGCAACCTGTCCGGGCGCCAACTGGGCGCCCCCGAGGGCCGACTTTGTAACAGCCGCTGCCAGCATCGTTGAGCCGTTTCCCGGCCGATTCGTGCCGCTCGTGCTAACGTCCCGGCTCCGGCGGCGACGGCGAGGCTGGAGGTGCTCGGGGCGATGCTCGACAGGTGGCTCCCCTTCCTGATCTACGGGTTGTTTGCCCTCGCCATTCCGACCACGCTGGTCGTGCTCTCGTTCATGATCTCCACGCGCCCCAGCCGGCGGACGAGGGCCCGCACCATTCCGTTCGAGTCCGGAGTTTCGACCGGCCCGCTCCCGGCTCAGCGCTTCACGATCAGCTTCTACCTGACGGCGATGCTGTTCATCGTCTTCGACATCGAGATCGTGTTCCTGTACCCGCTCGCCGTCATCCTCCACAAGCTCGCCTGGTTCGGATTCACGGAGCTCGCGTTCTTCATCCTCATCCTCGCCGTCGCGTACGTGTACGTCTGGCGGAAGGGAGCGCTGGAGTGGCGGTGAACCGGAAGCGCCTCGCCGACTACGGGCTGAAGAGCGAGCGCGTGCTCTGGAAGGGCAAGGGCGCGGGCACGTTCGAGACCGAGCTCGGGGACCTGGAGAACCGGCTGATGATGACGACCGTCGACAAGGCGATCGCGTGGGCGCAGAGCAGCTCGATCTGGCCCGACACCTTCGGTCTCGCCTGCTGCGCGATCGAGATGATGTCGATCGTCTCGGCGCGCTACGACATCGCGCGCTTCGGCGCCGAGGTCTTCCGCTCGTCCCCGCGCCAGGCCGACCTGCTGATCGTCTCCGGCCGGGTCGCCCACAAGATGGCCGCTCCGCTCCGCCAGATCTACGACCAGATGCTCGAGCCGAAGTGGGTGATCGCGATGGGCGCCTGCGCCAGCTCCGGCGGGATGTTCAACAACTACACCGTTCTCCAGGGAGTGGACAAGATCGTCGCGGTCGACATCCACGTTCCAGGTTGCCCACCCCGGCCCGAAGCCTTGATGGAGGGCATCGTCCGGTTGCAGGAGAAGATCAAGGGAGGCGTCCCGCCGGCCTACGAGATCCGCGGAGTGGCGAGTTGACCTTTGAGGGAGTACCTGGACTGGTGGAAACGCACGAGGCCTACGGCGAGACGACGCTGGTAGTCGATCCTGCCCGCTTGCGCGAAGCGTGCTTCCACCTGCGCGACGAGGAGTGCTTCAACTTCCTCTCCGATCTCACGCCGACGGACTACCTCGGCTGGCCGCAGACGAAGGAGCAGGTCGCGGGCTACAAGGGCACAGCAGGGGGCCGGGACATCAACTCGCCCGGCTCCTGGGGCCTCGCCCGGTTGCCCGAGCCCAAGCGCGCGCGCTTCTGCGTCAACTACCACCTGCTGGAGATTCCGCGCGGTAGGCGCGTCCGCGTTCAGGTCTGGCTCGAAGACGGGGAGTCGGTCGAGAGCGTGATCCCGGTCTGGCCGACCGCCGACTGGCACGAGCGCGAGGCCTTCGACCTGATGGGCATCCGCTTCGACGGCCATCCCAACCTGCGCCGGATCATCATGGACGACGACTGGGAGGGCCACCCTCTCCGCAAGGACTACCCGATCGGCGGCGAGCCCGTCCGCTTCTCAGGGGAGGAGTGATGGTCGCTGCGACCGCTTGGCCGCGGATCTACGAGGGGACGCGCGTGCCGTCCCCGATCCCCACCGTGCTCCAAGTCGCGCCCGAGCTGAAGGAGCACGAAGACATCCTCCAGGTCAACTTCGGGCCGAACCACCCGTCCACCCACGGCGTCCTGCGCCTGATCGTCGACCTGGACGGCGAGAAGGTGGTCGGACTGGAGGCGGTGATCGGCTACCTCCACACCGGGTTCGAGAAGAACATGGAGCAGAAGACGTGGTGGAAGGCGATCACGTATCCGGCGCGGATCGACTACCTCTCCTTCCAGAACAACGAGCTCGTGTTCGTGCTCGCGATCGAGAAGCTGCTCGAGCTCGAGGTCCCGCCCAAGGCGTCGTGGATGCGGATGCTCCTGTGCGAGCTGAACCGCATCCACTCGCACCTCGTCTGGCTGGCGACGGCCGCGCTCGAGCTGGGGGCGATCTCGATGTTCTGGTACTGCTTCCGCGAGCGCGAGAGGATCCTTGACCTGTTCGAGCTCTGCTGCGGGACGCGGATGCACACGCGCTACTTCCAGGCCGGCGGGCTGGCAGAGGACATCCCGCGCGGGTTCTTCCCCGAGTGCCGCGCGTTCGTCGAGCGGATGCCCGGCGCTGTCGACGAGTACGAGGCGGTCGTCGACCGCAATCAGATCTGGCTCGAGCGGACGAAGGGGCTGGGGCTTCTGTCCGCCGCCGACGCGATCGCGCTCGGGCAGTCCGGCCCCGTCCTGCGCGGTTCCGGGGTCGATTGGGACCTGCGGAAGAACGAGCCGTATCTCTTCTACTCTGAGGTCGACTTCGACGTCCCCGTCTACAGGAACGGCGACGTCTACGACCGCTACCGCGTGCACATGGACGAGATGCGGGAGTCGACGCGGATCGTCGACCAGTGCCTGGACCGGCTCGAGCCGATGGTGGGCGAGCCGTGGATCGTCGACGACCGGCGCGTGGTGCTGCCGCCGAGGCACGAGCTCCACACGTCGATGGAGTCGCTCATCCACCACTTCAAGATCGTCACCGAGGGGTACCGCGTGCCCGAGGGCGAGGTCTACGTCGCGGTCGAGTCGGCCCGCGGCGAGCTCGGCTGCTACGTCGTCTCGACCGGCGGGCCGAAGCCGTGGCGGGTCAAGTTCCGAGCCCCTTCGCTCGTCGCGCTCGAGGCGACCGCGACCTGCATGTCCGACGCACTCGTGGCCGACCTGATCGCGATCGTCGGCTCGCTCGACACTCTGATGGGAGAGGTCGACCGCTGAGCACGCTGCAGGAGGAGATCCAGGCGCTCGCCGCCGGCTATCCCGAGCGGCATTCGGCGATCATGCCCGCGCTCCGGCTCGCGCAGGAGCGTCACGACGGCTGGCTTCCGCCGGAGGCCTTGCGCGAGGTCGCCGACGCACTCGACGTCACGCCCGCGTACGCGCAGTCGGTCGCGTCGTTCTACGACATGTACCACCTCGAGCCCGTCGGCCGGCACCTGGTCGAGGTGTGCACGAACCTCTCCTGCGCTCTCTTGGGCGCGCAGCAAGTGCTGGAGGAGTTCGAGCGCGAGCTCGGGATCCGGCCGGGCGAGACGACCGAGGACGGCGAGTTCACGTTGCGGGCGATCGAGTGCGCAGGTGGGTGCGGCACAGCCGTCGTGGTCGCGGTGGACGAGCGGTACCGCGAGCCCGTCCGTCCGGAGGACGTCCCTGCGATCGTGGAGGAGCTGCGCGGTGGGGATTGAGGAGATCGCACTCGCGCACACGGACGAGCGCGACCTGACGAAGCTGTCCGAGTACGAGGCGATCGGCGGCTACAAGGCGCTGCGCAAGGCGCGCCGGATGAAGCCCGCGAAGATCGTCGAAGAGCTGCTCGCGTCCAACCTGCGCGGGCGCGGCGGCGCCGGTTTTCCGATGGGCCGGAAGGCCAGCTTTCTCGCGAAGGGAACGGGCAAGCCGACCTACCTGTGCGTCAACGCCGACGAGTCCGAGCCGGGCACGTTCAAGGACCGCGAGATCATGGTCCGCAACCCGCACCGGCTGATCGAGGGCTGCCTGATCACGGCCCACGGGATCGAGTCTCAGCACGTGTTCATCTACTTGAGGGGTGAGTACCTCGATGTCTTTGAGGTAATGAGGAGAGCCCTAGAGCAGGCACGCGAAGCGGGCCTGCTCGAAGACGTCACCATCGTGCTCCATCGCGGTGCGGGGGCATACATCTGCGGCGAGGAGTCGGCCCTGCTCGAGTCGCTGGAGGGACATCGCGGCCAGCCGCGGCCCCGGCCGCCGTTCCCCGCGGTCAGCGGCCTGTACGGCTCGCCCACGCTGATCAACAACGTCCAGACCGTGGCGACCGTCCCGCCCATCATCGAGCACGGCGGCGAGTGGTACGCGAAGATCGGGCCCGAGCCCTCGCCCGGAACCGTCGTCTTCTCCCTGTCCGGAAACGTCGAGCGGCCCGGCAACTACGAGCTCGAGCTCGGTACGCCCCTGCGGGAGCTGATCTACGACATCGGAGGCGGCGTCCCCGAGGGACGGGAGCTGAAGGCGATCATCCCCGGCGGCTCGTCGACCACGGTGATGACGCCGGACCAGCTCGACACGAATCTCGACTTCAACTCGGTCGCGGAGGCGGGATCGCAGCTCGGCGCCGCGGCGGTGATCGTGATCGACGACCGCGCCTGCATGGTGCAGCTCGCGCTCCGCTCGACCCAGTTCTACATGCACGAGTCGTGCGGCAAGTGCACGCCCTGTCGCGAAGGGACGCGCTGGATGGTGCAGCTGCTCGAGAAGCTCGAGGAAGGGCGCGCCGAGCAGTCCGAGCTCGACCTCCTGCTCTCGGTCTGCGACCGGATCCTGGGCAAGTGCCTGTGCGCGCTCGGCGACTTCGCCGCGGGGCCGGTCGTCGAGTACGTGAAGAGCTTCCGCGACGAGTTCCAGCGCCACATCGACGAGCGCGGGTGCCCATACGGCGGCGAGTCGTCGCTGGAGGGAACCTTCGCGCCGGTCGAGCAGCATCGCCATCACGCGACGGCAGAGGCGCCGTCGTGAATAGAGCACTGAATACTTGGTGCCAGGCACGTGCCAGGCAACGGAGTTCGAACGTCCCTGCAAATCCGCCGGAGCGCGCGGCGACCACTCGAGGGTTGAGCCGGACAGACTCAAGTTGCCTGCATATTTGGGGTCAGACCCCCTTGAGGGTGGTTGAGGGTTGAGCGCGCCCGAGCTCGTCACCGTGACGATCGACGGGCGCGAGGTCCAGGTCCCCCCGGGCCTCGGGATCGTCGAGGCAGCGCTCGAGGCCGGCGTCGAGATCCCGATCTTCTGCTACGAGCCGCGCCTCGGCGCGCCCGTCGGCGCCTGCCGGATGTGCCTGTGTGAGGTGGAGGGGATGCCGAAGCCGATGGCCGCCTGCACGCTCACCGCCCAGGACGGGATGGTCGTGAGGACGGCGCAGTCCTCGCAGAAGGCAGCCGAGGCGCAGCACTCGGTGCTCGAGTTCATCCTCGTCAACCACCCGCTCGACTGCCCGGTCTGCGACAAGGGCGGGGAGTGCCCGCTTCAGGATCTGACCTTCCGCTACGGCCCGGGCTCGTCGCGGATGCAGTTCCCGAAGCGCACGTTCGAGAAGCCGATCCCGATCTCGCCGACGATCTCGCTCGACCGCGAGCGCTGCATTCTCTGCTACCGCTGCACGCGCTTCTCGGAGGGGGTGTCCGCGGACGGCCAGCTCGTGGCCGAGAACCGCGGCTCCCAGACGCTGATCACCACGTTCGAAGACGAGCCCTACACCGGCGCGTTCACGGGGAACGTGACCGAGCTTTGCCCGGTCGGAGCGCTGCTGCCGACGCAGAGCCGCTTCCTCATCCGTCCGTGGGAGCTGCAGGCCGTGCCGTCGGTGTGCGGGATGTGCCCGGTCGGCTGCAACGTCAGCGTCGA
>DASWEE010000142.1:0-12860 GCA_036394915.1 Gaiellaceae bacterium | reverse complement strand
CGACGAGAAGAACCGCTGAGAAGGCGCCGAGCGGATTCGAACCGCTGTACGGGGCTTTGCAGGCCCCTGCCTAACCACTCGGCCACGGCGCCTCGCGACACTGGCCGGCGCTGGCTTCCGCCGGGCGGAGCCCGGCTCTCGCCACCGCCGGCCAGTGACGCGATGAGTGTACCGAGGCCCCTAGCCACGCTCCTTCAGTCCTGAGAAACTGTTCAGCGATGACTCGGGACGAGCAGAGGGCGCGGAACGAGACGCTGTTTCGCAACCTGAACGAGCGGCTGAAGGAGATCGACGACGGGCTCGACACGGCTGTCGTCGGTGCCGCCGTTGTCGATCGCGAGGAGTTCCTCTGCGAATGCGGCGCGCTCGACTGTATGGCCCGACTGGAGATGACCCGCCAGGAATACGAAGCGGTCCGCGCTCATCCCGCGCGCTTCATCGTCCTCGGGGATCACGTTGACGACGCGATCGAGACCGTTGTCGAGACGCACGCCCGCTACACGGTGGTCCAGAAGCATGGCGAAGAGGCGGATATCGCTCGCGGGACCGACCCTCGTTCGGACTGACTTAGCCCATCCCGAGCCGCCGGCGCCACGCCTCCCCGGCCGCCCGGCCCTCGGGCGTCGCGAGGAAGTGCTCGAGCGGGACGTGCAGGAACGCGGCCTTTGCCTCTGCCAGGATGTCGTCTCCGTCCAGGAGATCTCCGCGCACACGGATCCGGCGCCCGGCGGTCGACTCGACGGCTGCGCGGACGAGCAGCTCGGTGTTGATCGGCACCGGGCGTCGATACCGAACGAGAATCCGCGCCGTCACCGCGGGAAAGCGGTACCAGGTCGCGAGCAGCCCACACGCCTCGTCGAGCGCCGCCGCCACGAGGCCGCCGTGGACGATCCCCGGCCCGGCCTGGTGGCGCTCGTCGAAATGGAGATAGGCCTCGTACTCCTCGGCTCCCTCGACCTCGGGCGGCAGCAGATTGAGGCCGAAGGGGTTCTCGCCGCATCCGAAGCAAGCGGGGTCGTGGTGGGGTGGGATGCGCACCCGCGGATCGTCGGCGCTCACGGAGAACGCAACGACCCGGCAAAGCCGGGCCGTTGCTCCATTCGAGGGGGAAATCCGTTTCCCCCTCGAGCTCCCCCTTCCTTGGAGTCCGGCTTGTCATTCTCACCTCAGGCCGCCTCGCTCGTGGTGGGCTTTGAAGAATTCCCGTGAGCCTGCGGTCGCCATCGCCGCTGACGCAGAGATCTCGAGTGCGAGCGCCGCGGCGGCGACGATCTGGGCGAAGCGGTAGACCTTGCCCGCTCCGGCGCAGCCCATCAGCGACAGCCACGAGCGCGCATAGGGCAGCGTCGTCCCGCCCCCGACCGTTGCCACCTCGAGCCCCGGGAGCCTGATCGAGACGTTGAGCCCGCCCTCGACCCGGCGGGCCGCGCCGTGCGCCATCGAGCTCGTCCCGACCATTCCGATGTCCTGGCCGGTGGCGGTGAAGAGCGCGGCGATCGCGGTCGCCGGCGTGAACGCGACCGATTGCATCCCGGAGGCGACCGCGCCGTGTGTGCCCACGAACGTGAGATCGAGCAGATCGTCCGCGCTCGTCCGGAGGACGCGGCGGATCGCGTCGTCGGTCAGCGTCGTCTCCGCGATCACCGTCTTCCCGTGCCCGCCGCGCTCGAAGTAGCGGTGCGAAGGCTTCTTGTCGCCGCCCATGTTCCCTTCCAGCACGGAGCGCACCGGTGTCACCGGCGTCCGCTCCGACACGAACCCGTGGTTGAGCGCGTAGCTGTTCCGCGTGACCATGTTCAGCCCGACCGCGTCGCCGGTCGTGAACGCGTACATGACGTGGCACATCGGCCCGACCACGTGGGTCTCGAGCTCGCGCAGCCTCGCGTGGAGGGACAGTCCCTCCACCGGCGCGCCTTCCAGCCAGGAGCGCATCTCGGGAACCTGTCCCTGGATCCAGCGCGCGAACTCGACCGCCTCGCCGGTGCTCTCGAACAGGAACGCGCTCGCGCGCGTCATCCGGTCGCGGAGTACGTACGTGTGGAAGCCTCCGGACTCTGCCGCAGCCCGGGTGCCGCGGTGGAGGGAGAGCGCCAGCCCTCCCTCGGTGTTCGCCAGCGGGACGTACACGCTCTCCGGCGAGCGGCCTCGCTCCTCGACCTGCCCCTCGGGCTCGGACAGCTCGTACTCGCCGAGCGCGATCTCGAGCGGCCCGACCACCGCGACCGGCACGACCGCGACCCCGGTCAGCGCCTCGGTCGCGCGTGAGAAGCCCTGTAGGTCGTCCCAGAAGACCTCGCCGTCCTGCGTCAGCGGCCGCAGCTCGTCCTGCCGGGCCCTGATCGACCCTGGATCGTTCTTCCGCGGCCAGCGGCGGGGCTCCATGGCAAAGAGCTTAAGCTTCGGACGATGGAGACTGCCCTCGAGTCGCAGCCGGCCGCCCCGCCGCCCAGCACGGAGCATGAGAGCGTTCTGCGCTATTACGAGCTCGCCAAGCGGGCCGAATGGCAGGTGCGGGACATGCCTTGGGGCGAGATTCCGCCGATTCCGGAGACGACCAAGGGGTCGCCGGAGAAGAAGGCGCGCCGACTCGACCTGTGGCGCTCCGTGATCACGCAGCAGTACCAGGCCGACATGTTCGCGGTCGAGATGGCCTCACAGCTTCTCGAGGCGGCGCCGCACTACGAGGCGAAGCTCTATTACACGACGATGGTGCAGGACGAGTCGCGTCACACGGAGGCGTGGCTGAAGCTGATCGCGGAAGCCGGCGGTGCGACCGAGCGCGATCCCTATCTCGACGAGCTCGCGCACATGTTCCTCGAGCTCGACTCGCTGGAGGAAAAGGTCTTCCTGATGCAGGTCTTCTTCGAGCGGCTGATCATCCCGCGCTTCCGGTTGATCGCGCGCGCGGCGCCGGGAACCGTGCTCGCAGACCTCTGCAACCGCCTGACCGTCGACGACGGCATCCATCACCGCTCGGGGGTCGCCTACGAGCGGATACTGCTCGAGGGCGCGCCGAAGAAAGTCCACAAGCAGCTCGTCAAGGTCGCGAACGAGATGCTCCCGATCTTCGCCCGGCACGTGCTCTGGCGCCCGAAGGCGCGCGAGTGGATCGGCGGGCTGATGCGCTCCCGCGACATCGAGCGCCTGCGCGAGGACATCGAGGAGGGCGTGAAGATGGCCTCCTCGCTCGGCATCGACGTCGGCGACATCGAGATCCCCGTCTCCTAGTGGCCACCTTGATGGACGGCAAGGCGCTCGCCGCACGTGTGCGCGCCGAGGTCGCAGACGAGGTGCGGGAGCTGGGGGACCTCGGACTCACGACGCTGCTGGTCGGGCGTGATCCGGCATCGGAGACCTACATTCGACTCAAACATGCGGCTGCGAATGAGGTCGGGATCCGGCCGGTCGACATGCGGTTGCCCGAAGAGACGACCCAGAACGAGCTCTTGGAGGTGGTCGAAGCCTTGAACGCGGACGACGCGATCGACGGCATCCTCGTCCAGACGCCCCTTCCGCCTCAGATCGACGAGATCACCGCCACGGACGCCGTCGCCCCGCTGAAGGACGTGGACGGATTCCATCCACTGAACGCCGGGCAGCTGTATCGCGGCAGGCCGACGCTCGTCCCGGCGACGGCGGCCGGGATCATGGCCCTCCTCGACGAGTACGAGGTTCCGCTGGACGGCGCCCGCGCCGTCGTCCTGGGGCGCAGCGACCGGGTGGGGAAGCCCGTCGCCCTCCTGCTGCTTCACCGCCATGCGACCGTCACGATTTGCCACTCGCACACCGATGATCTGGCCCGCTTCACGCTCGACGCCGACGTCCTGGTCGTCGCCGTCGGCAGCGCCGGGATCGTCACGGCCGACATGGTCAAGCAGGGTGCCACGGTCATCGACGTCGGCATGAACGCGACCGATGGAGGTCTGGTCGGGGACACGGATCCGGGTGTGGCCGAGAGGGCCGGCCTCCTGACGCCGGTGCCCGGCGGCGTCGGCCCGATGACGATCGCGATGCTGCTCCGGAACACGGTTCGGGCTGCGCGGATGCGGCGGGGTGCGCTTGCGTTCCCCAGATAGGGCCGTTATGGTTGGCGGGTTCCTGTAAGTTCCGGCGGCTCGGTGCCCGGGCCGTCGTTGTTTTGTGGTTGAAGGAGGGTTTTGGTTGGCTCAGGGCACCGTGAAGTGGTTCTCGAACGAGAAGGGTTATGGTTTCATCGAGCGCGAGGGTGAGGACGATGTGTTCGTCCATTTCACCGCGATCGCCGGTGAGGGCTACAAGTCCTTGACTGAAGGCCAGCGGGTCGAGTTCGACGTCGTGGAGGGCACGAAGGGCCTCCAGGCGGCGAACGTCCAGCCGGTCTAGCTCTTTTCTCACGAGACAACAGTTACGCGGGCCCCGAAAGGGGCCCGCTTTATGACCGGGACCGAGAGCCGCGTTGCCACTGGGCGTTCTGGAAGGATTGAGGCGATGGCTATCTCCAGAGACGAAGTGCTGCACGTGGCGCGCCTGGCGAGGCTCGCTTTGACCGACGAGGAGGTCGAGCGCTTCCAGCAGCAGCTGAGCGCGATCCTCGAGGCCGTGGGCAAGGTCGGGGAGCTCGACCTGTCCGGCGTGGAGCCGACCTCGCATCCGCTCGAGCTTTCGAACGTCTGGGCCGAGGACGAGCCGAGACCATCGCTTCCGCTCGAGGAGGCGCTCCAGAACGCGCCCGACCGTGAGGGCGGCTACTTCCGCGTCCCGCCGGCGTGACGAGAACGGGGGAAACCAGGTTTCCCCCGTTGGCCCCCTTCTTAAGGTTGGAGGCACGGCTAAGCGCTGTTCGGCTCTCGCCGGGTCAAGCCCGGCTTCGCCGGCGACTCGTTTTGGTGCCATGGAGTGTTCTGGAAGGATTAAGGCGATGGCGATTCCGAGGGGCGAATGCTTCGTGTTGCAGGCGTCGCTCGGCTGGCGCTGACGGCATGATCCGGCACAGGGGCGGCACACACAGGTCCGGATTTCGCGGATACGGTGTCTGCAGGGGTCCCGGGGGACCCCTGGGGGCAGTTTGGGGGAAGGTCGAGCGCTCGTGATCGACACGCTGCGCTTGACCGCCGAGCAGGCGAGCGGCCTGCTCGAGCGCAAGGAGGTCTCCGTCGCCGAGCTCCACGCCGCCTACCTGGGCGCTATCGAGCAACGCGACGGCGAGCTGCACGCGTACCTGACCACCGTCTCCGAGCCCGAAGGCGACGGGGTCCCGGTGGCCTTCAAGGACGTGATCTCGACTCGGGGCGTCGAGACGACCGCCGGCTCGAAGATCCTCGCCGGTTTCCGCCCCGTCTACGACGCGACCGTCGCCGCCCGCTGCAAGCAGGCGGGGCTGCCGCTGCTGGGCAAGACGAACATGGACGAGTTCGCGATGGGCTCGTCGACCGAGAACTCGGCCTACGGCCCGACCCGGAACCCGTGGAATCCCGAGCGAGTTCCCGGCGGGTCGTCCGGCGGCTCGGCGGCCGCCGTCTCGGGCGGGCTCGCTCCCTGGGCACTCGGATCCGACACCGGCGGCTCGGTCAAGCAGCCGGCCGCGCTCTGCGGCGTCGTCGGCCTGCGCCCGACCTACGGCACGGTCTCCCGCTTCGGGATCGTCGCCTTCGCTTCCAGCCTCGACCAGGTCGGGCCGATCACGAAAACGGTCAGAGACTGCGCGCTCCTCTACCGGATCATCGCCGGCCGCGACCGGTGCGACACGACCACCGTTGACCTTCCCGAGCACGTCGAGCTGCCGGAAGCCGACGACCTGAAAGGCCTCCGCGTCGGCGTCCCGAAGGAGCTGAACGAGGCCGAAGGGATCGAGCCCGGCGTCTCCGCGTCCGTCAACGCCGCGATCGAGCTCTGCCGCGAGCTCGGCGCCGAGGTGGGGGAGTGTGAGCTGCCGCGCTCCGTCGAGTTCGGCCTGCCTTGCTACTACCTGATCGCCCCCTCCGAGGCCTCGTCCAACCTCGCCCGCTACGACGGCGTCCGCTACGGGCCGCGCGTTCCGCGCGACAGCATCCGGGAGATGTACGAGCAGACGCGCGATGCGGGGTTTGGCGACGAGCCGAAGCGGAGGATCATGCTCGGCGCCTACGCGCTCTCGGCCGGCTACTACGAGGCGTTCTACGGACAGGCGCAGAAGGTGCGGACGGTGATCCGGGACGAGTTCGCCGCCGCGCTCGAGCGCTTCGACGTGCTCGTGTCGCCGACCTCGCCGACCGTCGCGTTCCCGCTGGGAGCGAAGACGGACAACCCACTCGCGATGTATCTGTCGGACGTGCTCGCGATCCCGCCGAACATGGCAGGGCTGCCCGGGCTCTCGATCCCGTGCGGCCTCTCGGAAGGTCTGCCTGTCGGGCTCCAACTCGTTGGGCCCCAGTTCTCCGAGAACGTGCTCTTCCGCACCGGGCACGCGCTCGAGCAGGCGCTCGGCTTCGACTCGGTCCCGGAGCGACTTCGATGAGCTGGGAGCCGGTGATCGGTTGCGAGATCCACGTCCATCTGAAGACGCGAACGAAGATGTTCTGCCGCTGTCCGACCGGCTTCGGCGAACCGGAGAACACGCGCACCTGCCCGGTCTGCCTCGCGCACCCGGGCGCGTTACCGGTGCCGAACGCCCGCGCGATCGAGTGGACGATCAAGCTCGGCCTCGCGCTCGGCTGCGAGATCGCCCCGCGGGCCGTCTTCCACCGCAAGAACTACTTCTACCCGGACAACCCGAAGGGCTATCAGATCTCGCAATACGACGAGCCCCTCTGCATAAGCGGGTCTCTGGCGATGCCCGGACCGGACGGCGAGACCACGATAGGGATCGTCCGCGCCCACCTCGAGGAGGATGCCGCCAAGAGCGTGCACATGGGCGGGGCCGAGGGCCGGATCCACGGCGCCGACCGCTCGCTGATCGACTTCAACCGCAGCGGCACTCCGCTCGTCGAGATCGTGACGGCTCCGGACATCCACTCGTCGGAGCAGGCGAAGCGCTTCCTCCAGCTGCTGCGCCAGACCGTGCGCGAGCTCGGGATCTCGGACGCGGAGATGCAGGAAGGGTCGATGCGCTTCGACGTCAACGTCTCCGTGCGACCGGAAGGCTCGGACGAGCTGCGCACGCGCACCGAGCTCAAGAACATCAACTCGTTCAACTTCGCGGCTCAGGGAATCGAGCGCGAGATCCAGCGACAGATCGGGATCTACGAGGCGGGCGGCGAGGTCGAGCAGGAGACGCTCCACTTCGTTCCCGGCCGCGAGGACGCACCGCCGCTGCGGTCGAAGGAGGAGGCGCAGGACTACCGCTACTTCCCCGAGCCGGATCTCCTCCCGATCGAGCCGCCGGTGGAGATGGTCGAGCAGGCGCGCTCGGAGATCGGCGAGCTCCCGCAGGAGCGCATCCGCCGGCTCGAGGCGGAGCTCGACTTCGGCCTGGCGGAGGGCCTCGTCACCAGCGGCCGCGACGAGCTCTATTCGCGGACTCCGGGCGACCGGCGCGCCGTCGCGAACGTGGTCATGAACGAGCTGGCGGCCGCAGGGATCGATCCGAGAGCGGTCGACGGCGCGGAGCTCGGCAAACTAATCGAAGCCCGCGACCGGATTGCGCGCGACGCCTTGACGAAGGCGCTCGCGGCGAGCGGCGAGCCCGGCTTCTCCGCGGAGGACTACCTCGGCGAGGCGCTGATCGCGGACGCGTCCGAGCTCGACCCCGTAATCGAGCAGGTCATTGCCGCGAACGAGGAGCAGGTGGCGGCCTACCGAGGTGGGAAGGAGGGCGTGCTCGGCTTCCTGGTCGGGCAGGTGATGAAGGAGACGCAGGGGAAGGCGAATCCCCGCGTGGTCAACGAGCGGTTGCGCGCAAAGCTGAAGAGTTAGAGAATGAGCGCGTGAAGGCCGCGGGTTGTCTCCTGCTTGCCGGGATGGTCGTGGCGGCCGCAGGCTGCGGCGGGAGCAACGCGCCGAAAGTGAAGGAGAATCCTTCGCGGTCTTTCGGCGCGAGCGACTGCAAGCGGCCAGACGTTTCCACCTGCGAGACCGAGGTGCGGGCCGAGCTCCGCAAGTTTGCGCCGACGAGGACGCAGACGACCTACAACCACTGCGATGTCGTGCTCTGGAGCGGAACCTCGTCGCTCTCGGTCAAATCGGCCGTGCTGAACAACGACCACGACGACTGGTCCCCGTATCCGGCGCCCGCCTGGGACAAGGGCCCAGCGGTCGCCTACGGCAGCACCTCGGGTTTTGCGCGGGGATGCTCGAACACGGTCAGGTTCGAGGACGGCAACGGGAGCATCGAGATCTACGCGTCCGATCCCTATCACGGCTCAAACGGATACGGCTGCACGCCGGCCGGGAACTACACGTGCAGGGGGCCGCTGGACGACGGGCCCTACGACAAGTCAAGGCTCGACGGCGACGACCTGCGGGTGATCTACCTCGCGTGCCTGAAGCAGTACCCGCGTTGCTGGGGACCGTTCACCTGCGCCGGCGGCGCGAAGTACTGCGGCGGCTGATTCAGAGCAATTCGCACATCCGTGCGGTGTTCGGCCAGGGCGTGAAGCCGAGCCCGCTCCGGTAGGCGCGCTCGGCCACCCACATCTGCTCGAGCGGCGTCCAGTGGTCGGCGGTGCCCTTGCGGGCGAGGAGCCGCGGCGCCCACTCCCGCTGGAACTCGATGTCCATCTGCAGGCCGCCGTAATAGGTCGGATCCGGGTCGTCCCAGGCCCCCTCGTGGCTGTGGATGCAAAGCCACTCCCGCTTATGGGGTGGGTTAGTCGCGCGCCGTCCGGCGAGCGTTGCCCGGCGCCGCCAGAGGGCCCTGACCCACCGCCGGTATGCGTGGCTCGGGTCGAGCTCGGAAGCGGCGGAGGAGGTTGGCTGCCTTCCCATGACGCGCTTCCATCGCCACGTCCTGCGCCGGTAGACGCGAATCTGCCGGACGAGATACCCGTCCTCGGGCGCGATCACCTTGTGGGCTGCGAGCACGCCGGAGTGAGGGGCGCCGGCGGTGCTGAGCACCGCGATCAGGAGCCGCAGTAGTGACACAAGGCGACGCGGTAGCCGCTTCCGCCGCGCCCCAAACATCAAAGCGCGATGCTTCGCCGATGCAGGCGCTCACGCGACGGCTCTCCGACGCGGCCGGTGCCTACCGCACGGTCTTCCGGAACCCGCCGCTGCGGCGGGTCCAGCTCGCGTACGGGGCGTCGATCACCGCCGAGTGGGGCGCGGTCGTCGCGCTGGCGGTGTTCGCGTACCAGATCCGGGGAGCGGTGGGCGTCGGGATCGTGGGCCTCGTGCGGATGTTGCCCGCGGCGGTCGCCACGCCGTTCGCCGCTCTCCTCTCCGACCGCTTCCGCCGCGAGCGCGTGCTGCTCTGGATCGAGATTGCCGCCGCCGCAGCGCTCGGAGCCTCGGCTGCTGCGTTCTTCGCCGGCCGCGCCGAAGTCCCGATCTACGCCTTTGCCGGGGTGCTCGCCGTCTTCTCCACGCTGCTCCGGCCGACACTCGCGGCGCTGCTGCCTTCACTGGCGACTACGCCCGAGGAGCTGATCGCGGCCAACGGCGCCTCGCTCACGACCGAGAGCCTCGGCACGCTCGCCGGGCCTCTCCTCGCCGGCGTGATCGTGGCGGCCGCCGACGCGGGAGTCGTGTTCGCGGCGGCCGCCGGGGTTTACCTCGTGGCCGCAGCGCTCGTTCGGCGGGTCCACGTCGAGGGCCCGCTCGCGACGGCGGAGGCGCGGAGCACGGGCCAGGAGCTTCTCGGCGGCTTTCGCGTCGTCGCCCAGGAGCCGCATCCGAGGCTGCTGATCGCGCTCTTCGCGGCTCAGACGCTCGTTCGGGGCTCGCTCAACGTCCTGATCGTGGTGATGGCCTTCAGCCTGCTCCACGCAGGTGGAAGCTGGGTCGGCTTCCTGACCGCGGCGCTCGGCGCGGGAGGTCTCATCGGCGCGTTCGGATCGCTCGCGCTCGCCGGCCGCCGGCTTGCGGTTCCGTTCGGAGTCGGACTGCTCCTGTGGGGCCTGCCGATCGCGGCACTCGGACTCTGGCCGAACAAGGTGTCGGCGCTCCTGCTGCTGGCAGTCGTCGGCGTCGGCAACTCGCTGGAGGACGTGGGCGGCTTCACGCTGCTCCAGCGCATCGTCCGCGACGAGGTGCTCGCGCGGGTTCTCGGCGTGCTTTGGGGGCTCGCAATGGCGGGGGTCGGAATCGGTTCGGTGCTGGCGCCGCCGCTCATCCACGCCGTCGGCTCGCAGGGCGCGGCCGCCGCGACGGGCTTGTTCCTCGCCGCGGTCGTCGTGCTCGCGTGGCCGAAGCTCGTGTCGATCGACCGCTCTGCCGCCGCCCCGCTGGAGGAGCTCGCGGCGATCGGCAGAGTCCCGATGTTCCGCGGCCTGTCCGTCGCGGCCAAAGAGCGCGTCGCTGCCAGCCTCATCCCCGTGAGCGTTCCGACCGGAGAACGGATCGTCAAAGAGGGGGAGACCGGGGACCGCTTCTACATCGTGATGGACGGCGAGCTCGACGTAGAGGAGAGCGGTCGCCCCGCTGGAAGGGGCTCGCCGGACTACTTCGGCGAGATCGCGCTGCTCCGGGACGTGCCGCGGACGGCAACGGTCACCGCGCGGACGCCGGTCCGGCTCTATGCGCTCGACCGCGACGACTTTCTCGCCGCCGTGACGGGCTACTCGGGCGGCCGGGAGGCGGGAGAGGCCGTCGTGGCCGAACGCCTCGCGTCTACCTAGCGCCCTGGAAGTGTAGGCTCGCAACTCGGTGAAGCTCCGCCCCCTCCTGATCGCCACCGTCCTGACCGCGCTCCTGCTTCCGGCACTGGTCTCGGCCGCCTCGAGCTCGACCAAGCTGAAGCAGTATGCGAGCGTGGCGCTCAACGTTCTCGCCCCCGGCGAAGCGTCCGACAGCGGCCCGAACTCGACCGACCAGCTCCAGCTCTATGACGGCCTGACGCCGCTCTGGAACGCGGTCAGCACGTCCAACCTCAGGAAGTACTTCAAGCCGGAGACGCTCGGGATCCAGGGCAAGCCGGTACGCGTCGAGGACACGGGCCGGAAGGGGCTCCGGATCGCCCGTGACAAATGGGGCGTCGCCCACATCACGGGGAAGACGCGTGCGGACGTCTGGTTCGGCGCCGGCTGGGTGACGGGGGAGGACCGCAACCTGCTCCTGCAGATCATCCGCGCGCCCGCGAGGATGGCCGCGCTCGACGTCCCGGGCCTCGACGCCTTCAGCGTCGCGCTCTCCGGGCAGACGTTCGTCCCGAGCCAGCAGGCCGAGGACTTCCTCGCCGCGCAGGTGCAGCTTCTGCAAAGCCAGGGCGCAAAGGGGAAGCGGATCATCGCCGAGGTCGACGGCTTCCTCGCCGGCCTGAACGCATACCTCGCCTCCACTCACCTGCAGATCGCGCCGTGGAACCGGAACGACGTGATCGCAGCCGCGGCGCTGATCGGAGGGATCTTCGGGGTCGCCGGCGGCGACGAGGTGCGCCGGTCGGAGTTCCTCGACGCGCTCGACCAGCGGCTCGGAGCCGCCGAGGGACGTGTCGTGTGGGACGACCTCCGGCAGGTGAAGGATCCGGCGTCGCCCGTCTCCGTCCCGGGGACGTTCCCCTACGGCGAAGCCGCCGGCTCGGCGATGCCCGGCAACGCCGTCGTCGACGACGGCAGCTTCCAGCCGTTCGAGCCCGGCGGCCCCAAGCTCGCCCCGAAGCACGACGGCAGGCCGAGCATGAGCAACGCGCTGCTCGTTTCCGCGAAGCGCTCCGCTTCGCACCACCCGATCTTCGTCGCCGGGCCGCAGGTGGGCTATTACTGGCCCGAGTTCTTCCTCGAGCTCGACCTCCACGGCGGCGGGGTCGACACGCGCGGGGCGGTCTTCCCGGGTGTCCCCTACGTCGTGATCGGGCGCGGGAAGGACTACGCCTGGAGCGCGCAGTCGTCCCACTCCGACATCGTCGACCAGTTCGTCGAGACGCTCTGCGGGGGAGACGACCTCCACTACCTCTACAAGGGCGAGTGCCGTGAGATGGGCACCTTCGACGCCGGGCTCCTCAAGGGCCGTGCCGGCCAGCCGGACCGCCGGCTGATCTTCCACACGACCGTCCACGGGCCCGTCGTCGGCTATGCCGAGGTCGGCGGCGTGCGCGTGGCGATCTCGAGCGACCGCTCGACGCGGGGACGGGAGCTGATGAGCGCGTTCGCCTTCTCCGACCTCGACTCGAACAAGGTCACCTCCGCGCAGAGCTTCTACAAGGTGATGAACGAGGAAGAGTTCTCGTTCAACTGGGTCTACGCCGACAACAAGGACATCGCGTACTTCTCGGCCGCACGGCTCCCGAACCGCGCGCCCGGGGTCGACATCGGCCTGCCGACGATCGGAACCGGCGCGTACGACTGGCAGGGCTTCGAGCCTCTGAAGACGCACGCGCGCGCGATCAATCCGAAGAGCGGGGCGATCCTCGGCTGGAACAACAGGCCCGCGCGCGACTACTCGGCACCGGACGACCAGTGGTCGTGGGGCTCGGTGCAGCGTGTCCAGCTGTTGCAGGCCGCGATCGCGCGGTACAAGGTCCACAACGTCGCGAGCGTCGTCGGCGCCATGAACCAGGCAGCCACGCAGGACGCGCGCATGGTGCTCGTCTGGCCGGTGATCAAGGAGATGCTCGGCAAGGGGACCGCGCCCGCTGCCGGCGATGCGCAGCTGGTCAGCCTCCTCGACGGCTGGCTGTCCCGGGGAGCGAGCCGACTCGACGGCGACCTGAACGGGAAGATCGACGACCCGGGCGCCGCGATCATGGACGCCGCCTGGCCACGTCTCGCCGACGCCGTGCTCTCGGGCAAGATCGGACTGCTGACCGATCG
>DASWEE010000141.1:0-34562 GCA_036394915.1 Gaiellaceae bacterium | reverse complement strand
TCGCCCGGTACGAACTGCCGCAGGTCGGCGAACTCGATCCCCTCGCCCTTCTCGCGCGCGACGAGATTCCCGGTGAAAACCTGGGTCTCGAGCGGGCGGAGGAGGCCCAGCATCGGCTCGGGCCGCGGATACACCTTGATCTGCCGCCCCAGGTCTACCCGCCGCTCGTAGCGCAGGAGCCGGAAGCGGTCGTGAGCCCGAAGCCGGAGGTCGCCGAATGAGTACGCACCCCAGCGCGCGAGCTGGAGCACGTAGTCGAGCTCGCGCCGGTCCTTCGCGACGAGCCGGATCGAGGCCGGGTTGCCGCCCTCTGCGAACGTGACCCCGTCGGGAAGCGACAGGAGCAGGTCGAGCTGCTCGACCGGCCTCCGGGTCTCGAGGACGAGCCTCAGCTCGAGCGCCTCGCCCTCGATCGCCCGGTCGCGCTCGAGCTCGACAGAGACCTCGACCTCGGGCGTCTCCGCCATCGCCAGGCCGACGCCCAGAAGCAGTGCGAACGGAGCGGCCAGCGCGACGAGCTCGGGCAGCCCGAGGACGAGAGCGGCTAGCAGGCCGAGAGCCGCGAGCCCCGCGTACGACCCGAGCTTCGGGGTGGCGGCCCGGCGGAATCCGTGGGGGACTTCGGGATCGAAGATCGAGCTAGGCGCCGGCGCGTCCCCGCGCCACTTGATCAGCTTCAGACTGTCGAAGCGGAAGGACATTCATGACCCGCGAACGTCTTCGGCGGGCGGCGTCGGAACCGTCTCCATCGCCTGACGCACGACTTCGTCCGAGCTCACCCGCTGCACCCACAGCTCGGGCCGCAGCATCACCCGGTGGGTGAGCGCCGGGACCGCGACCGCCTTGACGTCGTCGGGGGTGACGAAGTCGCGCCCTTCGACCGCCGCCTTGCAGCGCGAGAGCTTGAGCAGCGCCAACGATCCGCGCGGGCTCGCCCCGACCTGGACGCGCGGGCTCTCGCGGGTGGCGACGACGATGTCGACCATGTAGTAGCCGAGGCTCTCGGCGACGTACACGGACTCGACGGCGCGCTGCATCTGCAAAAGCGTCTCGCGGTCGATCACCCGGTCGAGCTCGATCTCGTCCTGCTTCCGCTCGACCCGCCGCTCGAGCACCTCCCACTCCTGCTCCCGCGCGGGGTAGCCGATCGAGGCCCGCAGGATGAAGCGGTCGAGCTGAGCCTCAGGCAGCGGATACGTGCCCTCGTACTCGATCGGGTTCTGGGTTGCGATCACCAGGAACGGCCGCTCGAGTGCGTTGGAGGTCCCCTCGATCGTCACCTGCCGCTCCTGCATCGCCTCGAGCAGCGCAGCCTGCGTCTTCGGCGGGGCGCGGTTGATCTCGTCTCCGAGCAGCAGGTTCGTGAAGATCGGGCCGGGACGGAACTCGAAGTCGCCGCTGCGCTGATTGAAGATCGACGAACCCGTCACGTCGGAGGGCATCAGGTCGGGCGTGAACTGGATGCGGTTGAAGCGGAGGTCGAACGTCTGCGCGAACGAGCGCGCGATCATCGTCTTGGCGAGCCCGGGATAGTCCTCCAGCAACACGTGGCCGTCGGCCAGAAATGCGATCAGGACGAGCTCGAGCGCGTCGCGCTTGCCGATGACGGCCCGTTCGATCTCGTCGAGGACACGTCCCGAGAGCGTTGCTACCTGTTCCAGTTCCGCGATCAATTAGCCAGCACCTGCGATGGGATCCCCTTCGCTGAGAGGCTCTGTTGGGTTGGACGGCCTGACATCAGATGTTTTCCAACGAATCGACGGCCCGCTCGAGCCGCTCGAGCTCGAGCCCACGCCCCCGGCGCCGGTCGCTCTCATCCTGGTCGAAATGGATCAAGTCCCAGGCCTCCTCCCCGAGCGCTTCGCGCGCCCGGTCGGGATCGTCATCCATGAAGATCCCACGGTTGGTCGCCAGCCGGTGCTCTGCGATCTCGCGCAGAATCGGCCTGATCCGCTGGCGTGAGTCGAACTGCTTCGCGGTCGCGAGCACGACGTTCCTCTCCATCCGGGCCAGCTCGGGGAGCTGCTCCTCCTCGACCGGGCGGCCCTCGGCGAGGCGGTCGAACGACAAGGTATCGGCCCGGGCTACCCCCTTCGTCAGGCGCACGAGCGCGAGGAGCAGGATCGCTCCGAGAAAGAGGAAATAGGCGTCGGCGGCCACCGAGCGGTCTCCGGGCAGACTCAACAGGATGCCGATGAAGGCAACAGTCCCGAGCGTCAACAGCCCCGCGGACTGGAAGATCGTCTGCCGCATCAGACGTGCCCCGGAACGTCGCGCAGCAAGAGCGTGGGCGCGTCCGCCGACTTGTCGATCGCGCGCAGGTCGTCCCGCAGGGACAGAAGGGCTTCGATCGCCTGATCCTTCATCCCCGTGTCGACGTCGTGGAGACTGAACTTGGCACGCTGGAAGAGGTTCGTCAGCGACCTGACAGCGGGCTCTGTGACCTGGAGCTCGAGCAGGACGCGCGAGAGGTATTCGAGCGGCGCCTCGGACGGGCGGCGCGGGAGACCGTGCGCGGCAAGTGCACGCTCCATGCGGGCGTACGCCGCGATCACCGCCTTCCGCGGGTCGGTCTCGTTCATGAGATCGTCGAGCGCCTCGTCCAGCACCAGTCGCAGCTCCTGCTCGAGGCTGAACTGCTCGAATGCCTCGTTGCGCCGGTGGCGGGCGCGCAGAATCGCGGTCAGGGTCGCCCCGAGGATCAGCGCGACGATCCCCGCGGCGAGCTGCCACTCGAAGCTCGGCTGTGCCGCGGTTTGCGGTGTTTTGTCCTTGCTCTTCTTTCCCTTGCCGCTCGGCGTTGCGGCGGGCGGCACCTTCGGCTTGTGCAGCTTCACGGGCTTGTTGTGGAGGAAACGCATGCCGATGACCAGCAGCGTCGCGCTCAGCGTCAGCGCCACCAGTCCGACGATGACCCGTCGCGGGTTCCAGAAGGTGACCGCTCGTTCCCGCCGCTGGAGCGTGTGCAGGTAGACAAGCAGCCCGGCCATCCCGGCCATCGCCACCAGCCAGACCGTGAAGACGACGTTGAAGAGGGTCTGCGACGCACCTCGGTCGTGGGTCCCGCCCGCCGCCGGTGTAGCGTGTCCCCGGCTCGCGATTGCGACCACGCCGAGCAGCACGATCAGCCCGACCCCCACGAAGGCGAGGCGCGTGGTCGCAGACGTCGTCCTCACGGGCCAACTTTAGCTTTCAGACGACAACGGCTACCGCGCCCCGCTCGCACTCGAAGTGCGCTTCCGTGACGTCCCCGAGGTCCTCGCCGTCGACCTGGAGCGGCATCGGCGAGTCGCAGACGATGTCGATCCGGTCGAGGTCGTGCCCGTAGAGGAACTCCTCGTGAACGCGGCCCCGAACGGCTCTCGCCGCGATGGTGGCGAACGTGCGAGCGCGAACCGCGACCGGCGCGACGAAGTCGAGCCCGAGCTCGAACTGCGCGTCGGGTACGAAGCGAAGGCCGACTGCGCCGGCATAGGTGTACGGATCGCCGTTGGCCACGAGTGCGAACGCCGCCCTGCCGACACCTTCGATCTCGAGGGCCGGCTCGTACCGGCCGCGCCGGGCTGCCAGCTGGCGGAGGAACAGCCGGGCGACGGCGAGGTCGCCCGGCAGGCGGCCGTCGTGGGTCCGGCCCCGCTCGTCGATCCGGCGGATCAGCTCGGCATCCGCGCCCACACCGGCGCCGAACCCGAACCTGCGGCCGTTGACGCGCCCGAGCGAGATCGTGCGCGTCCGCTCCGCCGCCAGCGCCTCTCCGATCTGCCGGGCCGCGGCAACGGGCGCGCGGGGAAGGCCGAGCGACCGCGGGAGGACGTTGGTGCGCCCGCCGGGGATGAAGCCGACGGGGATCGGGCAATCCAGCCCGTTCAGGACCTCGTTGAAGACCCCGTCGCCCGAGAAGACGAGGATCGCATCGTTCTCATAACTCGCCGCCCGCGCCAGCTCGACGGCGTGACCACCCCTCGCCGTCGGAAGCGTCTCGACCCGGGCGAAGCGCCCGAGCTCCTGCTCGACCGCCTGGAGCCGCGACTCGGTCACGCCGGTGGAGAACGGGTTCACGATCAGGGCGACCTTCTTCACGACGACGATGCTATGCGCGGATGCCGAGGGCTCGTATCCTCTCGCCATGCGGCGCGGCGCTCTTCTCCTGGCTACGGTTGCGATCGCCGCCGGCTGCGGAGGGAGCGGCGGAGACAAAGTGGTTGCTCACGTCGGCGGCACTGCCATCTCCCGGACCGAGCTCGACCGGGCCGTGCAGCATTTCGCGAACGAGGCGGCTGCGGAGGGCCGCGCCTTTCCGGTGCCCGGATCGTCGTCGTACCGAGCCGCGCAGCGGCAGGTCCTGGGACTGCTCGTCTATCGGGCCGAGCTGGCCCAGGAGGGACGCAGGCTCGGCGTCCGCGTCACGGACGCCCAGGTCCAGCAGCGCCTCCAGACCTCGGCGAGCACTGATGAAGAGGACAGCTCGAGCTCGAGCGGATTCGCGGCGGACACCGTGCGGGCGCAGCTCTTCTACGAGGGCATCTACCGCAAGGTCACCGCGGGAGCGAAGCCGGCCCGACGAGAGGCAGTGATGCGCCGCTGGCTCGCCCGCATGAAGCGCGCCTACAAGAGCAAGGTGAGCTACGAGGCCGGCTTCGGACCGGCCTCGTAGCTCTCGCTCCCCTTCCTAACAGCCGGCGGTCGAGCTCGCGCTCCCCAGCGTGTAGTCGAAGCCTGGGGTCGCATCGACATCCGCATAGATGTCGTCGTCGGCATTGCGACCGAAGGACTCCGCGGTAACGCTGTAGAGCGTCTTCCCGTTCACGGGCCGCCCGAGGCCGGCGAGCGGGACGTCGACCTGGATCGTGTTGCCGCAGATCTTCCCCTGGGCGGGCTGGGAGGCCGGGTAATTGACGACCTTGCACGTCTGCGGCAACGTGTTCGTGCAGGTCGTCGTGCCGGCGAAGAACTGCGGCAGGACGCCGCCGGTGGCCTGGGCGCCCACGTAGAAGATCGGGTAGGACTCCTCGCCGAAGTCGCCGGTCGAGAGGGCGAGGAAGCGGGTCAGCCAAACGGCGCTCGTCTTCCCCGGCGGCGGCTGCAGCGACGCCAGGCTGGAGAGCGTCATCCGCACTCGCAGCGTGCTGGTGTTCGGCTGCGTGACGGCGAGGTTCGTGAAGTCGAGCTGCGACTGGTTCGAGCCCGGCCCGAGCGGAGAGTAGTGCGGCCACTGCGCGTCCCCGCCCGCGTCGGCAATCGGGTTCGCCGGTGTCGCGCGCTTCAGGTCCTTCCCGTGCAGCGTCTTCGGGCCGAGCTGCCTGATCTCGTACAGGTGGGCGCCGTGATGCTGGCTCGTCACGTCGTCGAAGACGATTCGCATCGCGTCCTGCTCGTCGAGCGAGAAGCCGAAGAAGTCGGCCATCGTGCGATCGCCGCCCGAGACCGTGCAGCCGATTCCCTGGTTGCAGATCTGCCCGTAGTACATCGGCTTCTCGGTGAACCGCTGCTGGGCGACGGTCGGGTTGCTCGTGTTCGCGCTCGTGATCACTCCGACGTAGCCCCACCACTTGACGGCGGTCGATCCCACCGGATCGTTGAGCCAGGACGGGAAATCGTCGGGCTGTCCGACCGCGTCGGTGCCGAGCCAGGCCAGTGCCAGCTTGCCCGCCGAGCCGCCCTGCGCCCAGAGGAACTCGTTGGTGATCGCCGGCTTCGAGTTGACGCGTGCGGGCACGCTCCAGGTCTGCCCCTGGTCGGTCGAGAACGAGTAGTAGACGTTCGAGTCCGTTTCGTCGATCCAGGCTGTGTAGACGCCGCCGGCGTCGTCGGTCGCAAGCGCCGGGAAGAGATGGCCGGGGCTTCCTCCGCCGGGCGACACCGGGACGGCCACGTTGTGATACTCGATCCCGGTCCGCTGTCCCGGTGCCACGTGACCGATCGTCACACGCACGTGGTCTCCCTCGGAGCAGGCGGAGTAGAGGTTCCTGTTGACGGGGTCGAAACGAGGCTGGCCGCAGGTCGCGTCGCTTGCGAGCGGCACGGGTGCGTTCGCCGACGAGTTCTGCCAGACGAGCCCGCCGATCGGGTCCGTCGGCCCCGTCGATCCCGGGCTCGAGTAGATGAACGTGCCCACGGCCGTCTCGTGGAAGGTGAGGAAGACCGTGTTGTCGGAGGCGGAGCCCGTCGGGCCGTTGTCGATCGCGAACCACTGCCGGTCGACGGCCGAGTTCTCGACTGCGACCGGGTTCTTCCGCCAGGTGCCGCCGTTGTCGTTCGAGACCGAGGTGCCGAGGTTCACGAGCGCCTCGAGGTCGGCAAAGTAGTCGTTGCCCTGGTCGTCGACGACGATGTCGGTGTCGCCGCCGCCGGGTCCCGGGTCTGGCCGCAGGCCGGCCGGGCTGTCGACATGGAAGGAGAGCCCGCCGTCGGTCGAGCGGTGGATGAACGAGTTCTGGGTCGTCGTGCCCCAGGGGCCGGACTCCCAGTAGTTTCCGGCGCCGTCCCAGAGGTTGAGCGGCTCACCCTCGGTGCGCTGGGGGTCGACGACGCTCGCGGGGCTGAAGATGAGCTTGCCCTGAACCCGATGGACGGTGGGCGCGATACCGGTGCCCCCGGGGGTGGACCCCGGAACGCCCACGACGGGAGCGGACGACGTCGTCCAGGTCCCCGTGTACGTGGCCGGCTCGACGATCACCCCGCCCGTGAACGGACAGACCTGGGCATTCCAAACACCAGGCGCAAGGTTCTCGCTGGCGTAATGGATCTCCTCGGGACTCGTCAACGTGTCGCCGTGAGCGACCAGAGTGCCGCTCGGGCTGTAGAGGTCGAGCGTGATGTCGTTGGCGGCCACGTCCGCGGTCGCGACGACGTCGATCGTCGTCTCGCCTGCGGCGACGTTGATCAGATGAAGCGGGCCGCACGAGCTCGGCGTGATGGTTCCGCTGAACGTTCCCGAATCGGCGAGGGCGGATCCCGGGACGAGCGCCAAGACGCTCACCGCCGCTGCGAGCGCTACGAATCTGCCGACCTTCATTTTTCCCCCTTTGACGCGTTAGTCGTTTCCATAGGCGATGCTGATCGACACCGCGCCGTCGCAGTCCGCGATGTCGTGGAGCTTGAGGTGTCCTTTCACCCCGTTGCCCTCGAAGTCGGTCTCGGCCTCGTGCTCTTCGGCGTCTCCTTCTCCGAGCTCGTATCCGTGTCTCGGCAGCTCGCGCTGGAAGAAGTCCCGGACGCCTTGGAGGTCGCCGGGCACGTACCCCTGGACGACGTTGCGCCCGAACTCGCGGCCTCGCCGGTCGAAGATCGTGCCCTCCGGTCGAGGGAGCTCGAAAAGATCAACGACGTCCTCCCCGGCGCGAACGCAGTCCGGTAGCGTCCCGCCGGCCGAGCTCTTTGACTCGCCGCCGCAACCGGCGAATGCGAGCGCCGCGACGAACCCGAGGAGAAAGGGGCCGATGCACGCAACGGCCCCTTTTGTCCACTCTTTCCCCATCTAGCCGACGTGGCTGCCCTGGACCGTGACGGTCCTGCTCCCGGCGTTGTTCCCCTCGTTCGACTCGGCGATCGCATTCGCCGGGTCGGCCGTCGAGGTCAGCGTGTGCTGGCCGTTCTGGCCGTGCGTGTCCCAGATCACGGACGCCCGTCCGGTCGAGCCGGCTGCGATCTTCCCGATCGTCTGAACCGAGCCGATCTGAGTGCCGTCGACCGCGAACCGAACCCGGACGTTCGACGCATCGGCCGTGCCGAGGTTATGCACGAGCACTACGACCGCCTGGTCGTTCCCCTGGCCCTTCAACCCCGAGAAGGTGATGTCCGAGCCCGAGATCGCAAGGTCGGGCTGCGGCGTCGAGCAGTTCTCGTTGCCCTTGACCGTGTAGGAACCCGTCCTGGCGAGGCTGTCCGGCATGTTGTCCGGCGTGAGCGCAACCGCACCGCCCTCGACGCGGATGCGAACCAGGAAATCGGTCAGGTTGCTTCCCGGCTGGACGTTCCCCAGCACGGAGCGCGCCACGACGATCCTGATCGTGCCGTCAGGGCTGTAGTTGCTCTGCGGATCGGCGGGTGACGCGGACGAGAGGATGCCGCCGCTCGCGTCGCTCCCGTAACCGAAGGTAATGGTGCCGGTCGCGCCGCTCATCATCCGGACGAATCGATCCGTCCCGTCCGGCGTCTTGAACACGATCGGCCAAGTGGTGTCGGTGGGCACCGACTGGAGGCTCGCCATCTTCAGGACGAACTCGATGTTGCCGGCGCCGATTGCCTTCGGCTCGGCGATCGAGAGCCACTGGACGTCGTGCGCCGGATTGCCGCCTGTCGCGTCACCGGTGGCATCCGAAAGGATGCGGATCCCCGGGAACGTGCACGGATCCTCCGGCGGAGCGGGAGGCGTAGGCGAGATCTCGTTCGAGAGCTGCCCCTCGCCGACTGCGTTCAGCGCCGAGGCCTTGTAGTAATAGGTCTCGCCCGCCGTGATCGAGCCGTCGTTGTAGTTGCGGGCATCGCCGCCGACCGTCGCGATCCTCGAGTAGCTCGTGCCGGCCGTCCGGCGGTAGACGTTGTAGCCGGTGATCGCCGAACCGTGGTCGTCCGGCTCCTGCCACGAGATCATGTTCGCTGCGGGAGGCCCCGCAAGCGACTTGCCGGTGATCAGCGGAGCGGCCGGCGCCGCAAGCGTGTCGTATTTCGCGAACAGCCGCTTGCCACTGACCTGGCGCGCGATCGTCGCCTGTGCAGTGAAGCTTCCCGGCGCCGAGGCGACGCACGCGTCCACGCAGCCGTCGGCGAAGCCGACGAGCACGCGGCCGACCTTGTCGATCGATGCGTCCATGAAGTCGAGGAGGTTGCGCGTACCGTTGTCGCAGCCGCCGAAGCCGCCGCCGCAGATAGTTCCGCGCTGGACCGGGTCGTTCGGGGTCGCGTTGACGGTGGTCCACGTGTTGCCGCCGTCGTACGTATGCGCGACGTACACGTACCACGTCCCCGGCCACTTCGGGTCGTCACCCATCGCACCGGCCGAGGTCTCTGAAGTACCGATGAACGCCATTGCGGCCCGATCCGGGTCACCGGCAACCGCGGCCGGGAAGGCCGTCGCGGCGGTCGAGAACGGGACGCCGACGTCGCGGACGTTCGTCCACGTTTGTCCCTTGTCGTGAGAGACGGCCACCTTCGGATGCCCGTCGCCGTCCCCGTAGGCGAAGTACACGGTGCCGTCCGAGGCGATCCCAACCGACGGATCCCACGCTCCCGGGCTCGACGCCGGCACCGTCCGGACCGACCACGTCAGGCCGTTGTCCTCGGAGACCGCGACAGCCTGGTGCCCGCCGCAGTTCTTGTTCGGGACGTACACCGTGCCGTCGGGAGCGACCTTCACGTGCCCATGCAGGCCGCCGCACGCATCCGTATAGATCGGGACGGCGGGGTTGAACGTGACTCCACCATTGTCGGAGCGAGCGCAGAGCGCCGCCACGAGATCCTGCGAGCAGTAGTAGACGGCATCCGAATAGATGAGGCCGTTCGGGTCGCGAGTCAGGGGCGATGCGTAGGGGCCTCCGCCGATCGTCTGGTGGTCGACGCCGCCGTTCAGCGGGCCTCCTTCGCTCGGAATCCAGTTGGCGCCGTCGTCGTCCGTGATCGCAGCGAGGCTGGTCGTGCCGGAGAGCTGCGACGAGAACCAGCGGCTGGTGCGCTGGTCGATGAACCCGATCGGATCGAGCGAGACGAGTGAGCTCGTCAGGAAGCTGACGTCCTTCCACGAATCGCGGGCTGGAGAGGTCGAGTCGTCGAAGCTGACGCGGAGCGCCTGCAGACCGGCCTGGAACATCGCAGTGCCCGTCTTCCAATCGGCGCCGACCGACGGCTCGCCTGCATCGCCGCCCATACCGTTCGGCGGCACGTGGTCGGCGTACGTGATGTGCTCGGTTCCGGGGGGCGGCTGCGTGCCGTTGTCGACCGGCACGATCGTCGCGCTCGCCGAATAGGTCGGCAACCCAGGAGCCGGAGCGAACGGGGCGGCTGCAACGGTGTACGTACCTGCCCCCGGGTTCGTCAGCGTCACCGTCTCGAGCTGCCCGGGGGCGTTGCCGGAGCTGCCCGCAAGGCCCCCGCTGGGCGCGAACACGTAGAGGTCCCAATCGCCCAGCGGCTGGAGCTTGATCACGACCTGGAACTGATAGGACGGGGGCTCGATCGTCAGACTGAACCGGTCGCAGGACGCGTCATCGGCGCCCGTGCACCCCGACGCAGTTGGGACCATGTAGTCCCCGTTCCACGACACGCTCGGACTGGACTGCGAGATCGTGCCGGAGCTTGGAGTCGCCGCCTGTGAGGCTGTCAGCGGGACCGCGAGGGCCACGACCACGGCGATCGGCAAGCCAAGCCTCGCCACGCGAATCGCGGCACGGAGTCGGGGATTTCGCACCGGAGGGCCTCCTTGAGAATTCGACACCAACGTGGGCGGACTCGTAAGTCCGTCGCGGATATTTCCGATTCAAGCAAAAAAGAAACCAAAATGCCAAGGCACTTTTTTGACTGACTATTCAATCGACTTCGAGCAACTGATCGAGAAAAAGCGCGCGCCCTATATGCGGCATACGCAAACCGCTGCTTAAGGTTTAGTGCTTAGCTATTGACTGACTAATCAACCAGTCTGCAATTGCGACGCTGTTCACGCCAAAGAATCTTCGTCAGAATCTTGCGAATTCTGTTCGAGCCTGGCGGGGCTACGCCGGGGTTGAGTAGCCGCGCATCCCGTCGATCAGGAGCGCGTAGAAGCGGTCGGCCAGCTCGTCGGTGTCCCGTCCCGGCTGGAGCCATGTGTAGGCCCAGTTCGCCGCCGACAGTGTGAGCAGAGCGGCGGTCGAGTCGTCGAGATCGGTCCGGAGCTCGCCCAGCTCGCGGCCCTCGCGGAAGAGCGCGCGGATCCGGTCCTCGTAGCGGCGTCGCTCGGCCACGATCTCCTCACGACGCTCCCCCTCGAGATAGCGCCACTCCTGGACGAAGACGGTGGCGACGTCGAGCTGCTCGGCGACGACCCGCAGGTGGCCGCGGAGCGCGAGCCGGATCTTCTCGGTTGCCGGCAGCTGCTCGGGGATCTCGTCGAGGGCCGCATGGAACGCGTTCGCGCCCTCGCGCATCGTCTCGTAGAGTAGATCCTGCTTGCTCTTGATGTGGGCGTACAACGTCGCCTTCTGGACGCCGAGCGCCTCCGCGAGATCGCCGATCGAGGTCCCGTGGTAGCCGCGCTCTGCGAACAGCCGCGCCGCTTCCCGGGTTAGCTCCGTGCGCCTGGCGGACACAGTACGATGGAGACTAACGATCGTTCGTTCGGGAGGGCCGATGACTGCGCGTGAACACGAATTGGTCGAGTACGTCCAGAACGGTGGCCAGGTGGAGACGACCGACTGGATGCCGGACGAGTACAGGCGCCTGCTGATCAAGTTCATCGAGATGCACGGCAACTCCGAGTTGATGGGCGTGCTGCCCGAGCGCGAGTGGATCATGCGCGCGCCGACGCTCCAGCGGAAGCTCGCCCTGACGGCCAAGGTGCAGGACGAAGCCGGCCACTCGCAGCTGATCTACCGCGTGGTCGAGGACCTCGGCAAGCCGCGCGAGCAGTGCCTGGAGGACCTGATCTCGGGCAAGTCCAAGTTCCACAACGTCTTCCACTACCCGACCAAGACCTGGGGCGACGTCGGGATCATCGCCTGGCTCGTCGACGCGGCGGCGATCATCTCGCAGAAGGCGCTCTTGAAGTGCTCGTACGCGCCGTACGCGCGGATCATGAAGAAGATCTGCTGGGAGGAGTCGTTCCACATCCTCCACGGGCGCGACGTCGTGCTGACGATGATGCTCGGCACCGACGAGCAGCGGGAGCTGGTGCAAGAGGCGCTCGACCGCTGGTGGGGGCCACTGATGCAGTTCCACGGCAACCCGATCGCGAAGGACAAGGATCCGATGTACCACTGGCGGATCAAGAGCCAGGGCAACGACGAGGCGCGCCAGCAGTTTCTCGACGGCTACGTCCCGCAGATCTGGGAGCTCGGGCTCACCGTGCCCGACCCCGAGCTGCGCAAGGACGACGAGACCGGCCGCTGGCAGTTCACGGAGCCCGACTGGGACGAGCTCAAGCACGTCGTCACGGGTCACGGTCCGAAGACGCAGGAGCGGCTCGAGCTGCGCCGCGTGTCGCGCGAGGAGAACGCGTGGGTGCGCGACGTCGTGCTCGCGAAAGCCGCGTGATCTACGAAGTCTTCAGGCAGGAGCGGAAGGGACAGGCCTTCCAGCACGCAGGCTCGCTCGAGGCGCCGAACGAGGAGTTCGCGGAGGAGTACGCGCGCGAGTTCTACGGGCGCCGGCAGGAGTCGCAGGCGCTCTGGGTCGTGCCGCGGGCGGAGATCCACGAGATCCAGGATTTCGTCGACGAGCTGGAGCGGAACTACCACCGCGTCGACGGCTATTCGCTCAAGGTCAAGTTGAAGGAGGCGCGTGAGCGAGCGGGCACAGCAGCTCCTGGAGATCGCTGACGACGAGCTGATCCTGGGCTGGCGCGACTCCGAATGGACCGGGATCGCGCCCTTCCTCGAGGAGGACGTCGCCTTCTCCTCGATCGCGCAGAACGAGGTCGGCCACGCGCGGGCGATGTACGAGCTGGCCGCGCGCGAGCTGGGGACGACTGCGGACGAGCTCGCCTTCGACCGCGAGCCGGAGGAGTACCGGTCGGCGCCGCTCGTCGAGCTCAGGCGGCTCGACTGGGCGCAGACGATCGCGCGCCATGTGCTCTACGAGGCCGCGGACGAGCTCCGACTCGAGCGGCTGAAGGCATCCGACGATCCGGAGATTGCCGGACTCGCCGCCAAGATGGACCGTGAGGAGGCGTACCACCGGATGCACGCGGAGATGTGGGAGGAGCGGCTGCGCGACGAGCCGCGCTTCCAGGAGGCGCTCGAGGAGCTATGGCCCGCGGCGGTCGCCCTCCTGCCCGAGGATCTCCGTCCGGCGCTCGCGGAGCGGATGGGTCGGGAGCTTCCCGCCGAGCTCGAAGGGTTCGAGCGCGGCAGGCACGCGGAGGACTGGCCGGCGCTCTGGGAGCAGATGACCGAAGTGCGGCGTTCGGTTCCGGGGGCCCAGTGGTAGTCGACGAGCAGCAGGTCTGGGACGCCCTGGCGGAGATTCCCGACCCCGAGATTCCCGTGATCTCGGTCGTCGACCTCGGGGTGATCCGGCAGGTCGACGTCCGGAACGGCACGGTGCGCGTCGAGTTCACGCCCACGTTCATGGGCTGCCCCGCCCTCGAGGTCATGCGGCAGCAGATGGCCGACCGGATCAGAGCGCTCGGCGCCGAACCGGAGGTGGAGGTCGTCCTCGACGACTCGTGGTCGACCGACCGGATCACGCCCGAGGGACGCGAGAAGCTGCGGCTAGCCGGATTCGCGCCGCCCGCCCCACGTGATGCAAGCGCTCCGAAGCTCGTTCAGCTTCAGCGGGACACGTTCCGGTGCCCGTACTGCGGCTCGAAGGACACGCGGCTCGAAAACATCTTCGGCCCGACCCCGTGCCGCTCGCTGCGCTACTGCGAGAGCTGCCGCCAGCCGTTCGAGCAATTCAAGACGATCTAAGTCTGCGTCGCTCAAGCTCATCGGCTTTCTGATCGCATTCGCGGTCCTGTGCCTGGCACCTGCCCGGCACCTGCCCGGCACGTGCCAGGCGAGAGAGATGGACTAGGTAGGCTCAGGACGTGGCGTCCGTCCGCATCCTCTACTGCCCGACCTGAAGCGGTTACGACCGCCGGGCCGCGAGTCTCGCGGCCGCGATCACCGACCGGACCGGCCTCCAAGCAGAGGCCGTGCCGGGAGAAACGGGCCAGTTCGACGTGCTCGCCGACGGAGAGCTCGTGTTCTCGAAGGCGGTCGAGCGCCGGTTCCCGGAAGAGGGCGAGGTTCTCGGGCTGCTCCCGGACGGAGGCTAGGCCTCCGGAACCAGCTCCGTGTCGTCGTCGACGACGACGGTGCTCGCGATCTTGTCCCAGAGCTCCTGCCGCTGCTTGTCCCAGAGCAGCCAGAAGTAGATGATGAATCCAAACGCCGTCGCGGCGATCACGAGCCCGACCGCGCCCTTGCCGACGAACTCGCGCAGCGCCATCCGCCCCCAGGTCGCCCGCTTCCCGGTCTGGAGATTGACGACGCGCATCTTCAGGATCTGCTTGGCGGGGGTCTGACCCCGGCTCCAGACGATCAGCGACCACACGAGCCAGCCGACGAACACCGTGAAGACGATCAGGACGAGCTCGAGCGCATACCCGCCGAGGCGCTTCCCGACCGAGCTCAGCTGGACGCCCTGCGGCAGCCCTCCCACCTGCCCGCAGCTCTGACACACCGGGCCGAAGCCCCAGTCGTGGCCGCAGGTCGGGCAGGTCCGTTCCGTCGGCGGTGGCGGCTCGGCGACGATCCCCGGCTGCGCCACGGGAGAAGGAGTCTGATCAGGAACGGTCACTGGGAGCGGCAACTGTAGTCGAGTACACCTCGGCCGAAGCCAGCTGGGGATATCGGTCGGTGAGCAGCAGCAGATAGCCGAGCGTCTGCTGCTGATAGCGGAGGCAGTACGCGTTCAGGTCGCGCATCCCTTTCGGAGTCCGCCCCAGAGCAACGCACGCGAACCATGCGAGGAAGGCGACGACCTCGGCGACCCGCGCGAGCACCTGGGAGAAGACGAGCACCGGAATGGCGAGCACGAGCCGGAGGAACGTCATCCACCGCGGCTGCGGCTCCGGGCCCGGGACGAGCAGGTCGACGGTGTAGTCGCCCCGCCGGCCGAGGAACTCCGGGAACGGATTTCCGACGAGATAGAGGTAGGCGCCCACGTGGGTCGAGTAGCGCAGGTAACTCGTGAGAAACCGGTGCAGACCGGCGGCCGGCCGCCCCGACACGAGCATGAACAACCATTGCGCGACAGCGGCTCCCGCGGCGGCGATCGTCCAGCCGCTCAGCCAGAGGTAGTGTGGGAAGGCCAGCAGCCAGCGGAAGAAGACGGTGAGACGGGAGCGGCGTAGGCTCTCCGTGACCTCCAGCGAGATCAGGTTCCCTTGAAGTCCGGCTTCCGCTTCTCCAGGAATGCTGATACCCCCTCGCGGAAGTCGTTCGTCCCGGTCGCGACGGTCTGGAGCTGCGCCTCCCATTCGAGTTGCTCCTCGAGCGTCGCCCGCTCCGCGTGATCGAGGAGGCGTTTAGTCATTCCGATCCCGCGCGTCGGCATCGCCGCCAGCCCAGCCGCGGCCTCCGCCACCTTGGACGAGAGCGCCTCCGCCTCCACCACCTCGGAGACGAGCCCCCACGCGTGCGCCTCGGCGGCGGAGAGCTTCCGCCCCGAGGTCAGCCATTCGAACGCACGCGCGTAACCCAGGATCCGGGTGACGAAGAACGTCCCCCCCGAGTCCGGAACGAGCCCGACGTTGATGAACGCCGGCACGAAGCTCGCCGAGTCTGAGGCGATTCGGAGGTCGCAGGCGCAGGCGAAGGAGAGCCCCGCGCCGGCGGCGGCGCCGTTGACCGCCGCGATCACAGGCTTCTCGAGTGCTCGGATCGCGAGCACGTTCGGGTGATACGTGTCCCGCAGGCGCGCCCCGATGTCGCCGGCGGCGTCGCGGAACTCGGTCAGATCCTGGCCGACACAGAAGCCGCGGCCGGCTCCGGTCAGGACGACCGCGCGCACCTCCGGGCCGCGCGCCTCCTTGAGGGCGGCGGCCAGCCCGTCGTGCATCGCCTTGTTGAAGGCATTGAGCACGTCGGGGCGGTTGAGCGTGATCGTCATCACGCTCCCGACCAGGGCGGTCTCGACCTCGCTCATCGGCGCCCGATCCGCCACCAGGCGAGGACGGCGAGCGCAGCAACGATCTGCCAGCCGAGAATCATCCGGTTCGGATTGACCGCGGGCTCCCAGGAGACCTCGCCGTCCTTGATCACGTAGGCGCCGGCTGGTTTGGCCGCTAGGCCGAAACCGCCGCCGCCGTTGCCTTCGGTGTCGCCCCCGCCGCCACCGCCTCCCCCGATCTTCGCAACCGGGATGACGGTTACGCCGTCCTGCTCGACCGGGTCGCCGAACACCTTCTTTACCGTCATCGCGTCTCTGGCCCCGCTCAGTATGTCGTCGACCTTGACCATCTCACTCTCCTTTGAAGTCGGGCTTTCGCTTCTCGCCGAACGCCCTCAAGCCCTCGCGGGCGTCGCCGGAGGCGAAGGCGAGGTAGAGCAGGCGCCGCTCATACTCGAGGCCGAGCTGGAGCGGCCCTTCGTAGGCGCGGTCGACCGCCTCCTTCGCAAGCCGCGTCGCCACGGGCCCCTTCGAGGCGATGTCGCGCGCGACCCGCTTTGCCTCCTCGAGCCACGCCTCGCGCGCGACCACGCGGGCGACGAGTCCCGCGGCGAGCGCCTCGCGCGCGCTCAGCAACCGCCCGCTCAGGATCACGTCCATCGCGAGCGCCTTGCCGACCGCACGCGTGAGCCGCTGCGTGCCTCCCGCACCGGGAATGATCCCGAGCGACGTCTCGGGCTGGCCGAACTTCGCCGTCTCCGAGGCGACGATCAGGTCGCAGGACATCGCCAGCTCGCAGCCGCCGCCGAGGCAGAAGCCGGACACCGCTGCCACGAGCGGTGTCCAGAGAGATCGGATCGCGTCCCAGCGCTCGACGCGGCGCGCGTAGTAGAGCTCGATCGCCGAGGCCTGCGCCAGCTCGCCGATGTCGGCGCCCGCGGCAAACGCACGCTCGGAGCCTCCCAGAACGACGCAGCGGATCTCCCGGTCGGCGTCGAGCTCGCGGAGCCCGGAGACGAGCTCGTCCATCAGCTCGTCCGAGAGCGCGTTCAGCTGCTTCGGCCGGTTGAGCAGGACCGTCGCGACCGGCGGCTCCCGCTCGACGAGGACGAGCGGATCGCTCACGACTCCGTCAGCCGTCTCGAGATCCGCCACGAGACTTGCCAGGCACCGGCCGGCCGGGTGAACACGTCGACCAGAGCGTAGTCGCCGGTGAGATCGCGATCCGGGCTCGATGCCTCCCACCGGCCCAGGAGGCGGACGACGGCGACGTCGCCGAAGACGCGGGGCTCGACATCCGAGATGCCGAACGCGCGCGTGTCGATCCGCTCGAGAGCGGCCAGCCAGTCGTCACGCGGTACCCACTCGCCCATCCCACCCGAGCTCGTAAGCACGAAGTCCTCCGCCAGAATCGCCTCGGCGGATTCCACGTCGTTTCCCTCGACCGCCGCCGCCCACGCCTCCTCGAGCCTGCGGAGCTCCTCGATCGCGCTCATGGCTCCTTGTGCACGAACTTCTCGATCGCGGCGCGAGGCTCGTCGGTGACCATCGAGAGCGCGAGCCAGTCGCGCGCGTGGTTGATCGTCTGGTGCCAGGCGAGGTCGCGCCAGAAGTTGAGGTGCTGCTTCGCGTAGCGGGTCGTCTGTGGGAGCTTGCGGGCGAGGCTCTCGACCAGGCGGTCGACCTCCGTGTCGAGCTCGGCCGCCGGCACGGCGCTGTTGACGAGTCCCCACTCCGCCGCCTTCGCGGCAGGGATCTTCTCGCAGAGGAGGACGATCTCCCGCGCGCGCCGGTCGCCGACCATGATCGACAACCACTGAGTGGCGCCCCCGGCCGGAACCGACCCGTGCTCGGGCCCGACGTGCTGGATGAACGCGTCGTCCACCATCACCGCGAGGTCGCACGCCATCTGGAGCTCGTTTCCGCCGCCGACGCAGATCCCGTTGATCCGAGCCACGGTCGGCTTGCCGATCTCGCGCAGCCGGTCGTGGGCGTCCATGAACGCGCCAAACCACTTCCAGTATTCGTTCGAATGGCCAACGTAGCGCTCGCTCCACTCCTTCAGGTCGGCGCCGACGCAGAACGCACGGCCGGTTCCGGTGAGAACGACCACCCGGAGCTCGTCGTCCCAGGAGGCGTCCTCGCACGCGCGCGCGACCTCCCGCAATGTCTGGAAGTCGAACGCGTTCAGGACCTCGGGCCGGTTGAACCGGATCGTCGCCCGCGGTGGCTCCTTCGTGTAGACAATCCGCTCGAAGCCGAGCTCGCTCGGATCGAGCGGCGCAGGTCGCGACGGTTGGCTCATTCGATCTCGGCGAACAGGACCTGGAAGGGAATCCCCATCTCCATCGCGTCCTTGCCGGCCGCGGCGAACTCCTCGCTCCGGGTGGCCGCCTTGAAGGCATCCATGTCCGGCCATTCGAACTCCGCGTAGTACTTGTACTTCGGCTCGCCGAAGGCCGCTCCGAAGACCCCGCCGTGGCGAAACGTCGCGCCAGGGACCTTGTCGACGAAGTCGCGGAGATGCTGCTCGTACCGCTCCGGATCGGGCGCGGCCCCTTCGTACAGCACGAAAGCTCTCACCATGATGGTTCCCCTTTCGTCGCGGAGTGCTGAGCGTATAGCTTCCTCAAACGTCAACGGAAAGGAGATCGGGATGGCTGGAAAGCTCGTTCACTTCGAGATCGCTGCCAAGGACGCCAACCGCGGGAAGGACTTCTACAGCGCCGTTTTCGGCTGGCAGTTCAACGACTCGGGCATGCCCGGCGTCGAGTACTACCTGACCGAGGCCGGTAGCCAGCCCGGCGGAGCGCTCTACCCCGCCGAGGACCAGTCCGGCATCCTGGTCTACTTCGACACCGAAGACATCGATGCGTCGATCGGCAAGGTGCGCGAGGCCGGCGGCGAGGCCGAGGACAAGGCGCCGATCCCGCACGTCGGCTGGTTCTCCCACTGCAGGGACACCGAGGGCAACCAGTTCGGCCTGTTCCTGAGCGACGAATCGGTTACGGCCCCGGGTCAGTAGCTCCCAAGGTCAGCGCCGAAGCTGTTGGAGTTCGTGCAAGAGCTCGTCTGTCTTCCTGCCGACGTCGGCTGTGTCGTATTCGCTTCCGACGGCACCATCCGGGACTATGGCGGCGATGAGCTTCCCGCTCTCCTCGCTGAACTCGAGCACCTGACCCGGCTGAATGGCGAGCCGCTCACGAAGCGGCTTGGGAATGGTGACGTGACCCCTCTTGGAGACCCTTGCTCGCATCTTCGGCGAGTCGGGATTCATGTCTGTTGATCCTAGCGGGGCTGCAGGATCATCGGCCGCCGCGGCTTCGCCTCGAAGTCGAAATCCTTGGCGAGGTCGCCCAGGATCGGAGCGCGCTCGCGCACGTCCGGGCGCGGGTCGGGTCGCCCGTCCGTACGCGGGTCGAGCCGCTCTCCTTTGAGGAAGTCGTCCTCGATGAACTTCGCGTAGGCGTCGAAGCTCAGCGTCTGGTGGTCGACGAAGCCCTTGCGCGCGTAGGGGCTGATCACGAGCGCCGGCACCCGTAGCCCGTAGCCGTTCCCGTCCACGCGCGGCGGGACGACATGGTCGTAGAACCCGCCCCAGTCGTCCCAGGCCAGGAAGATCGCCGTCGACTTCCATTCCGGACCGCGCATCCCCGCATTGATCACTTGCGTGACGTACTTCTCCCCGGCGCTGACGCGCCCCGGCGGATGCTCGCTGACGCGGCCGTTTGGGATCACCCAGGAGACCGCGGGCAGCCTGCCCCGCCTCGCGGCCGCGTAGTAGTTGCTCAGCGAGGTGACGTTGCGGAGCTGGTGGTCCTGCTTGACCGTCTCGAAATACGGAAGGGGGTTCCAGATCCCGGGCGTCTGCGGGTCCTGGAGCACGTCGCCGCAGACGAGGCCGCTGGTCTCGCAGTCGGGCTCCGTGCCCTTGAAGAGGTAGTAGCGCCAGCTGACGTGGAACTGGTGAAGGAGGTACGTGAGGTCGGTCCAGGCGTACTTGGGCGCCTTGGCGTCGATCCTGCGCCCGAAGTCGGGGGGAAGGCCTGGCCTCTGCACCTCGTTCTTGCAACTGAACGGATTGGCCGTCGTGCACCGCGCCGACCACTCGGAGACCATGAACAGGTGCGCGGGGAGGCTCCAGGACGCGTTCGGTTCGAACATGTGGTCCTGGAGGACGAAGTTGCGCGCATACGCCCAGTAGTTGGGGATCTCGCGCGCGTCGTGGTACCCCATCACGTCGACCCGGCCGTGCTTGCGGCACCACGGGTTGGTCAGGTCGACGCAGCCCTGCTGTGCATCCTGGGCCTGCGCGACGAAACCGTTCATCTTCCCGCCGTCAACGTCGGCGATCGCGTTCGCCTCGCTGTGCGGGCCGCCCCGGTTGAGGTCGCTCCGGTCGTGGTAGGGCCGGTCGCAGCCGCCCGACTTCCGATCCGGCACGCAGACGTCTCTGGGAAAGCCGTCCGCCCCCGGATAGGTCCCGAAGTAGGAATCGAACGAGCGATTCTCTTGCATGACCACGATCACGTGCCGGATCTTGTGGATGCCCTGCAACCGGCGATGTGTGCGGGTCGGGCGCCGGAAGGCCCGGGCCGGGGTCGGCGAGCCGAGCGTGCCGAGCCCAGCGATCGCGGAGGCGAGAAGCACTCCCACCAGGACCAGATCGAGAGCGCGACGCAGGCCCATCAGGTCAACTATGACTTGCGCCGGAGGGCCATGAGGGGAGCGAGAGGCCGAGCGAGCAGCTCAAACCGCGGCCGAAACGATGGCCGCAATCGTGGCTGCCGCAGCGACTCCTGCGAGGATGATGGTGAGCATTCTCTCGAAGGGGCTTCTCATACTCTCGGCCTCCCGGTGTCGGCAGACACACCTAATTGAACGCAGAGACTGCTAAGCCCACGTGAAGCGCGGGTTAAGACTTTGCGTCTCCGGTAGGAATCCGGTTTGTAGGAACCCGTCCCAGCATGATCCTGAGCCGCCGGGCCGCGCTGGGCGGCAATTCCCCGGAGAGAGGGCCGAGCCCTCTTCCGTGGAATTCGAAGAAGTAGCTACCGAAAGACGAGCGGCGTCCTCAGTCGCGCCCGTAGCCTCCGGCTACGAACGCGGGTGGGTGGGCAGCATCCGCTCGAGCTTCGTAGAAGCTCGAGCGTGCCTCGCACTCGCCCATCGCACCCCGGCAACGAGGAGTCATCCTGGGACGGGTTCTAGACCGACAGCTTCCTGAGCACGAACGCGGCCGCGAGCGGACAGAGGGCGACGAGGGCAAAGGCGGCTTGCCACGACGTCGCGGCCACGATCGCGGCAAAGGCGACGGCGACGATCGAGCCGGCGCCGTTGAGCGCGGACTGCTGCACGCCGACCGCAGCGCCCGCCTGGGCATGGCCGGAAAGCTCGGTCGCGGCGGTGAAGGAGAGGCCGTTCCAGCTCATACCGAGCCCGCCCGCGAGCACCAGGACGGCCGCGGCAATCGCCGCCGGCCCGCTCGCGGCCGCCGCGGTCGCCAGCAACGCAACCGCGAGCGCGACACCGAGCATGCGCAGCGGCACGGCTCGCGTCCCGACCCGGTCCGACCAGTGGCCGGCGGCAATCCGCGCGACCCCTCCGAGTGCCTGCGCCCCGGCTAGCACGCCGGCCGCGGCCGCGATCGAGAGCCCGTGCTGCTCGTGCAAGAAGAGGACGGTGAACCCGGTCGCCGCCACCTGTCCCGCGATCAGAAGACCGCTCGCAACCAGCAGGCGCAGCACCCGGCGGTCGCGAAGCGGGTGCAGGTCGGAGACGATCTCCTCCCCGGGCTGCAGCCCGGGTGCCTCGCGCATCAGCAGGCTCGCCGCTGCTCCGACACCTGCGAAGCCGGCCAGCAGAAGGAGCGCCGCCCGCAGACCGCCCGCATGGACGAGCGCGGGCAGGGCGAGCGAGGCGACGAGCCCACCGAGCGGAACCGCGGTCTGGCGGATGCCGAGCGCGAGCCCCCGCTGCCGGCGCTCGAACCAGAACATGACCGCCCGGCCGCTCGCGGCGCTCGCGGCCGACCCAAACGCTCCCGCCACGACCAGCAGCGCGAGGAACGCCGGATACGAGGGAGTCGTCGCTGCCCCGGCGAGCGCCCCGGCCGCCAGCGCCAGCCCGGTCGTCGCGACGGGCCGCTCGCCGATCCGGTCGGCGAGGTGCCCCCAGGGAATGAGCGCCGGCAGCGTGCCGAAGCTCGGAGCCGCGAGCGCGACGCCGGTTTCCTCCAGGCTCAGGTCGTACCGGGAGCGCAGCGCCGGAGCGATGACCGCGACGCCGAAGATGATGGCCGAAAAGCTGGCCTGGGCGACGACGCCCGAGCCAAGAACAGTCCAGCGGTAACGGGTTACAGCCCGAAGGGGTTGAACGGCCTCGAGCTCATGGAGACGAGAACGCTCTTCGTCTCCAGGTAGAGCTCGAGCGTCTCGAGGCCGAGCTCACGGCCGAAGCCCGACTGCTTGTAGCCGCCGAACGGGATCCCCGGGAAGGCCGTGTAGGGCATGTTGATCCCCACGGTCCCGGCCTTGATCGCGCGCGCCAGGCGGTGGCCTCGAGCAGGATCGCCGGTCCAAACTGTGGCCATCAGCCCGTACCTGACGTCGTTCGCGATTCGGATAGCGTCCTTCTCGTCCTCGAACGGGGTGACGGTGACGACGGGCCCGAAGATCTCCTCCTGGGCGACCTTCATCTGCGGGTCGACGTTCGCAAGCACGGTCGGCGGGTAGAACGCTCCCTTTCCGTCGGGGGCCTCACCGCCCGTGACGACCTCGGCGCCCTCCTCGCGCCCGGCCTCGACGTAGCCGTGCACCTTGTCGCGGTGCTCGGGGGAGATGAGCGAGCCGACCTGCGTCTCGGCCTCGAGCGGATCGCCGACCTTCAGCTTCCCGGCCGCCTCGGCGAAGCTCGAGACGAAGTCGTCGTACAGGGGCGCCTCGACGATGATCCGGGAGCGCGCCTCGCAGCTTTGGCCGGCCGAGTAGTAGATCGACCACACCGAGCTCGGGATCGCGTCGGCGAGATCGGCGTCGGCGAAGACGACATTCGGGCTCTTTCCGCCTAGCTCGAGCGTGATCCGCTTGATCGGATCGGAAGCCATGCGCATGATCTCGGTGCCCGTCGCGGTCGATCCGGTAAAGGCGATCTTGTCGACCCCCGGGTGGCGGACGAGGTGGGCACCGACCGTCGTGCCCGGGCCGGGAACGATGTTGATCGTCCCTGGCGGGAAGCCGACCTCACCGGCAAGCTCAGCGATCCGCAGCGCCGTCAGAGGCGTGGCAGAGTCGGGCTTGAGGACGACCGTGCAGCCGGCCGCGAGCGCCGGCGCGAGCTTCCAGGTCGTCATCATCAGCGGGTAGTTCCAGGGGACGATCTGACCGGCGACGCCGACCGGCTCTTTCAGCGAGTAGAAGAGAATCGAGCCGCCGATCGGGTTCGACCGTCCGGCGATCGAGGCGATCGCGGAGCCGTAGAAGCGGAAGTTCTCGACCGCCTGGCTCAGCTCGGCCTTGACGGACGAGATCGCCTTGCCGACGTTGCGGACCTCGAGCTCGGCCAGCTCCTTGCGGTTGGCGACGATCGCGTCCGCGAGTGCGTGCAGGAGGCGCGAGCGCTCGTTCGGCGGGGTCTTGCCCCACGGCCCGTCGAGCGCGACCCGGGCTGCCTCGACCGCCCGGTCGACGTCCGCCTCGCCAGCCATCGCGACCTTCGCCAGCGGCTCGCCGGTCGCGGGCTCGGCCAGGTCGCGAGCGTCGCCGGAGGCCGGCTCAGCCGACTCGCCGTTGATGTAGAGCCCGTATTCGCGTCCGGTTGCAACAGCCATCAGCGCGGCACGATACCGCCTCGGTACAGCCTCCCGGACGCTCGCGCAAGCTGAGGCCACCAAAGCCGCCCCCACGGGACACGGTAGCGGGACAGAACGCACGCATCTGTGCCGAGTTCGTCCCGAAATCGTCGCCGCCCAGGCACCTCACGGGACACGGTACCGAGGCGCGGATCAAGCAGTTGTGCCGGATTTGGGCCGGTAAGCCCGCAGTGCGCCTAGGTGCGCTCGAACAGCGCAGCCTGGCCCTGGCCGACGCCGACGCAGAGCGTTGCCAGTCCGTAGCGGTCTCCGCGGCGTCGGAGCTCGTGTAGGAGCGTCACGACGAGTCGCGCGCCGCTCATCCCGAGCGGATGGCCGAGCGCGATCGCACCACCGTTCACGTTCACGCGCTCCGAGTCGAGCCCGAGCTCACGAATCACGACCAGGCTCTGAGACGCGAAGGCTTCGTTGAGCTCGACCAGATCGATGTCCGAGGCACCGATCCCCGCACGCTCGAGCAGCTTCCGGACCGCTGGCACGGGCCCGATCCCCATCACGCGCGGGTCGACTCCTGCGACGGCGCTGGCAACGAACGCGCCGAGCGGCTCAGCGCCGAGCTCACGAGCCCGCTCCTCGCTCGCGATCAGGAGCGCGGCGGCGCCGTCGTTGATCCCGCTCGAATTGCCCGCGGTCACGGTCCCGTCGCCGCGGAAGGCCGGCTTCAGCGCGGCCAGCTTTTCGGCGCTCGTGTCCGGCCGCGGATGCTCGTCAGGCTCAACTTCTCCGACCGCGATCAGCTCGTCGTCGAAGCGGCCTGCCTCGTGAGCCGCCGCCCAGCGCTGGTGCGACCGAAGCGCGAACGCGTCCTGCTCCTCGCGCGAAACGCCGTATCGCTCGGCCACGTTCTCGCCGGTCTCGCCCATCGATTCGAGCGGGAACATCTCCTCCAAGCGCGGGTTGGGGAAGCGCCACCCGAGCGTGGTGTCGTAGACGACCTGGTTCCCGCGCGGGAACGCGTGCTCGGGTTTCGCCATCACAAGTGGCGCCCGGCTCATCGACTCGACGCCGCCGGCGACGAACAGGTCTCCGTCGCCCGCGGCGATCGCGTGGCAGGCGGAGACGACCGCCGAGAGGCCGGATGCACACAGGCGATTCACGGTGACGCCGGCCACCGACTCCGGCAGCCCTGCCAGGAGCGCAGCCATCCGCGCGACGTTGCGGTTGTCCTCGCCGGCCTGGTTGGCGCAGCCGAAGTAGACGTCCTCGATGCGAGCTGCGTCAACACCTGCGCGGCGCACTGCCTCGGCGATCACGGCCGCGGCGAGGTCGTCTGGACGCTCGCCGGAAAGGGCGCCGCCGTAGCGGCCGACGGGCGTCCGCACGCCGGAGAGAACGACCGCACGAGACACGTAAATGAGTCTAGCCCCGGGCTGCCGCAACCCAGCGCGCGACGCCCGCGACGTCGACCGGACGCGTCGTATCGACCTCGAGCAGCGGCCCGCCGAGGCGCAGCGGCCGGTTTTCGTCCTCGATTCGCTCGCGAAGGTCGTCCAGCCGCTCTACGTCGAAGTGCGCCGGGCCGCACTCGCCGATCCTCTGCTCGTAACGACGCATGACCTCGGCCGAGGGACAGCGGCAGAAGACCTCGATGGGCGACGGGCAGATCTCGGCGATCCTCGGGCCCGCGACTCGGCTGAAGTTCGACTCGAGCACCGCCGATTCGAGCTCCCGCGCCAGCGCGAACATCACCTCATACGTCGCGGCTCCAAGGCGCCGGGACTCCTCGACGTCCGCAGGCGGAAGCGCCTCCGCGAGCGCCTCCTTGATCACGTCTTTCGCCACCAGCGGCAGACCGAGCTCGCGGGCGAGTGGACGCGCAAGACTGGTCTTGCCCGCGCCCGGCGGACCGGTTACGAGGACGAGCAATCCCTCGAGCGGCTCACGCCATCAGCCGACGAAGTCGACCTCGACGGGGGCGCGGAAGGCCCCGATCTCCTCCCCCCGCCGCAGCAACTCGCGGACCGCCGCGCGCCCCTCGTCGCCGTAGTCCTGCGTCAGCTCGTTCACGTACATGCCGACGAACCGGTCGGCGAGGCCCGTGTCCAGCCCGCGCCCGAAGCGTAGCGCGTACTGCATCGCCTCCTCGCGGTTGGAGAGCCCGGCCTCGATCGACTCGCGCAGGACGTCCGAGAGACGTAGGAGCACGTCGTCGCCGAGATCGCGGCGCGCGACGTTGACGCCGAGCGGAAGCGGCAGCCCGGTCTCCTCCTGCCACCACTCGCCGAGGTCCAGCACCTTGACCAGGCCTGCCGAGCCGTAAGTGAGCTGGCCCTCGTGGATGAGCAGTCCGGCGTCGGCCCGGCCCTCCTGCACCTGCTCGAGAATCTGGTCGAACGGGACTTCTCGGTAGCGGAAGTCCCCGATCGCGATCCGCAGAGCAAGGAACGCGGTCGTCATCTTCCCCGGCACGGCGATCTCGACGTCGGCCAAGGAGACCGGCTCGCGCGCGACGACGATCGGCCCGTAGCCCGAGCCCATGCTGGCGCCGTGCGGCAGCAGCACGTACCGGTCCTGGACGAAGGGGTAGGCGTGGAGCGAGAGCGCGGTTACCTCGAGCCGGCCTTCGAGCGCCCACTCGTTCAGCGTCTGGATGTCCTTCAGTACGTGCTCGAACTCGAACCCGCGCGCGTCGATCCGGTCCTCGGCGAGCGCCCAGAACATGAACGCGTCGTCCGGATCAGGGCTGTGACCGAGCTTGATCAGCACAAGTTGAACCTACCCTAAACTTGGCGAATGGCCTCCGAGCCGGTCCTCACGGACGCGATCCAGGACTACCTGAAGGAGATCTACAAGCTCCGGTTGGACACGGGCAAGGCCACGACCACCACGCTCGCGAAGCGCCTGCGCGTCTCGCCGGCCTCGGTGAGCGCGATGGTGAAGAAGCTCGCGCTGCTCGGACTCGTCGAGCACGTTCCCTACCGCGGGGTCGACCTGACCCCGGCCGGCGAGCGCGTGGCGCTCGAGGTCGTCCGGCATCACCGCCTGCTCGAGCTTTACCTGGCCGAGACGCTCGGCGTCGCCGTCGAGTCCGTCCACGCCGAGGCGGACCGGCTCGAGCACGTCCTGTCCGAGGAGCTGGAGGCGCGCATCGACCAGGCGCTCGGGTATCCGACGCACGACCCCCACGGCGACCCAATCCCGGATGCCGGGCTGAAGCTCGGGGCCGAGCGCCTACTCCGGCCGCTGTCCGCCCTCGACCAGGGCGAAGAGGCGACGGTTCTTCGCATCCCGGACGACGACGAATTGCTGCCGCAGCTGTCTACGCTCGGGCTCGTTCCGGGCACGCGGGTCGCCGTCAAGAAACGACGACCGCTCACCGTCTCGATCGACGGGAACGACCAGGTCGTGTCCCGGAAGCTCGCGGACGCTGTCGGAGTCGGCTGAGCCGCTCGAGCTCGTCCTCCGGAAGCTTTTCGGGCTCGCCGTGCGCCCGCGCCAGCGCAAACGCCCGAGCGCCCTCCTCGACCGCGAACGCGCATCGAAGCGCTTCTCCGAGGTCGCGGCCCAGGCAGACCGGGCCGTGGTTGCGGACGATCGCGGCCCACGCGTCGCCGGCCGAGAGCACCGCCTCGCCCGTCGCCCGCTCGCCCGTGGGCGCATAGGGCACGATGGGAATCGGGCCGCCGACCGCGGCGGCCACCTCGGCCAGGAGCACAGGAATCTCGTCCACGACGAGGCCGAGTGCGGTCGCATACGGCGAATGGGTGTGCACGACCGCGCCCGCTTCGGGCCTCCCGGTGAGGATCGACAGGTGCATCGGGAGCTCCGTGCTCGGCGTCTTGCCCTCGACGAGCTCGCCCTCCTCCGAGACGACGGACACGTCGCCCGGCTCGAGCACGTCGTAGCCGATCGACGTGGGCGAGACGGCGATCAGCCCCGTCTCGCGATCGCGCGCGCTGACGTTCCCCGACGTTCCGTGGACGAGGCCGGCCGCCTCCAGGCGGCGGAGCGCAGCGACGATCTCGCCGCGGAGAGGAGCGAGCTTCATCTTCGTCCGAAGAACCAGCGCTCGAGCGGCTTCAGCAGCTCCTCGCGTACAAAGGGCCGCGCGTTCGCGTCACGGCCGTCCTGCTCGGAGACGCGCTCGTCGTCCTCGAGCGCCGAGTTCGCCACCTCGAGCGCGTCGCCGAGCTCGTGCCCCTCGAAGATGTAGTCCTCGCGGCGCGGCTCGTCGCTCGGCCTGTGCTGGGGGTTCACGGACCGACCAACAGCCCACAGTGCGCCCGACCGCCGCTCGATCCAGATCACGATTCGCTCGGGAGCGCCCGTGTCGTCGACGCCCTGCACTTCGCGCTCCGCGAACCGGCCGGCGTTCGACCTACGCTTCACGCGACTACTCTACCGCCGTGGGTTGGTTTTCGAACCTCATCCGCGCCCCCTTCTCGTTCTTCGGCGCGGGCTCGAGCAAGGAGGAGCGGCTAGCCGCCTATGTCCTCCGCGAGCACGCGCGTGGGCGGCCGCTGACCGAGATCCTCGAGGATCCGTACCTGCGGAACCGCAGCACGCCGCGCGAGCGTGACCGCCTGCTCGACCGGCCCGAGATCATCCATGCGCTCGGAGAAGACGTGGTCGCGTTCGTTCGCGCCGAGATGCCTCAGAGCTGACGGCCGACGCCGCGCTCGCGGGCACGCTCCACGGCGGCGGCACCGATTGCCACGTCCCAGGCCGCGAGCCCGTTCGACTTGAACAGGACGATGTCATCGTCCGACTGCCGGCCATCGAGCTCGCCCGAGACGACCTCCTGTAGCTCGTGCACCTCGAGCCAGTCGAGGACGCCGTGCTCGATCGGCTCGATCAAGTCCCCCGACTCGTTCCTCGCCTGCTCGCGCGAGTCGCAGCAGACGAAGGCCGCCCGCTCGAGGACGACGTCGTCGAGCTCTCTGGCACTGCGGCGGTTCGCGCCCATCGCGCAGACGAGCGCTCCCGGCCGCAGCCACTCGCCGCGCAGCACGGGATCGCTCGAGGTCGTCGCCGTCACGACGATCTCCTGCTCGGCCGGGTCGCGATGGCTCTCCCCGGGCTCGGCGCCGGCCCGCTCGCAGAAGCGTTCCAGCCGCTCCGGCGTCCGGCAGTAGGCGACCACGCGCTCGAGCTCCGGCCGGGCGGCGCGGATGCACGCCACCTGGCTCTCGGCCTGCCGGCCGCACCCGATCACGCCCAGGGTCGTCGCGCCGGCTCTGGCGAGGTGGCGGGCGGCGACGCCGCTGGCGGCGCCCGTCCGGAGCTGCCCGAGCCGGTCGGCCTCGATCACGGCCACGGTCTCTCCCGGTGCGAAGAGCGCGACGACGAACGACGCGCCCTCGCCCGAGGCCAGATAGGTCTTCGATCCGGCCAGGTCGAGCTCCCGGTCGGCAGCGGCCATCACCGCGAGCGCTCCCTCCTCGAGCCGCAGCCGCCGCCTCGGCATGTTCTCGACCTCCCCGCGCGCAAGCCGCAGGAAGCACTCCTCGATCACCTCGACCGCCTCTGCAGGCGTGAGCAGCCCATCGACGTCCGACTCGGTCAGGTACAGCGGCACGAGCCTCAGACTCTAGGACTTCTTCGGAATGAAGCTGATGTTGCCGCTCGGCTCGAGCACGGCCCACCGGACCTCGTCGAGCGACGCGATCTGCTGCTGGCGCGCCTCCTCCATGACCTCCGCGGTCGTCAGCCGCTCGCGCCGGATGTTCTTCTCGATCGGCTTGCCGTCCTGGACGATCACGATCGGGGAACCCTCGAGCACGGGCCGCAGCCAGGGGATGCGGAAGCTCGTGTACGAGACCACGACCTAGGGGAAGACGGTCACGCTCTGGTCGATTCCGAGCAGGCGGGTCTTGCCGTCGTAGAGCGCGAGCGTTCTGGAACGTTCTCCAACCGTGGTCGGGTTCGTCTGGAAGTCCATGAAGAGGAGGTATTTGCGGCCGGCGCTGATGTGCCCCAGATCGAGGGAGAGCTTTCCGTTGTCGCTCGCCTCGCCGACCGGCGAGGGCTCGATCGTGTTCACGGTGTTGCCGTCGATCCAGCCCGTTCCGAGGACGAGGATCGCGTCCTCGACCTCCTGGTGCGCCGTGATCTCGAAACGCGCCTGCCAGAGTAGCCCTCCGCGGACGCTGGTGGGAGCCGAGACGCTCAGCGACGCCGCTCCGGCCGAGGCGTGAGCGGTGGAGGGCCGCTGGCCGAAGACGTTGGCGAGCGCGGCGATCGAGAGCGCCGCGATGAGGAACATCAGCGTGCGGCGGATCCAGAGATCCTTTCCGCGTCCTTCCATGTCCCGGTCCCGCTTCAGGACGATCGTGTCCGGGATGTCGGCCATCCGGCCCCATTCGGCGAGGCTGAAGGCGTTCCTGCGCGGCTAGACTAGTCGCCTACCGGGCGCCCGTAGCTCAGGGGATAGAGCGCTGCCCTGCGGAGGCAGAGGTCGCATGTTCGAATCATGCCGGGCGCACTGCCGCCGAAAATCTCGCGATTTTCGGCGGAGTGGTTCGAGGCCCGACCGTCGTGAGCGGAGGCGAGCAAAGCCCGCCTCCGCGGCCCGCCGTATTCAGCGAAAGGCGCGCGCCGTGCCCGACTCGAAGCTGAGCTTGGCGTCCGCCGGGACCTCGGAGCGGACATAGGCGAGCGCGACGATTGAGCCGTCCGGACGACGGGCGGCGCTCGTGATCCTTCCGATTGCCTTTCCTTCGTAAGTGAGCTCCTGGTCGTAGTTCGGAGGCTTCTCGGCCTCGACTCCGAGCACTCGCAGCGCGCGGTTCGCGTGGCCGCGGTAATGGAGCCTCGCGATCGGCTCCTGGCCCGGATAGCAGCCCTTGGTAAGGCTGATCGCGCGCTCGACGAGGCCCGCTTCGGCGGGCAGCACCCGCTCGTCGATCTCGCGCCCGTAGCGCGGCGTGCCTGCCTCGATCCGCATCGCCTCGAGCTCTTCGTCGTCGAGGGTCGACTCGATCTCTTCGTCGAGCAGCTCGACGGCAGCGCGGCCGTAGTCGCGGTTCGGGATTCCGTCTACCGCTCCGAACACGACCGTCGACGTGTGCTGCTCGCTCTCGATCTCGACCTTGGCCGCGAACCGTGCGCGCAGGAGCGTCTCCCGGACGGCGTCGCCGAGCCCGGGCTCGGTCAGCAGCAGGAAGTCCTCGGGCCCGCGGCGGACGACGACGAGCGGCGCGATCACGCGCGCCTTCGGGGTGAGCAGCAGCGCCTCGCAGGGCGCCTCGGCGACGTCGTTCGAGACGATCCGCTGGAGGAAGTCCTCGGCGTCGGCGCCCGCCACGCGGACGTAGTCGCGAGACCGGGTCGCTGCCGAGAAGGTCGCCGTTCGCATCGTGGTTAGTGTAGGGACGTGTTCCGCTCGAAGGCCGAGCAGAAGGTGGCGGACGCCGGCTACGACCCAGCCCGGCTTCCGCCCGGCCAGTATCTGACCGAGAAGTGGCCGGTCCTCCATGCAGGGACTGTCCCTCATACAGATCTCGCGACCTGGGACATTCGCGTGTGGGGCGAGGTCGAGAATCCGATCCGGCTCTCGTGGGAGGAGCTCAGGGAGCTCCCGTCGAGCGAGATCACGCTCGACATCCACTGCGTCACGCGCTGGAGCCGCTTCGACGCGAGCTTTCGCGGTGTCCACTGGCGAGAGCTCGCGAAGCTCGTCCAACCCAAGTCGAGCGCCCGCTTCGTCGTCGCCCACGCCGAGCAGGGATTCACGTCCAACGTCCCCCTCGAGTCGATCGAGGACGAGAGCGCGCTACTCGCCTACGAAGCCGACGGCGAGCCGCTCACCCCCGACCATGGGTGGCCGCTTCGGCTCGTCGTCCCGGAACGCTACTTCTGGAAGAGCGCCAAGTGGCTGCGCGGGCTGGAGCTGCTCGACCACGACCAGCCCGGCTTCTGGGAGCGCTACGGCTACCACAACGACGCCGATTACTGGAAAGAGGAGCGCTACGGCTTTTAGCACCGGATGAAGCCGTAGAGTTCTCAGGTGTCGTCGAGGCCGAACAAACGTCACGGAGTCGTGGATGGTGCTCCGCGATCCGGAGGGAAACGGTTTTTGCCTGCACATGTAGAAGTCCGCGACCTCGCGCCCGGCCTCTGGCTGTGGCGGCGCCCTCATCCCGAGTGGCACCAGGAGGCCGGCTGGGATCCTCCGGTTTCGTCCTTCTGCGTCACCTCCCGAGGGGTAACGCTCGTGCTCGACGCGCTCGATCCCGCCGACGACTCGGTTTGGGAGCGGCTTGACGAGGCCCGGCCGGAGGCGGTCGTCGTGGTCAAGCCCGACCACTTCCGAGACGCTGCGCTCTTCGCCCGCCGCTACGGCGCGACGCTCTACTCGGAGGCGTACGTCTGGGGCGACAAGGCTTCGAACGTCGAGCCGTTCGTGCAGACGGCGCCGGGCATGGAGCTTCCGGGTGGGCTGCTGACGCTCGACGACGGGCGCTGGCGGCAGGAGACTCCGCTCTTCCTGCCGGAGCAGCGCGCGCTCGTGTTCGCCGACGGCCTCACCGCGGACTCCGGCGGGATTCTCCGCGTCTGGGAGACGCCGTGGCACGAGCAGCGCGTGCTGCCGGCGCTCAGGTCGATGCTCGAGCTGCCGTTCGAGCTCGTCCTCGTCTCCCACGGCGAACCGGTTCACGACCGGGCCGAGTTCGAGGCCGCGCTCGGACGGGCGACGTACTCAGGCTAGCGAACCTCCCGAAACCTGCCAACCCTCTGAAACTCCGAAGGTGCCAGCAGGCACCCTTGAGGGTTATGAGGCCCTCTCTACCTCGGTGGGAAGCGGGCGGTCTTCGAGAGCGGCGATGACGTTCTCCGCCGCCAGACGGCTCATCGCCGTTCGGGCTTCGATGGTCGCCGAAGCCGTGTGCGGCGCAAGCACGACGTTCGGAAGCTCGGCGAGACCGTCGGCCAGATCCGGCTCGCGCACGTAGACGTCGAGAGCGGCCCCGGCGATCTCGCCCGCTTGCAGCGCCTCCACGAGCGCGTGCTCGTTGAAGCCGAGCGCGATCCTGATCAACACCTCTCGCGGGCCGGTGGTCATCTCTCGCAGCTCAGCTCGCCCGACCAGGTGCTCCGTCTCCGGAGTGAGCGGCACGTGGAGCGTGACGACATCCGCCCGGGCGAGCACGGCGCGCAGATCGTCGTCGCGCCTGAACCCACTCGACGCGCATGCGGAAGCCACCCTCGGCGATCCGGGCGACGGCCTCGCCGATGCGGCCCGGCCCCACGACCGCGATCGTCCTCCCGCGGAGCTCCATCCCGAGCAGGAAGCTCGGCCCCCAGCGGAGGAAGCGGCGCTCGCGCACGATCCGATCCCCAACGACGATGTGACGCGCTACGGCGAACAGGAGAGCGAAGGTGTGCTCGGCAACCCCTTGGGTAAGGACATCGGGCGTGTTCGACACCTTCACCCCGCGCCGAGCCACCGCCGCCAGGTCGACGTTGTCGTACCCGACGGCGAAGTTCGCCACAACCCGTAACTGTGGCCCAGCCGCATCGAGGATCATCTCGTCGATCCGGTCGATCAGGAGCGCAAGGATCGCGTCCGCGCCCACGACGAGCCGCGCCAGCTCGTTGGGCTCGTATGGATCCTCGGAAGGCCCGACGACCACCTCGTAGTTCCGGAGCAACTCGAGAGCCGGCGGCGGCACTGGATGAGTCACGACGACCTTCAAGCCCATCACCGTTACAAAAGCGAAAGGGGCCGGCTTTGCCGGCCCCTTTCAAGAGCTAACCCCTTAAGAAGGGGGCTCACGGGGGAAACCTGGTTTCCCCGTGCTCTTTACATCATCCCGCCCATGTCGGGCATGCCGCCGCCGGCCATCGCCGGCTGCTTCTCCGGCGGCTCGGCGACGATCGCCTCGGTGGTGAGGATGTTCTTCGCGATCGACGCCGCGTTCTGCAGCGCCGAGCGGACGACCATCGTCGGGTCCGTGATCCCGGTCTTGACGAGGTCCTCGTACTCGCCGGACTCGACGTTCAGGCCGCGGCCCTTGACGCCCGTCCGGATCTTGTCGACGACGATCGAGCCCTCCAGCCCCGCGTTGTCGGCGAGCTGGCGGACCGGCTCCTCGAGGGAGCGCGTGACGATCTGAGCGCCGGTGCGCTCGTCGCCCTCGAACGAGTCCAGGTCGACCGACTCGACCGCGTTCAGGAGCGCGACGCCGCCGCCGGGGACGACACCCTCCTCGAGTGCCGCGCGTGCGGCCTGAAGAGCATCCTCGACGCGGTGCTTCTTCTCCTTCATCTCGGTCTCGGTGGCAGCGCCGACCTTGACCACCGCAACGCCGCCGGCGAGCTTCGCCAGCCGCTCCTGCAGCTTCTCGCGGTCGAAGTCGGAGTCCGTGTTCTCGATCTCGGACTTGAGCTGCTTGATCCGGCCCTTGATCCCCTCGGAGTCGCCGGCACCGTCGATGATCGTCGTCGTGTCCTTGTCGATCACGACGCGGCGGGCCTTGCCGAGCTGCGAGAGCTTTGTGTTCTCGAGCTTCAGGCCCATCTCCTCGGTGATCACCTCGGCGCCCGTGAGGATCGCGATGTCCTCGAGCATCCGCTTGCGGCGGTCGCCGAAGCCCGGAGCCTTGACGGCGACGGCGGTGAACGTGCCGCGCAGCTTGTTGACGACGATGGTTGCGAGCGACTCGCCCTCGACGTCCTCGGCCACGATCAGCAGCGGCTTGCCGGCCTGGATTACCTGCTCGAGCACCGGCAGGAGGTCCTTGACGGCCCCGACCTTCTGGTTCGCGACCAGGATGTACGGGTCGTCTAGCACTGCCTCCATCCGCTCGGGGTCGGTGATCATGTAGGGCGAGAGGTAGCCCTTGTCGAACTGCATGCCCTCGGTGAACTCGAGCTCGAGGCCGAAGGTCTGGCCCTCCTCGACGTTCACGACGCCGTCCTTGCCGACCTTCTCGATCGCGTCGGAGAGGACGTCGCCGATCTC
>DASWEE010000140.1:0-7785 GCA_036394915.1 Gaiellaceae bacterium | reverse complement strand
ACGCGAGTACGGGCTCACGCTCCTGGTCGCGGCCGTCGCGTTCGTCGTGGCATACGACAACGGCGGTTTCGGAGAGTCCTCCCGGGACATGCTCGCGATCGCGCTCTGGTGGGCGCTCATCCTCGGGGTCGCCCTCGGGATCGTTCCACTCGTCCGCGCGCCGGTTGCGGCGCTCGTCACGGGAGGGTTGCTCGCGGCGTTCGGTTTCTTCACACTGCTGTCGACCGCGTGGGCTTCGGACGCGGCCGGCGCCTACGGCGAGTTCACTCGGGTCGCGCTCTACGTCGCCGTGTTCGCAATCACCGTGGTTGCTTCGACTCGAGGCAACGCCGGCCGCTGGGCCGACGGGCTCGCGCTCGGATTGGTCGCCGTGACCGTGATTGCCCTCATCAGCAGGTTCTTTCCCGGGACGTTTGCGCAGAAGGACATCCCCCGCTTCCTGCCTGCCGGCGCAAGCAGGCTGAGCTTCCCGGTGGGCTACTGGAACGGGCTCGCGGTCCTGGTCGCAATGGCGATCCCGCTGCTCCTGAGGCTGGCGGTGATCGGTCGGAACCCCGTCGTTCGGGGGCTCGCGCTCGCGCCGATCCCTGCGATCGCGGCCACGATCTACCTGACTTCGTCCCGAGCGGGCGTTGCGACCGCCGTCGTCGGGGCGGCGGCATTCCTCCTGTTCACGGCCGGCCGCTGGGCGGCGACGGGCGCAGTCGTGGTCGCCGGAGCCGGGGCAGTTGCAGCGGTGCTCGCGCTCCTCAACCGCGATGCCCTGGTGAACGGTCCGCTCGGATCCGCTGCTGCAAGCAGCGAGGGGAAGAGCGCAGCGCTGATCATCGGCGGGGTCTGCATCCTCGTCGGACTTCTTTACGGCGTCGGCTGTCGGGCGATGGCCGGGGCGCAGGCTCCAAGACCAGCCGCGGGCTGGATTTTGCTCGGGATTGCGGTGGTAGCCGCCGTCGTCGGCATCGTCGCGTCGCATCCGGTCCGGCGATTCGAGATCTTCAAGAATCCAACTTCGCAGACGACCGACCCGTCCCAGCTTCAGAAGCACCTGCTGAGCGCAAGCGGCAACGGTCGCTGGCAGCTCTGGCACTCGGCGCTCGACGAATTCGACAGCAAGCCGGTCGTCGGACGCGGAGCGGGTAGCTACGAAGCCTGGTGGCTGGAGCACGGCTCGCTTCCGCTGTTTGTCCAGGACGCGCATTCGCTGTACCTCGAGACGCTCGGTGAGCTCGGCATCGTCGGGTTCGTCCTGCTCGTCGGCACGTTCCTGGCTGCGCTCGGAACGGCGGCCAGGCGGCTGTTCCGCCGGCCGGAGGACGATCGGGTGCTGCTGGCGGGTGTGACGGCGGCGTTTGTCGGCTACTCGGTCGCCGCTGCGGTCGACTGGATGTGGGAGCTGACGATCGTGTCGGTCGTGGCGTTTGCCTGCCTCGGGCTGGCCACCGGGCCCGGGACGGCGCTGGTGGCGCGCCCCCGCCTCGTCCGGCCGGGCGAAGGGCTTCCGATCAGGGCGAGGCTCGGGCGCTACGGACTCGGCGCCGGGATCGTCGTCGCCGGCTGGCTCCTGATCTGCGCGATCGCGATCCCCTTCCTCTCGGGGGCCAGGATCCAGGACAGCAGAGACGCCGCGGCTGGTGGCGACCTCCGCGGTGCCGTCAACGCGGCGCGCGATGCCCGGGCGATTCAGCCGTGGTCGGCCGAGCCCGACCTCCAGATCGCTCTCGTCGAGGAGCAGGCCGGCGACTACCGGGCTGCGCGCCGCTGGATCGTCCGGGCGATCTCGCGCGATTCGACGGACTGGAGGCTTTGGTTCATCAAGTCGCGGCTGGAGACGAAGCTGGGCTCGATCAAGGCCGCCAGGCGCAGCATCGACCGCGCCAGAACGCTCAATCCTCGGTCGCCGGTGCTCAAGGCGTAAAGAGGTACGCAAGCACGGGGCGCTTCTGAAAGGGAGCCTCTCGGCGAAGCCCCGCTATTGTGTGGGGCTGTAGTTCACAATCCAGGGGAGGGTCGTCGTTCAGGTTCACGATCCCGATAAGCGGGTGAGAGTTGTTGAGCGGGTTGCGGCCCCGGCGCCTGGAGAGCTGGGCTCGCTCCGCGCCAGGCCCCATCGCGACTATCTCCTGCGCCGCTTGCTCGTCTCAGCTGACCTCGTCGGGATCGTCGGCGGCCTCGCGCTTACCGCCGGGTACTTCGCGATCGGGAGCGTGCTCGAGCAGGTCTTCTGGGGCCTCGTCCTCCTTCCGGTCTGGATCCTCCTCTTCAAGGTCTACGGCCTCTACGACCGCGATGCCAAGCGGGTCAGCCACTCCACAGTCGACGACCTGCCCTGGATCTTCCACGCGCTCCTGGTCGGGACGATCGGGCTCTGGCTGCTCTTCCGGTACGGGCCGGCGCCTCCGCTGAACGTGACCGAGGGGATGGTCTTCTTCGGGATCGCGTTCGGTGCGATCTTCCTGACCCGCGCGGGCTCGCGTGCCCTCAGCCGCTTCGTCATCCCGCCCGAGAAGGTCCTGTTCGTCGGAGGCGGTCCGGTGGCGCGCGTGCTGGCCCGAAAGCTGAAGCTACACCCGGAGTACGAGCTCGAGCCAATTGGCTACGTGGACGTGTGCGAGAGCTCTGCGGACGGTCCGCTCTCGAGCCTCGCCTATCTCGGCAGCACGACCGAGGTCGCTGCGATCTGCAGGCGCGAAGGCGTGGAGCGCGTCCTGATTCTCTCTCCTGAGGTGAGCCCGGACGAGCTCGCCGACCTGATCCGCCGCCTGCGCAGCCTCGACGTCCGGATCGGAATCTTGCCGCACGTTGTCGACGTCCTCGGGCCTTCCGTCGAGATCGACGACGTCGAGGGAATCACCGTGCTCGGCATGACCCCGCCGAATCTCACCCGCTCGTCGCGCGCGCTCAAGCGCGCCATGGACATCCTGATCGCTGCAGCGCTCCTCGTACTGGCGGCACCGGTGATGCTCCTGATCGCGGTCGCGCTCGAGCTCACGTCCCGAGGTCCCGTCTTCTACGTCCAGGAGCGGATTGGACGAGGGGGGCGCCGGTTCCGGATGCTCAAGTTCCGCACGATGGTGCAGGACGCGGAGGCGAGGGGAGAGGAGCTCTCCGAGCAGAGTGCCCACCCCGTCTGGCTCCTGCTCGACCACGACCCGCGCGTCACGCGGCTCGGCCGATTCCTGCGCCACACGAGCCTGGACGAGCTGCCGCAGCTCTGGAACGTGCTCATCGGTGACATGAGCCTCGTCGGCCCGCGGCCGATGCCGCCCGACGTCGACGAGCACATCTCGGGCTGGGGGCGGCGGCGCCTCGATCTCACGCCCGGTATCACAGGGCTGTGGCAGGTCCTCGGGCGAACGAGGATCCCCTTCGAGGAGATGGTCAAGCTCGACTACCTGTACGTGACCAACTGGTCGCTCTGGCAAGACGTCCGCCTGCTCGTACACACGCTGCCCGCGGTCATCCGCCGCCGCGGCGTCAACTAGGCTCGCTCGTCTAATGGACTTGGCCGGACAGCGCGTCGTCGTCACGGGCGGTGCCGGCTTCATCGGCAGCCACGTTGTGGACGCGCTCGTCAGGCTCGGCTCGGACGTGGTCGCAATCGACGATCTGAGCACGGGCGAGCGCCGCAACCTCGCGGAGGCAGAGAGGAAGGGCGCACAGCTCGTGGTCGGCGACGTCTGCGACCGGGAGCTGCTCGACCGCGAGCTGGCCGGAGCCTGTGCCGTGATCCACATGGCCTGCGACAACCTGCGAGCCTCGCTCGCGAACCCGGAGCGAAGCCACGAGGTGAATGCCACTGGCTCGCTCGTCACCGCCCTGGCCTCCGTCGAGGCAGGTGTCGAGCGCTTCGTCTACGTGTCCTCCTCCGAGGCATACGGATCGGCAGTGCGCGTCCCGATGGACGAGGCACATCCCTTGAATCCGACGACGATCTACGGCGCCGCCAAGGCGGCGGGCGAGCTCTATTCCCAGGCGTGCATGCGCGCGTACGGCCTGCCCGTGACCGTCATCCGTCCGTTCAACTCCTACGGCCCGCGCGAGCATGCCGAGGGTACGAGCGCGGAGGTGATCCCGAGGTTCGTCACCCGGATTCTCGCGGGTCTCCCGCCGGTCATCTTTGGGGACGGATCGCAGACGCGGGACTTCACATGGGTCGAGGAGACGGCTAAAGGAATCGCCGCAGCGGCTGGTTCCGACCAGCTTGTCGGCGACGCCGTCAACATCGCCTACGGCATGGGGATCAGCATCCGCGGGATCTGCGATCTCCTGCTCGAGATCCTCGACGTCGACGACCTCCGCCCCGAGTTCACGGAGCCGCGTCCCGGCGACGTCGAGCAGCACGTCGCGGACACGACCAAGGCACAGTCCGTGCTCGGGTTCGCTCCGGAGGTTGGAATCCGCGAGGGACTGGAGCGGTACGTCGACTGGATGCGTAGGCAGGGGTGGGCGGAAGAAGTCGGCCGGCGCGAACCCGTTCGCAATTGGTAACCGCCAAGGCGCCGCCGCGATCGGATTACCACCCGCGCTTCCTCGAATCGCTCGATGGCCGACACGTGATCGTCCTCGGCGCCGACGGATTCATCGGCAGTCATGTCGTTCGCACAGCGCTTGCGGCTGGCGGGCACGTCGATGCTCTCTGTATTAAGGACCCGTGGCGGCTCCGGGATCTGGCGGAGGCGGAGCGCCTGCGGCTCGAGTTCGTACCGGAGGGCCGGTGGTGGGAAGCGTCGTATTCCGACGCGCTGAGCGGTGCGCTCGACGAGACGGCTGCGCTCGTTCTGCTCGCGTACGAACCTCCGGCCAGCGGTCCGGAGGAGATGCGTCTCCGCCACGAGCTCGACGTGAATGCGGCCGGAACGGCGCGAATCGCCGCCGCTGCCGCGGACTCGGGCTGCCGCGCTGTCTTCACGAGCTCTGCGGACGTGTACGGCCCCTGGCATACCGAGCCAGTCTCGGAGAGCGCCACGCCGCGGCCGGTGACGCCGTACGCGCATGCGAAGCTCGAGGCCGAGCGTCTGCTGGCCCGGAGCCATGCCGTCGGATCGGCCGTCAGCCTGCGCCTCTCGACCGTTTTCGGCCTAGGTGAGGACGGGCCTCGCGCGATTCCTTCCTTCGTGCGAGCGCTCGCGCGCGGAGAGGCTCCCGTGGTCCACGGCGAGGGGGCCGACGTCCGCGACTACGTCCACGTCTCAGATGTCGCTGGTGCGATCGTCAACGCATGTGTGAGGTCGCTTGAAGGGGAACGCGCGCTCAATGTCGGGTCCGGCACGGGACGCACGACGCTCGACATTCTCAACTACGTCAAGGAGGCGATGAAGATCGATCGAGAGCCGCGGCTGGAGCCGGCTAATCGGCCGCGCTCACGGCTCGTGCTGGAGATCGAGCGGGCTCGATCGGTGCTCTCGTTCGCGCCCAATCCGGACTTCGCGGGCGCTCTGCGCGAGGAGGTCCGATGGCTGTCGGTCTGAGGGCCAGACGGCCCCGGTAAGCAGGTACTCTCCCGTCGGCGGGCTCCGAGGTCCGCTACGCCGGCCGACTGGACCACCGCATCTCCATCAAGAGCCTGATGTCGCAGAGACTCGATAGCAGCACCCCCGCCCCCGCCGTCGCGGTCGAGCCCTGGTGGCGCAGGGGCGCCCTCCTCTGGGGCGCCCTCGGACTCGACGCCGTGCCGCGCGTTTACGGGTTGACGAGAGCAGGTTCCCGGAGGATCTGGACGCCCGATCTCGTCGTGCTCGCAACGCTCGTCGCGCTCACCGCTGTGTTCGGTGGAGCGGTAAGGAATGTGCGGCTGCCAGGGGCGTCGAACTACCTGACCGGAGAGCAGGCCCGCCAGTTGTACGAGCCCGCGATCGCGTTGATCATTCTCCTCGCTCTCTGGCGCCTGCGGCGGGAGGGAACGTTGCGGCGGCTACGCACAACGCTTCCGCTCATTCCGCTTGGCCTTCTCTGGCTCGCTGGAGCGATCTCGACCGTTCGCGGGCTCGCCGCATTCGGCACCAACCAGATCCTTCCCGATATTGGCCTCGTGGAATACTCGATCTTTCTTCCGCTCGTCGCCCTCGTCGTCGACTCGCGAGAACGAGCAGTGCGACTGCTGGCCGTTGTGTCCGCGGCCGGCCTTGTCGCGACTATCGGCTTCGGGATCCTCTGGGAGTTCGACTCGACGAACATCCTGCTGGTCAAGGACCCCTACTCGGCGATCACCATTTCCATCGCGCTCTTCGTTCTTCCGGTGCTCGCGCGGTTGGCTCTCCGCAGCCGGGTGCTTCCGATCGAGATCCTCCTCGGCGCGATCGCACTCGTGCTGATCTCGGTCACCGTCGTGCGGAGCGCTGTCTTCGCGCTGGGGGCCGCGCTCGCGGCAATGGTTCTGCTCATGCCGCGGGACCGCCGGGTGCTCGCGCTCGCAATCGCTGTCTGCGCCCTCACGATCTCGGTCGGTGGAGCGCTCGCCGTCGAAAAGTCGAATCAGATTCGGAATGTGGGCGGTGCTCCGATCACAAAGCTGGTAGCCGGAGATTCGAGCCCCGAGTTCTCAGGGGGAAGCGTCGTCGAGGGTGACGCCGCGGAAGGCAAGGCCGCCCGGCGCCTCCGGCTGCGAGAGCCGCTCGAGATGAACCTCATCCTCCAGCCGGGGGTGCAGTACACGATTCTCTTCGCCGTCAAGCCGCTGCAGCCCGTGACGACGTACGGCTCGGTGGGCAACCCGAGCGGCATCGGTTGGGGCCAGACCTATTGGACCGCCGCTCCGACGACGAAGTGGCAGTTCTTCCGGAAGACGCTGAAGGCGACCACTGCGGCGGATCAACTCTCGCTGGTCGCACAGTTTGGTTCCCCCACCGTCCTCTTCGACGCGATCCGCGTGCTGAAGGGAAAACACTCCGGTTGGAGCGGCGACTATCTCACCGGGCCGGTCGACTTCGGGCGCCGGTTCGTCGCGAGCGACGCCGACGCGCCGCTCTTCGGCGGGCGCAGCGTCACCGGCGGAGCCGCCCGAGGCCGCGTCTCCCGTCTGCTCGCCCGCAAGGATCAGCTCGGGATCACGCTCACCGGGATGCGGCCGGGTAAGGACTACACCGTTCGCTTCGCCGTCAAGCCGGCTACTGCGGTTTCCACGAGCGGCTTCGTAGGCGATCCGACGGGGCTTGGCTGGGGACAGCAGTACTGGAAGACGGCCCCGGACCGCAGCTGGCAGGCGTTCAAGAAGATCCTGAGGCCGACGTCGACGACTGAGAAACTGGTCTTCAGTCCTCTGTACGGTGCCTCGGAGGTCCAGTTCGACGCGATCAAGGTGCTGAAGGGGGCACAGCCGGGACCAGCCGGAGACTTCGTGGTCCGCGAGGCCGTCGCAAACCCCGACTTCGTGGCGGACGACGCCGCCACGCTCTTCAGCGGCGGCGAGCGCGTCCGCGGAAATGCCGCCGAAGGCCGATTCTCCCGTCGGCTGGCCCTGAAGGAGTCTCTGTCGCTGCCGCTGAGCGGGCTCGTGCGTGGCCGAACGTACACGATCCTGTTCGCCGTCAAACCTCTGCGACCGGTCGTGACGAGCGGACTGGTTGGAAACGCGACCGGGGTAGGCTGGGGGCAGGCGTACTGGACGGCCGCACCAATCGCGAAGTGGCAGTTGTTCAGCAAGAAGCTGAGAGCGCGGGGCCCGACCGACCAACTCGCGTTGATCCCTCAACTCGGCTCGCCGGCGGTCCTCTTCGACGCGATCCGCGTGCTGAAGGGAGGTCGGCCCGGCTGGAGCGGTGACTACCAGGCGAAGCCCCTGCCCGTGGG
>DASWEE010000139.1:0-35558 GCA_036394915.1 Gaiellaceae bacterium | reverse complement strand
GCGTTCCCGCCGGTGCAGTCGCTCAGGACGCAGACCGGGACGTTGCCGTTCACCGGCGTGTTCGTCGAAGCAGCCGGATTGACGGACGCCGACCCGACCTGGACGGTTCCGACCGACTGGTCCACGGTCTGGCTGCCGCTGCCGGGCGAGCCGGTGTTCGAGGTGGAGCCTGAGCCCGTGGTCGACTGGGTGGCGTTGCCGCCGGTGCAGTCGCTCAGGACGCAGACCGGGACGTTGCCGTTCGCCGGTGCATTGGCCGAGGCGGCCGGGCTGATCGCGACGCTACCCACCTGGGCCGTCCCGATCGACTGATCGGTCGTCTGGCTGCCGCTGCCGGGCGAGCCGGTGTTTGTGGTCGAGCCGGCTCCGGAGGAGGACTGAGCGGCGTTGCCGCCGTTGCAGTCGCTCGCGACGCAGACCGGAGCATTCGCCTGAACCGGCGCGTTCGCCGACAGAGCCGGGTCGACGGTCACGGTGCCGACCTGAGCGGTTCCGATCGACTGATCGGCGCTCTGGTCGCCTGTGGCACCAGTGCCCGTGGACGAGGCGCTGTTCGAGCTGCTGGCCGGCTGCGAGGCGTCGCCGCCGTTGCAGTCGCTTGCCACGCACACCGGCGCGTTGGCGTTCACCGGTACATTCGCGGCAACAGACGGGCTCCCGTCGGCCGAGCTCACCTGGACGGTGCCGGCCGAATCGGTCGTCGTCTGGTCTCCTGAGCCGTTCGTGCTCGTTCCGGCCGCGCTCGCGCTCGAATCGCCGCTCGACTGCACGGCGTTGCCGCCGTTCGTGTCCGAGGCGACGGTGACGGGCGCATCGGCATTGACCGGCGCATTCACCGAGACGGCAGGATCGGCGGAGGCGCTGCTGACCTGGGCGCTCCCCACGGAGGAATCGACGCTCTGATTCCCGGTCTGGCTCTGACCGGACTGGGTCGAGCTCGAGCTCGGCCCGCTGTTCTGTGTCGCCGAGGCGCCGTTGCTGTCACTCGCGACGGTCACCGGGGCGTTCGCATTGACCGGAGCGTTGGCGGAGACGGCGGGATTCACGTCGGTCGAGCCCACCTGAGCGGTCGCGGCCGAGTCGCTTACCGTCTGGTCGCCCGAACCCGGGTTCGAGCTCGCGGTCGATGCGCCTGACTCGCGCTGCGGATGGGACGGATTCTCCGCCGTCCCAGCCGAAGCGGCTGTGAGCGGAGCGCTGACGCTGCTCGAAGCGACCGCCGGCCCGGACTGGATGTCCGATGGAGGCGGCGGGCCGGAACTACTACCGGTGTCCGCTGCCGCCGTGCCGACGCTACACCCGAGTGCAATCAACGCTGCACCCAAGGCACATAGGCGTTTCATGATTGTCGGAACTCCTTTCTTGCGTTTCGAACGGACTAAGAGCGCGCTGCCGGAGCTGAACCGCCGGCAGCGGTCTCTAGGCCAGGGAGGTCCCTAGCCGGGCCGTTCGAGCAAGAACTGCAATGCCGGCGGCTTGATCAGCTCCCGGGGGAACCGGAGCCATCGGCGCACCCCGGGGGCCGCCAGCAGGAGGAAAGCAAGGAAGACCGCAAACAGGCCGAAGAAGACTCCTCCCGACGCGGCTGCGCCCCAAGGCGCGCCGGCGCCCTGTGGGGCCGTGGGAGCGGGAGGCGCGGGGGCGGCGGGCGCTGATGCACCCTCACCCTTGGCCGAGATTCGAGCCTGTGTCAGGAGCAGGTTCCCCAGGTACTGAGCCGCCGAAGGCGAGACCGCCGGCGGGAGGCCCGTGAGCTCGGGCGCGAGGGGAGAAAGCCTGTGCGGAGAAGACATGATGTGGAGTCGAGCACGAGAGCCGGCGACGGCAGGAGAGCCGGAGACGCGAGCGGTCGCGTTCGAGTGCGGGGAACTCACCGCCGGGGCGCTTGGTCCCGCAGGTGGTGGCGTCGATCCCCTGGAGGGCGATCCTGCCGAAGTCTGCTGCGAGCTGCTGCCGGATGACTGCGTGGTCTGCGACTCCACCTGCGCCGAGACGGAGACAGCACCGCTCGTGTCGGCTCCGGCAAAGGTCTGCACCGAGGCGGCCGGGGTCGAGACCTGCGCGTTCACGTCGGTCGAGCCCGTCGGGCTCGTGTTCGTGCCGGCCGAGGTCGATGCGACCGGAGTCGAGGCGCTCGCCGATGTGCTCGTCCCGCTCGGGGTGGGGCTGGCGCTCGCCTGCACCGAGGTGGCGGGCGCGGAGCTGCTCGCACTTGCCGACGCGGCGGGCGGTGCGGACTGCACGCTCGCACTCGCCGAGGCCGAAGCGGCCGGCGTGCTCACGCTGACAGTCGCACTGGCAGAAGGAGAAGGCGCGGTTGAGACCGACACCCCTGCTGGTACGGAAACGGGAGTCGGTGGCCCGGTCAGACCGTCTGCGTTTGCGGGCGCCGCAAAGGACAGGCACCAAAGGACGGCCGCAACGAGAATCCAAAAGGAGCAACGGAAGCCGGGCTTCCGAACCATGATTGTCAACTCTCTTGTCGGATGATGATCGGTGTGAAATGGCTCTTCCCGAATCCGGAAAACTTCAAACGAAAACGCGAATTTCTTGACAACTCTCGGTCTACAATGAAGCGATCGGCTATCCCGGCGGAAAGCCGAGGCGTTGGCTGTGCGCGCCGCGCATAAAGATCTGCCAACGCCCCTCCCCATAGTTGACTCCCTAGTCAATCAAGGTATGCCTGTTCCGGCTGCCTTTCACTGACTCGGTTCGGCGCGCCGAACGCTGCGGTTTTGGAGCTGGGGGGAGCGGGTAGAAAGCCGCCGACAACTCGTCCCGAATCGTCCGTCCGACAATCATGTCCAGAGCTCGTGTCGCGGTTCCCGCGCCCCCGCGCCAGGGTTCTTCAGCCGCCTCGACGTTGGGATCTCACCGTCGATTTCGGCTTACGCACAGGCTGAACCACCGGAGCGGTGCGCTATCCTGACCCTTGTCCGGAGAAGTGGCCGAGTGGCTGAAGGCGGCGCCCTGCTAAGGCGTTAAGGGGGTAATAACCTCCTTCGAGGGTTCGAATCCCTCCTTCTCCGCTCAGCCGTCGGCGTGCAGGCGCTGCGACGGCCTTGGAGGGGTGGCAGAGCGGTCGAATGCGGCGGTCTCGAAAACCGTTTCGGGCTCTTGGGTCCGACGAGGGTTCAAATCCCTCCCCCTCCGCCTTGTAGCTGGGGAAACCTCCCGGTTTCCCCAGACCCCTTCCACTGGTCCGCTTCGCGGACAGGCGGCTTCGCCGCCCCCCTCCGGGAAAAACCCTTCTCTGATCAGGCTAGCTGCCCTTGAGAGCGGCAGTGCACTTGACCGGCCCGCCGCCGGTGGCCGGGAGGCAGGCGCGCCGCAGAACGTCCAGACCCTGAGGCTTCTTCACCTTCACCTTCAGCAACACCCCGACGAACGTCGGCTTCGTGATCTTGATCGTGATCACAGAGCCGTAGCGGAAATCTCCCGTCACCCGCCGACTGTGTGCGACTCCCGACGAGTTCGCGGTCGCCTGATCGCCGCCTCGGGGGGAAGAAAACGTCACTTTCGCTCCCGGCGGGACTCCCGTCACGCGCAGGTCGTTGAGGTGGAGGAAGGTCGGGTGGAGAGTCCCCTGGAAATGCGGCTCTCTCGTCCCGATCGTGCTGAACGGGCCCGGGCAGCCGTTGTTGTTGCGGTCGAGCTTGCCCTGCGCGGGGACGGATGGACACTTGTCGGCGACGCCAAACAGACCGTCGCCGTCCGGGTCGGCCTTCGTCTCGAACGTCCACAGGCCGCTGTTCGGAGCGATATCCGTGAGCGTTGTCGTCGTGTTCGGCTTGTAGCTCTCGACGAGGCCGAAGTCGAAGGCCGCAACGCCGAATCCCGAGACGGTGAAGTCCACGACGTGCGTGGACGTCCCCGTGGACTGATCGTGCGCCCAGCCGGAGGGTCCGTTGGAGCACGTCGTATTCTGGTCGAACTTGCAGAGGAGAAAGCTCGTGCCGCTCGAGCCGCCTGTCGCGACGAGCTCGAGGTCGAACCCGTTCTGGCCCGTGCTGCTCTTGCGGTCGTAGTCGATGTAGATGCCGAGCTCGTCCCCGGTCACGAGCTTTGCCGGCCCGTCGACGAGCGTGACGGCGAACTTGACCACGCCGTTGTCCTGGCTCGTGACGTCGACCTGGCGGATGTCGGAGGCGTAGACGGTCGAGGAGCTCTGCTGGTTGTCCCCCGCCGGATCCGAGAAAACCGTGTGGTTGCCCGTGCTCGACGCGGATGCGGCCCCACCGCCGAGCACCACCGCGCACGCAACTGCCAGGAACCCCGCCCATCGCGGAATCCTGGTAAACCGCAGCAACCCCTTACCCGGCACTCCCGAACCACTCTACCCCGGACATCCATGGGTGTCTAGAAAGGATCTATCTGGCAATTACTTACCTACCCTGTTACAACTCGCCAGATGAGCAGCGCCTCCTGGATTCCGAGGATCGGCAGTGAGTTCGCCGGCTACCGGCTGGAGGAGCTGATCGGACACGGAGGGATGAGCATCGTCTATCGCGCGCAGCATCTGAAGCTGGAGCGGACGGTCGCGCTCAAGCTGCTGATGCCCGAGCTGAGCGAGGACGAGTCCTTCCGCGAGCGGTTCATGCGCGAATCGCGCCTGGCCGCTGCGCTCGACCATCCGAACGTGATCCCGATCTACGAGGCGGGCGACCAGGACGGCGTGTTCTACATCGCCATGCGCTACGTGGGCGGCTCGACGCTGAAGGCCCTGCTCGAGAGCGAGGGCCCGCTCGATCCCGAACGGACGGCCTCGATCATCAGCCAGGTTGCGAGCGCTCTGAACGCGGCGCACGACGAGAAGGGGCTCGTCCACCGGGACGTCAAGCCCGCGAACATCCTGATCGTCCCCGGTCACGGCGCCGACGAGGCGGATCACGTGTACCTGTCGGACTTCGGGATCGCCAAGCAGCGCGCCGCCGGCGGCCTGACGAAGACAGGGATGTTCGTGGGGACGGCCGATTACGCGGCGCCCGAGCAGATCGAGGGGAAGGAGCTCGACCGGCGCGCGGACGTCTATGCGCTCGGTTGCGTCCTGTACGAGTGCCTGACCGGATCGCCGACGTACGAGAAGGACTCCGAGGTCGCGCTCATGTACGCGCACCTGCTCGAGCCGCCGCCCTCGCTGACGAAGGCCCGTCCGGACCTGCCGCCCGAGATCGACGGCGTCCTGGCCAAGGCGATGGCCAAGTCACGAGACGACCGCTACGACACCACCAGGGACTTTGCATCCGACGTCCGCAAGACTCTCGTCGGGACGGCGACGAGGCACACGCGAGCGGCCGGCCAGCCGGCCGCCGCCGCACCCGAGGCGATGCTCGCCGCCCAGACGTCGGCCGCCGACGTTCCGTCCGCTCCGAGCGCCGCCCCGCCGCCTCCGCCCGTCCCCGAGCCCGCGGCACGTGGCGGCGGCTGGTCTCGCGGCCGTCTGCTGGCTCTCGGTGGGATCGCAGCGGCCGTGATCGCCGGCGGAGTGGTCGCGGCACTCCTGCTGACCGGCGGCGGCGGGAAGAACGCGGCGACCGGCACCCTGCTCGACGTGCTCGTTCCGAGCGAGGTCGCGAACGCGTGCACGACGCAGAAGGTGCCGGCAGAGGCCGCGGTCGAGACCGACATCTGCACGCCGCCGTCAAACGCGCTCGCCTCGTTCCCCGACAACCTGCAGCTCAACTTCTACTCGAATGGGAGCGACGTCACCGGCGCCTACGACTTCGAGAAGTCGAAGAGCAAAGTAGCCAGCAACAGCGGTCGCTGCGACCGCAACACCTGGAAAGGGGAGGGCGCCTGGCACCATCCGGACGGCAAGCTCGGTGGGCGGCGCGTCTGCTACGTCGACGGCAACGGCAACGCGGTGATCGCGTGGACGCACGAGAAGCGCGGGAGCGACAACCACGCGGACATGTTCGCGATCGCCAGCGAGCCGGGACGTGGTGCCCAGACCTCTCTCTTCAGCTGGTGGAACCCGGATCACCAGGTGATCGGCAAATGCCGCGCGAAGCTCGCCGAGCAGACCTGCGTGGACACGATCGACGAGGTCACCGCCAAGTAGCCCAAACCGCCTCGGGGAAGTCCCGGGAGCAGGGCTAGACTAGCCCTGGAATGCTGTCGTTGCGCATGAGAGACGGCCCGCTCGCGGGCGAGCGCTTCGAGGTCGAGGGCGAGCTCGTGCTCGGCCGGACGAACGCGGATATCACCATCGAAGACCCTCTGATCTCGCGCCGCCACGCCGTCGTCAGGGCCGTGGACTCGACTCTCGAGATCGAGGATCTCGGCTCGCTGAACGGAACCGTGGTCAACAGCGAGAAGCTCGAGGCGCCGAGGCGGCTCGTGCCCGGAGACGTGATCATGGTCGGCGCAACGACGATCGAGGTCGTCGGAGACCTGAGCGCCGGCTCGCGGACGGTCATGGCCACATCGCCGCCGATGGCGGCGCCACCCGCAGCCCCGCCCGAGGCAACCGAGATTGTCACACCGCTCACTCCGCCTCCGGTCGAGCAGGCGCCTGAGCCCGAGCCGAGCGAGGAGGCCGAGCCGAGCGAGCCCGAGGCTGCGCCCGTCGCTTCGTCCGCCCCCGTCGAGCTGCGGGCGGCGGAGGGCGACGAGCTGCGGCCCGTCACCGCTCTGTTTGCGGACATCGTCGGCTCCACCTCCCTCGGGGAACGGCTCTCCGCGGACGAGGTGAAGGTCGTCATCGGCGAGTGCGTCACGCGGATGTGCCACGCGGTCGAGCAGTTCGGCGGCGACGTCCAGTCGCACATGGGGGATGGGATCGCGGCCTTCTTCGGCGTCCCGGCCGCTCACGAAGACGACCCGGAGCGGGCGGCGAGAGCCGCGATCCGCATCCTCGACGTCGTCGGGGACTACGCGCGCGAGGTCGAAGCCGCGTGGGGGATCTCGGACTTCAGCGCGCGGGTCGGCATCAACACGGGCGAGGTGGCAGTCGGAATGGTGGGTGCCGCCGATCCGCGCAACGTCACGCTCGGGGACACAGCGAACGTCGCCGCCCGCCTCCAGTCCGCCGCGGAGCCCGGCAACGCGGTCGTGGGCGAGGCGACCGCCAAGAGCGTCCTCCACCGCTTCGAGCTCGAACCGCTCGGCGAGGTGCAGGTGAAGGGGCGTGTGCAGCCGGTCGGCGCCTGGCGACTCGTCGGCCTGCAGGCGTCGACGACGACGCTCCCGCTGAGTCCACTGGTGGGCCGGCTGGAGGAGATGCAGCGGCTTCACTCGATCGTCGACGAGCTCGTCGCAGGCCGCGGCCAGCTGTTGATGCTGGTCGGAGACGCCGGGATCGGCAAGACCCGGCTGCTCGCCGAGCTGCGCGCGCTGGCGACCGGGCGCGTGACCTGGCTCGAGGGCGGATGCGTCTCATTCGGAACGGAGCTCCTCTACGGCCCGTTCATCGAGATGTTGCGCAAGTGGATCGGAGCCGAGGAGGGCGAGGCCGAGCTCGCCGTCCGGACGAAGCTGCGCGCGAAGCTCGGGCTCCTGCCCGCGGCCCAGCTCGCAGACGTCTTTCCCTACCTCGCGCGACTCCTCTCCATCAAGCTCGACCGCGGGGACGAGGAGCGTCTGCGCAACCTCAGCCCCGAGGAGCTCGCAGCCGAGGTTCGCCGCGCGTACAGCACCTGGATCGCCGCGCTCGCCTCGCAAGGCCCGGTCGTCGTCGCGATCGAGGACATCCACTGGGCCGACCGGTCGACCCGGATGCTGGCGGAGGACCTGCTCGAGCTCGCCGACGGCGCCTCCATCCTGCTGATCGCCGTGTCGCGCATCGACCCGGACTCGGAGGGCTGGAAGCTTCGCGTGCGCGGCCTCACCGATTTCCCTCATCGCGCGATCGAGCTCACCCTCGGCCCGCTCGACGACGAGGCTGCGAGCCAGCTGCTCGCGTCCCGGCCGCAGAGCCAGGAGCTGGACGAGTCCGAGCTGGCGCAGGTCGTGATGGGCGCAGAGGGGAACGCGCTCTACCTCGAGGAGCTCCTGAACGCGTTTGTGGAGGGAAAGGGCGCACGGCGCAGCCACACCTGGGCTCCGACGTCGTTTACCAGCGCGCGGCTGACTCCGACGCTCGAGAGCCTCCTCCTCGCACGGATCGACCGGCTGCCACCCGAGGCCCGGCGACTGGCACAGGTGGCCGCGATCATCGGGCGGAGCTTTCCGCAACGCGTGCTCGAGCACGTCGCCCGGAGCGAGGATCTCGAGGGCGAGCTGGCTCTGCTCCTGCGGGCCGACATCATCCGCGAGCTGCGCCGCTACCCGGAGCCGGAGTACGTGTTCAGGCACGGCCTCCTCCGGCAGGCCTCCCTGTCTGCGCTGCCCGCAGCCCGCCGCCGCGAGCTCTACGGCGCGGTCGGAGCGGCCTTCGAGACGCTGTTCGCGTCATCCCTGGACGACTACCTCGAGGTGCTCGGCAACTACTTCGCGCGCAGCCAGGACGTCGAGAGGGCCCTCGGGTACCTGGAGCGCGCGGGCGAGCGCGCCGCGTCCCTCGACGCGCCCCAGGAAGCGGCCGAGCTGTGGAAGCGCGGGCTCAAGATTGCGGAGAAGCTCGAGGACACAGCCGCCAAGCAACGGATCGAGGAGCGAATCGCCGCCCTCAACCTTCCTGCGGAGTAAGCGTGTGCGGCTCGGACTGATTGCGGACATCCACGGCAACCTGCTTGCGCTGGAGGCCGTCATCGACGAGCTCGGCGAGGAGAATCTCGACGAGATCCTCTGCCTGGGAGACGTCGCGGTCGGCCCCCAGCCGGGCGGGACGCTCGACCGCCTGCAGGAGCTCGGATGCCCTGTCGTGATGGGGAATTGGGACGCCTACTTCCTGTCCGGATTCCCGGAGCAGAAGACGGAGTTCGCCCACCGGCTCGTGGAGATGGGCGAATGGTGGGCGGCCCAGCTCTCCCCGGCGCAGCGCGGCTACATCGAGAGCTTCGAGCAGTCGCTCGAGCGGTCGCTCGGCAATGGCGAGCGGCTGCTCGCCTTCCACGGCTCCCCGCGCTCCTACGAGGACTTCATCTTCGCGACCACTCCCGACGAGGAGCTCGAGCAGATGCTGAACGGCGAGAACGCTCCGCTGATGGTGGGCGGGCACACTCATTTCGCCATGGTCCGCCGCCACCAGGGCGAGCTGCTGGTGAATCCCGGCAGCGTCGGCCTTCCCTTCGCGGGGCCCGCCCCGGTGATGCGGATCAGCCCGTGGGCCGAGTACGGAGTGCTCGAGGTCGAAAACGGCCGCTTGTCGATCGATCTCCGCCGCACGGCGTTCGACGTCGATGCCCTGCTCGAGCTGATCCGGCGCAGCGGGATGCCGCACGCTGACTGGTGGGCGTCCCTTTGGGACACGGCTGATTGAGCGCTTGAGCCGCCCCGACTGAGATCCGCCGACTTCAGCCCTCAGTTCCAGGCACGTGTGGCACCTGCCTGGCACCTGCCTGGCACTCGGCTGGCACGTGCCAGCCACAGATCTCGGACTGTCAGACGGCGAGCAGCGGGTTCGAGCGCAGAAAATCTCTAGTGACGTAGAAGGACTCGCGCGTCAGCGCACGGGTCTTGCGGCTGAAGATCACCGACAGCTCTCGCCGGCCGTCTAGGTAGTGGACGAAGATCTTGATCGTCGAGGCGTCCACCTGCAGCTCGTTCCACGAGGGCGGGGACATCGCCCTGATCCGGCGCGTTCCCGCCGTGCCGGAGTTGCAGATCAACATCCCGTTCAGCCCCCAGAAGTAGGGCACATGCTTGTGACCCGAGAGGACGATGTCGATGTCGAGCGACGTCAGCGTCAGGAGGACGTCGGCGGCGTCCAGGACGATGTTGCGCTCCCTCCCGGTCCCGGGGATCGGAACGAGGTGGTGGTGGACGGTGACGATGCGGATGTCGTTCGGCTCGTCGAACTGCTCCCGGATCCACGGATAGCGGTCGCGCCCGATCCGCCCCTCGTTCACGTCCGGCTCCGACGAGTCGAGCCCGACGATGGTGAAGCCAGTTGCCTGCAGGCGCTCGGCGCGCTCGGGGTCGAATGCGGTCCGGAAGCGCGAGTAGGGCTCGCCGAAGAATCGCTCGAAGTGGACGTAGCCGACGTTCCGCGCGTCGTGGTTGCCGGGGATGATCACCTTCGGGAACTCGATCTGCTCGATCCAGGCCGCAGCCTGCTCGTACTCCCATTCGTAGCCGGCGGTCGTGAGGTCACCGGCGAGGACCACGACGTCGGGATCGATGGCCCGCACGCGCTCGAGAGTCGCTTCGAGCGTCTCGGCCGGCAGGCTCAGCGGGCCGCCCATGTGGATGTCCGAGAGCTGCGCGATGCGCAGTGGGAACCGCGCCAGCCCGGTCCAGGTCGTCATCTAGAATCGGGTTTCGTGATCACCGACGGCGCAAAGCCCGAGCCTCGGACGCAAGCGGAGCAAGCGCACACCCTGGTCAAGGTACTCCGAACCGTGCCGGGCCTTGCTCCCTGCGACCAGCGCACGCTGCTCGAGATCGTGGGTGACTCGGTCAACCTCGTCTGGCCGCGCGGCCACATCGTCTTCGACCTCGGCACGCCTCCAAACGGTCTCTTCATCGTCCTGTCCGGCCGAGTTCGCGTCCTGCGCGACGGGGGCGTCAAGGTGGCCGAGCTGGGCCCCGGCGAGCACTTCGGAGAGCTGTCGCTGCTCACGGGCACGATGCACCAGCACGCAGTGGAGACGCTCGAGGACTCCGAGCTGATGGTCGTGCCGAAGGAGCGCTTCGACTCCCTTCTTGCCGAGAACCCCGAGCTGGCCGCCGGAATCCGGCAGCAGGCTGAGGCGCGGATGAGAGCAAATCTTGAACACGGCGATTGACCTAGAAAACAGGTCAATCGCCTAGCTGGCACGCCGGGCGATTCGGATCGCAGACTCAATGGTGACAGGAAGGTCCGCGCGAAAACCAGCAGCCAACCGCTTAGCTCCCGGAAAGGCGGATCCATCGGCCCAGCGCAAACAGCTAGGTGATTGCCGGCGCAGCCGGTCAATCACCGTGAAGCCTCCAGCCGCTCCTTGATCACCTTCATCTGCTCGGCCGTGTTCTTGTTCAGGTACTCCTCGGCCTGCTCGTCCGTGGCCGGCGCGGACGGCTTCATCGAGAACTCCTGCACCCAGCGCATCTTCGTGCCGCCGTTCTCGGGCTCGAAGAACCACTCGATGTTCATGTACTCGAACGGCCCGGTCTCGATCCGGTGCGACTTGGTCGTGTAGTTCTCGGGATCCATCGTCCGCTCGGAGACCCAGCTCCAGACCTTGCCGTCGTATTCGGGATCGGGATGGGTGGTCAACCGAAACTGGACCGTGTTCCCTTCGCGCTCGAGCACCTCGACGCTCGCGTACTCGCTGAAGATGTTCGTCCAGTTCTCGAGGTCGTTCATCTTCTCCCAGACCTCGTCGAGCGGGGCGTCGATGACGACCGCGTTGTCCGTCCTGGCCATTCCTATCCCTCCTGTTCGCGAAGCTTGCCGTTCGTGTACTCGATCGCCTCGCCGATTGTCGTGATCTTCTCTGCGTCCTCGTCCGGGATCGTGAATCCGTATTCCTGCTGCATGGCGAGCTGAATCTCGACGAACGCGAGCGAGTCGAGCCCGAGCTGGTCGAAGGTGAGGTTCGGATCGTCGACGACCGCCTCCTCGGGCAGGCCGATCCGGTTGACGAGGATGTCCTTCGCGTCGGCGAACGTGAACTCACGAGTTGACATGCAGTACCTCCTAAGTGGGAACCGTTGAGGGCTGTGGCCGCGCGAGCGACCGAAGGGCGGGAAGCTGCTTCTCGGCGGCCTGCCTGCCGGCCTCGAGGAACAGGTCCGCGAGGTGAAAGTCCCGCCAGCTTCCAGGGCCGAACATCGGCGTGATCGGAACGTCGGCACGAGCCGCGTACCGCTCGCTCGAGTCGAGCTGGGCCATGTCCATCACTTCGAGCAAGGTGTCGAGCATACGCGAGCGCGGGCCGCGCGTCGGCTCGGCCGGAGGAGCCTGACCGGGCCAGGCGGGAAGCGTCTGGCGGCTGATGATGTTGACCGCGACCGTGACGTCCGCGCCGGCCTCGGATACGGCGTCGGTCGGGACGGGGACGAGCGCAAGGCCGTCCACGAGCCGCTTCCCGTCCTGCTCGCGCGGCGGGAACATCCCTGCCAGCGCAGTCGCCGCCAGCAGCGCCTCCCAGAGGGGCCCGTCGGTCATCGGCGCCGGCGCCTGCGCGTTCAGGTCGGCCGTCATGACCACGAGCGGGATCACAACGTCGGCAAAGGTCTTGTCCTCGGTGGTCTCGCGCAGCAGGCGGGTCATCGCGTCCAGCCCGGTCGACCCTCCGGACATCGAGAGCTTGAAGAGCTCCTCGATCGCCTCGGGCCGGAAGGCCTCGCGCATCGTCGCCTCGATTTCCGCGGCGTTGCGTCCGAGCGCGATCCAGGCTCCGACCATCGCGCCGATGCTGCTCCCGGAGACGTAGTCGACGGTGTATCCGGCCTCCTCGAGCGCCGCGAGCGCCCCGACGTGAGCGTACCCCTTCGCGCCCCCCGCTCCGAGCGCGAGCCCGAGCTTCGTCCTGGAGAGGTGACGGCCGAGCCAGGCAATGTCCTCCCCGCCTTCGACCGAGACGGTGCGATCGGCCGCTTCGACGACGTTCTCCTGTCCGGCATCCGCGACGACGACCACCGTGCCGTGCTCGGCAAGCAAGTCGTCGAGGGTCTCGAGCGGCTCGAGCGAGGAGCGGACGTCGATCGAGGCGACCGGCCGCGGGCTCGCCGCCTCCGTGGCGGCGAGGATGTCGGCGACGGAGCCCGCGGCCTGCTCGCCGACGAGCAGCGCCACGGCCTCGCCGCGGCTCGTCTCACCGACGCGGGCGGTGGTCGCCGCGAGGCGGCCGCTGAGAATGCGGGTCAGGTTCTCGAGGATCTGCGGCCGGCGCGCGATCAGGGATGCGACGTCCTCGCGGGAGAGCTCGAGCGCGGTTGTCGGGACCGCAGCGACGACGGTCGCGGAGCGCGGCTCGCCGCTGACGAGCGACATCTCGCCGATCACGTCCCCGCGGCGGAGCCTTGCGACGTCGCGGTCGTGGAGCATCACGCGTGCGAACCCCTCGACGACCACGAAGAGGCTGTCCCCGGGCTCGCCTTCCCGGCAGATGACGTCGCCCGCAGCGAACGTCTGCGGCCGCATCGCCTCCTCGAGCTCCCGGAGCTCGGCGGGACCGAGCCCCGCGAAGAGGGGAATCCGGCCTAGGACGTCGGCCGGCATCTAGCCCGCAAGGGTTTTGCGGTCAGGCTTTCCTGACGGCAGCAACGGCAATTCGGGGAGCATCTCGATCGCGTACGGCACCTTATAACCCGCGATCCGGGACCGGGCAAACCCGACCAGAGCAGCCGCGGTCAGATCCGAGCCGGGGCGCACCGCGACAAAAGCCTTCAGCGCCTCCCCCATCCGCTCGTCGGGGACTCCGATCACGGCTGCGTTCGCCACGTCGGGATGCGCGAGCAGAACCGCCTCGACCTCGGCCGGCACGACGTTGAACCCGCCGACGTGGACGATCTCCTTCGCCCGGCCGACGATCCGTAGGTAGCCGTCCTCGAGCGTGGCGAGGTCGCCGGTGCGGAACCAGCCGTCGCGGAAAGCCTGCGCGGTCTCCTCGGAGCGCCGGAAGTAGCCGGGAGTCAGGTACGGCCCCCGCAGCTCGAGCTCGCCGTCGGTGATCCGCAGCTCGTAGCTCGGAACCGCCTGGCCGCACGTCGCGAAGCGGCGCTCGGGAGGGTCGTCCGGCAGGCAGCAGGTGGCGGCGCCGGACTCGGTCAGGCCGTAGCAGTTGAGGATCCGCATCCCGAGCGAGTCGAGCCGCTCGAGCATTTCCGGCGGCGACGGCGCCCCCGCGACGAGGCCGGTGCGGAGCCCTGCGATCCCTTCCGGCCGCGTCTTGAGCAGGGAGACGAACAGGCTCGGCGAGCCGTGGAGGACGGTCGCACGCCGGGCCTCGAGTGCGGACAGCAGCGGAGCGGGCGAGAACGTCGACTCGACGAGGATCCCCTCGGCACCCGCGGCGATTGTCGTCAGCATGCACGTGAGCCCGAAGGCGTGCGAGATCGGCACGATCAGCGCCGTCGGCTCGTCGGGGCCCAGGCCGAGGAAGCCGCCCAGGAAGCGGGCGCCGTCCGTCTCGCGAACGTGCTTGACCAGCACGCCCTTCGGGATCCCGGTCGTTCCCGAGGTGTAGAGGATGGCCGCGATCTCCTCGCCGAGAGGCTCCGGCTCGGCGCTGCCCTCGCCGTCGAGCTCGGCCTCGATCTCGCCCGCCGCCGTCGCGAGCAGGCACGTGCGCACGCTCGGAAGCCCCGGAAGCAGCCGCGGCAGCAGCTCCGCGAACGAGTAGCCCATGTGGGCCGGGACCGAGCAGACGACGAGCGGCTCGGCATCGGACAGCATCTGCTCGAGCTCCCGCTCGCGCAGGCGCGCGCTCAACGGAACCGCAACCGCCCCGAGCCGCCAGGCGGCGAACAGCCCCGCAACGAGCAGGGGCGTGTTCGGGGCGACAAAGGCGATCCGGCCGCCGTGCAGCTCGGCGCCGGAGGCGGCGCGGCGGAACGTCTGCCCCAGCCGCTCGACGAGCCCGTCCAGGTCGCGATAGGTCAGCTCGCCGTCCAGCGAGCTGAGTGCCACACGACCACCGTTTCGCCCAACCGCCCCCTCGAGCAGAGCGCCGACGGTCGCCGCCACGTCTGCCGCTACGCCGAGGCGGAGCCTCGGCGTAGGACGAGCGCGCTGTTGAAGCCGCCGAAACCGCGCGCGTTCACGAGCACGGTCTCGAGCTTCGCCTGCTTGGACTTCCCGGTCACGAAGGCGAGATCGGCGCACGCCTTCGCCGGCGAGTCGAGGTTGATCGTGGGCGGGAGCACGCCGTCGCGCATGGCGAGGAGCGCCGCGGCGACGTCGAGCGGAGCCCCGCCCCCGTACAGCCGCCCGACCATCGTCTTCGGAGCGGTCACCGGCACCTTCGTACCGAGGACCTCCTTGATCGCCTGCGCCTCCGCCGCGTCGCCTTCCGGGGTACCGGCGGCGTCGGCGAACACGGCGTCCACGTCCTTCGCTCCGATTCCGGCACGCTCGAGCGCGAGCTTCATCGCCCGCGCGAGCTGCGAGCCGTCGTCCGTGGCCCGCTTCGCGTGGAACGCGTCGTTGGTCGCGCCGTAGCCGGCGATCTCGCCGTACACCTGCGGAGCCTTGCGCTCCTCGGCCTGCTCGCGGCTCTCGACGATGATGATCGCGCCGCCCTCGCCGGGCACGTAGCCGTTGGCCCGCTCGTCGAACGGGCGGTAGGCCTCGTCGGGCTCGGTCTCCACGCTCAGGCGCCCGTTCGTGAGCTGACAGGTGAGCGCATACGGCCCGATCGGAGCCTCCGTGCCGCCGGAGATGACGAAGTCGACGCCACGGATGATGTTCCGGCGCGAGTGCCAGAGCGCTTCGAGCCCGCCCGCGCCCTCCTGGATGACGACGCCGCACGGTCCCTTCATCCCGTACTTGATCGCGATCTGGCCGGTCGTGGCAGCGTAGAACCAGGCGATCGACTGGTAGGCCCCGACGAAGATCGGCCCCTTGCCCCAGAGGTTCTGGATCTCCTTCTGGCCGAACTCGTTCCCGCCCGACCCGCTCGCGGTGATCACGCTCATCCGGTAGGGGTCCGCGCCCTCGGGGTCGAACTGCGCGTCCTCGAGCGCCATCTGCGTGGCCGCGAGCGCCATGTGTGTCCAGCGGTCGGTCTGGACGATCAGCCGCTGGTCGATGTAGTCGCTCGCGTTGAAGCCGTCGACCTCCCCGGCGAGCTGCGCCGGGTACTGGGAGGGGTCGAAGTGGGTGATCCGGCCGATCCCGCTCTTCCCCGCCTGCGTTGCCTTCCACCAGGCCTCGGTGCCGATCCCGTTCGGCGCGACGACGCCGAGGCCGGTGATGACGGCCCGGCGGTCGGCATTCGGCAGGCTCGTCAATTCAGGAGCGGCGCTCATCCGACCTCCTGCAGCTCGGGGGGACGGGCGAGGATCATCGCCGACTGGAAGCCGCCGAAGCCGCTCCCGGTCGAGAGCGCGCAGTCGACCCGCGTTCGCTTCGCCTCGTTCGGCGTGTAGTCGAGGTCGCATTCCGGATCGGGGTTCTCCCAGTTCGCCGTCGGCGGGACGACGCCGCGGTCGATCGCGAGCGCGCACGCGGCCATCTCGACCGCGCCGATCCCCCCGAGGGAGTGGCCGATCATCGACTTGATCGAGCTGATCGGGATCTTGTAGGCCTGGTCGCCGAGCGACCGCTTGTAGGCAGCCGTCTCGTGCCGGTCGTTCTGCTTGGTGCCCGAACCGTGGGCGTTGATGTAGTCGATGTCCTCGGGTGCGATCTTCCCCTGCGCCATCGCGTCGAGGATCGCCTCGGCCATCTCGGCGCCGTCCGGGCGGAGCCCGGTCATGTGGAAGGCGTTGCCGCGGTTTGCGTAGCCCGCGACCTCGCAGTAGACGTGCGCCCCGCGCTCCTGCGCCGACTCGAGCTCCTCGAGCACGAGGATGGCCGCTCCCTCCCCCATCACGAACCCGTCGCGGTCACGGTCGAACGGCCGCGAGGCGTGCTCGGGGTCGTCGTTGCGGTGAGATGTCGCCTTGATCGGGTCGAAGCACGCCATCGAGATCGGCGAGATGCCGGTCTCGGACGCCCCGGAGATCACGATGTCGGCCTCGCCGTCCTGGATCAGCTGGTGTCCGTAACCGATGCCGTCGATCCCCGACGTGCATCCAGTGGAGACGACGACGGACGGCCCCTGGGCGCCGAACCTCAGCGCCACCTCGCTGGCGAGCGTGCTCGGGACGAGCGCCTGGTAGAGGAACGGTGAGGCGTACTCGTGGTCGACGAGCCACTTCTCGCCGTGGTTCGAAACGACGACGTAATCGCGCTCGAGCACCATCGTCCCGCCGACCGCGCTGCCGAGGGTGACGGCCATCCGCTCCCGGTCGACGGCCTCGACGTCGAGGCCCGCATCCGTGACGGCCTCGATCGCGGCCGCGACCGCGAATTGGACATACCGGTCCATGCGGTTGACCTCCTGGTCGTCCAGGCCGGCCGCCTTCGGGTCGAAATCGGCCTCGGCGGCGATCTGCGAGCGGAAGCCCTCGGGATCGAAGAACGTGATCTTGCGGGTGGCCGTGCGGCCGGACGTGATCGTGTCCCAGAACGCCTCCCGGTTCACGCCTCCCGGCGCGACGACCCCGACCCCGGTGACGGCGCTCCTTCTCACGGGTTGCGCTCCTCCGTGTCGACGTGGCCGGCGTCGGGCCGCGGCGCGAGCGGTCCGAGATGGAAGACGATGAACGCCTCCTCGTCCCCCTCGTTCATCAGGCGGTGCTTGACGTTGATGGGGATGAGCAGGGCGTGGCCCGCGTCCAGCTGGTGCGGCTGGCCGTCGAGGCGCGCGGTGATCGTCCCGCGGACGACGTAGATGAACTCCTCGGAGTACGGGTGGTAGTGCTCGGAGATCCAGTCCCCGCCCGGAATCGTGGCGACGCCCATGAAGCCGGACGTCGAGCCGACGGTCTTCGGGCTGAGCAGCGTCCGGACGTCGCCGCCGCGTCGCGTGTCGGCCGGCGTCTCCTCGACCTTCCTGATACCCGGTTGCGTTTGCTGAGCTTCCATAACTCCTCCTCGCTGGGTGCGTGCGATCGTGCCATACTCGCGCCCGAAATGGGAGGGATCGCGTTTCTGTACCCAGGTCAGGGCTCGCAGAAGGTCGGAATGGGCGCCGAGCTGCTCGAGGCCGAAGGCGACCTGCTGGAGGGTTACTTGGCCCAGGCGGAAGCCGCCTCCGGGCAACAGATCCGGCGAATCTGCCTGGAGGGGCCGATGGAGGCGCTGACGCGGACGGAGGTCGCGCAGCCGGCGCTCTTCTGCGTCTCGCTGGCCGTCACCGACGCGGCGCGGGCACGCGATCTCGAGCCGGACTTCGTCGCGGGTCACAGCCTGGGCGAGTACACGGCGGCATGTGCATCCGGGGCCGTCTCCGTCGAAGACGCGATCGAGCTCGTCTGCCTGCGCGGCCGCCTGATGGGCGAGATCGGTGACGAGCGGCCGGGGGCGATGGCGGCCGTGATCGGGCTCGGTGCCGACGATCTGGGCCCCCTCTGCGAGGAAGCTTCCGGGGCGGGAACGGTTGCGCTGGCGAACATCAACTCGCCGACGCAGATCGTCGTCTCCGGCGAGGAGGACGGAGTCGTCCGCCTGATGGAGCTCGCCGAGAAGGGCGGCGCGACCCGAGTCGTCCGGCTCCAGGTCGCGGCCGCGTTCCACAGCGACCTGATGAAGCCGGTGCAGGAGCAGATGGCGGACGCCGTCAAGGACGTGGCCTGGACGGAGCCGCGCGTCCCCGTCGCAGCGAACGCCAGGGGTGAGCTCGTCCGCGACGCCGAGTCGCTGCAGGCGGCCCTCGTCGAGCAGATCGCGAGCCCGGTGCGCTGGGTCGAGTGCGTGCAGGCGCTCGTCGCCGCAGGCGCGGAGACGTTCCTCGAATCGGGGCCGGGGCGCGTGCTCGGCGGGCTCGTCCGCCAGATTCACCCGGGTGCCGACATCGTCTCGACCGAGACCCCCGCAGGCCTCGACGAATTCGCCGCTGGCCAAGCCTGAGCTTCTCCCCGCGCGCGCAAGCGTCGCCGCTGTCTTCCTCGTCCACGCGGCCGTCTCGGGCAGTCTGGCGCCCAGGATCCCGGCAATCAAGGCCGACCTCGGTCTGAGTGACGGAGCGCTCGGCGGCGCGTTCACCGGCTTCGCCGCCGGGCTCTTCGCCGGGACGCGGATTGCCGCCTGGCTGATCGAGCGGTTCGGGAGCCGGAGAACGGTCCGCGCAGGTCTTCCTCTCCTCGCCCTCTCGCTCGTCGGGCCGGGCCTGGCAGGAGACCTCGCCGGGCTCACCGCCTCGTTCGTCGCCCTGGGTCTCTTCGCAGGCCTGGTGGACGTCGCCATGAACCAGCAGGCGGTGGTGGTCGAGCGCCGGTACGGCCGCCCGATCATGTCCGGGCTCCACGGCTTCTGGAGCATCGGTGTGCTCGCCGCCTCCGCGGTCGGCTCGGGAGTCGCGGCGGCCGGCATCGGCGTGCGAGCCGATCTCGCCGTCGCCTCCGGGCTTCTGCTCGGGGCGAGCATCATGGCGCCACAGTGGCTGCTGCCGGGCGGGGATGGTGCGCCTGCGCGCACGCGAGTGCCCCGCCGCGCGGCCCTGCCGGTCGCGGTCCTCGCCCTCGGAGCGATCGGGTTCTGCTCCTTCCTCGGCGAGGGAGCCGCAGCCGACTGGAGCGGTGTCTACCTACGGGAGGAGACCGGAGCCGGCGCCGCGCTCGCCGCCTTCGCCTTCACCGCGTTCGCAATCGGCATGGTCGTGTCCCGGTTCAGCGCCGACCGGCTGTCAGCCCGCGCGGGGCCCGTGGCCGTCGTGCGCGCCGGAGGATTGCTCGCCGCGCTCGGGCTCACCCTCGGGCTCGCGGTCGCCGACAGGCCCACCGTGCTCGTCGGCTTCACCCTGCTTGGGCTCGGCCTCGCCCCGATCGTCCCGATCGCCTTCAGCGCCGCGGGCAATCTCCGCAGCGGCGCGCGAGCGCTTGGCTGGGTGGTGACGATGAGCTACGTCGGCTCGGTACTCGGCCCGGCCGCGATCGGCTTCGTCGCGCATACGGTCGGCCTGCGAGCCGGCCTCGTGATTCCCGCTGTGCTCGCCCTCGCCGCCGCCGTGCTCGCACCGTTCGCGCGAACCGCCGCCGGTGCGGGCCCGGCTCCCGAACCGCCGCTCGTCTAAGCGACCGTGTCCCCGAACGTGCGGTAGGACATTCGCGAGCTCACGACTGCGTCCGCGAGCCGTTCGTAGAGCCGCGCGTTCTCGATCGCGATCGCGGCCTGGTTCGCGAGCGCGGTCGTCACCTTCTCGTCCCGCTCGTCGAAGGAGCCGTCCGACTTGTTGATCGCCTCGATTACGCCGATCGTCCGGTCCTTCGTCTTCATCGGCACGGCGAGCATGTTCCTCGTCTCGAAGCCGGTCTTCTCGTCGATGCCGCCGTAGAAGCGCTCGTCGCTCTTCGGATCGTCGACGACCACCGACTCCCCGTTCTCGACGACCCAGCCCGCGATCCCCTGCCCCGCCGGCACCTGCTGGCGCATGACCGCCTCGCCGGGCTTTCCGGTCGCGATCTCGACGGTCAGCTCGCCCGCCTCCTCGTCCAGCAGCAGCAACGAGCTCGTCTCCGCGCCGGTCAGCTCCGTCGCCGAGGACATGATCTCTCCCAGCAGCTCGTCGAGCTTCAGCGTCGAGTTCAAGAGCGACGAGATCTCGAGCAGCCGCTCGAGTGTCGCCGCGTCGGTCTGTGTCTCAGCCATCGTCTCTCCTATCCCGTCGCGGCCGCGAGCTGCTTCTCCTCGGCCATGAACTGCTCTACGAAGTCGGTGGTCACGTCACCCGCGCGGAACTGCGCGTTCTGCAGGATCCGCTGATGGAAGGGGATCGTCGTCTTCACGCCGTGCCCGGTGATTTCGAACTCGCCCAGCGCGCGCGCCATCCGGTCGATCGCCCGCTCCCGGTCGGGAGCCCAGACGATCAGCTTGGCGATCAGCGAGTCGTAGAACGGGCTGATCATCCATCCCGGATAGCAGTGGGAGTCGACGCGCGTCCACGGGCCGCCCGGCGGCACGTACGTCTCGAGCCGGCCGGCGGTAGGCGCGAAGTCCTTGTCGGGGTCCTCGGCGTTGATCCGGCACTCGATCGCATGCCCCTTGAAGACGACGTCGTCCTGGGTGACGGACAGCTTCTCCCCGGCCGCGACGCGGATCTGCTCCTGGATCAGGTCGCAGTCCGTGATCATCTCGCTGACCGGGTGCTCGACCTGGATGCGCGCGTTCATCTCCATGAAGGCGAGGTTTCCGTCGTGGTCGAGCAGGAACTCCATCGTCCCCGCGCCCGTGTAGCCGATCGACGTCGCCCCGGCGACGGCCTTCTCGCCGATGTCCTTGCGCATCTCGGGCGTCAGGTGGACGGACGGCGCCTCCTCGATCAGCTTCTGGTGGCGCCGCTGCACCGAGCAGTCGCGCTCGCCGAAGTAGACGCCGTTCCCAAGCGCGTCACAGACGAGCTGCACCTCGGTGTGGTAGGGCGCCTCCAGGTAGCGCTCGATGTAGACCGCCGAGTCCTTGAACACCGCCTGCGCCGTCGCGCGCGTCGAGCGGTACTCCGACGGCAGGTCCTGCGGGTTCCAGACGACGGTCATCCCGCGCCCGCCGCCGCCGGCGACAGCCTTGATGATCACCGGGTAGCCGATCTCGTCGGCGATCGACTGCGCCTCGTCGACCGTGTTCACAGGGTCGACCGTCCCGGGAAGGAGCGGCAGGCCCGCCTTCGACATCAGGTCGCGCGCGGTCGCCTTGTCGCCGACCCGCTCCATCACGTCGGGCTTGGGGCCGATGAACGTGATCCCTTCGTCGGTACAGATCTCGGCGAAGTAGGGATCCTCCGACAGGAAGCCGTAACCGGGATGGATCGCGTCCGCGCCGGTTTTCTGGGCCGCTCCGATGATGTTCGGGATGTGGAGATAGCTGCGGCCCGTGGCCGGCGGGCCGATGTGGACGGCCTCGTCGGCGAACTTGACCACGGCCGACTCCGCGTCGGCGCTCGAGTAGACGGCCACCGACTTGATCCCGAGCTCGCGGCAAGCCCTCGCCACCCGGAGGGCGATCTCGCCTCGGTTGGCAATCAGGACCTTATCGAACATCAGCTCACACCTCTCGGGTCCGGGCGGACCGCCAGCGTGCGAGCCAGGCTGAAGCCTGGCACGCGGTCGGGTTCAGGGTTTTTCGCGGCAGACCGCTCATTCCAGCGCTTCTAGAAACATGATGGGTTGATCGAACTCCACCCAGTCTCCGTCGCTACAGACGATCTCCGCGACCTTGCCGGACTGGTCGGCTTTGACCTGGTTCATCAGCTTCATCGCCTCGACGATCGCGACCGTCTGGCCCTCGTCGACGACGTCGCCCTCCTCGACGAACGGCTTGGCGCCGGGGGCGGAGGCGCGGTAGAAGGTGCCGACGAGCGGCGCCACTATTGGGTGCCTTCCGTCGGTTGCGGCGACCTCCTCGACTCCGGGCGCGGCCGCCGCGGCCCCCGCCGCCGCCGGAGCCGCGAGCGCGCCCGCGACCGCGGACCGCTCGATCTCGATCTTCGTCTCGCCGGCCTGGACAGAGAAGCGCTGAACGGTCGATCCCTCGAGGCGCTTGATCAAGTCGCGCGCCTCCTCCCAGACGGAGCGGATCAGATCCATGTCGGAGCGGCGGCCTCGCGGGGACTTCGGTTCTGTCATGGGCTCTCCTCGATGGGGGGAAGGGTTGGCTGGCGGCCTGGTGCGCCGAACTTGCGGAAGCGGTCGTAACGGCGCTCGAGCAGCTCTTCGGTGGGGGTGTCGAGCAGCTCGCGCAGGGTCGAGACGATCGCCGTCTTGACGCTGGCGGCGGCCGCGGGCGGGTCGGTGTGGGCGCCGCCCTCGGGCTCGGGCACGACGGCGTCCATGATCCCGAGCCGGAGCAGGTCGGCGGCGGTCAGGCGGAGAACTTCGGCCGCACGCGGTGCCTGCGCCGCGTCCTTGAACAGGATCGTGGAACAGCCCTCGGGGCTGATCACCGAGTAGTACGAGTTCTGCATCATCAGCACGCGGTCTCCGACGGCGAGCGCGAGCGCGCCGCCGCTTCCGCCCTCGCCCGTGACGATCGTGATCGCCGGGACCGGCAGTCGGGACATCTTCATGATGCTCTCCGCGATCGCGATCGACTGGCCGCGCTCCTCGGCTCCGAGCCCCGGATACGCGCCGGGGGTGTCGACGAAGGTGACGAGCGGCATCCCGAACTTGGCCGCGTGCTGCATCAGCCGCATCCCCTTGCGGTAGCCCTCCGGGTTCGGCATTCCGAAGTTGCGCTCCATCATCTCGCTCGTCGTGTGGCCCTTCTGGTGACCGATGACGACGACGGCCACGTCGCCGAGCCGGCCGACGCCGCCGACGATCGCCGCGTCCTCCTGAAAGAGCCGATCGCCGTAGAGCTCCTGGAAGTCGTCGAAGACGTAGCCCACGTACTCGAGCGTGTTCGGACGCTCGATGTTGCGGGCGAGCTGAACGATGTCCCACGCCGGGCTCTTCGGCAGCGAGTCCGGGTCGGTGACCGGCTCGGCGCCCTCCGTCTCCGGCAGGTCGCCTCGCTCGAGCGTGTGCAGCTCGAGCAGCTTCCGCAGCACTCCCTGGATGTTCTCGCGCGGCTCGACCAAGTCGAGCATGCCGTGGTCCATCAGGAACTCGGCCGTCTGGAAGCCGTCGGGCAGCTGCTGGCGGATCGTCTGCTCGATCACCTTCGGACCGGCGAAGCCGATGTAGCTGTTCGGCTCGGCCAGCAGCACGTCGCCGAGCGTCGCGAAGGACGCGCTGACGCCCCCGTAGGTCGGATCGGTCAGCAGGCAGACGACCAGGATTCCCCCCTCGTGCAGCCTCGCGAAGGCCTGGCTGGTCTTCGCCATCTGCATCAGGGACACGCAGCCTTCCTGCATCCGCGCACCGCCGGACGCACACACGACGAGGAGCGGCTGCTTGCGCTCGAGCGCGAGCTCGGCGGCGCGCGTCACCCCCTCGCCGACCGCGCTGCCCATGCTGCCGCCGACGAAGCCGAAGTTCATCACCGAGACGACGAGCGGATGACCGCCGGCGGTTGCGGTCCCGTATGTGACGCCCTCCTGCGTGCCCGTCTTCTTCTGCGCCTCCTGGATCCGCTGCGCGTACGGCTTCGAGTCCGCGAAGCCGAGCACGTCGAGCGGCTCGAGATCGCCGCTCAGCTCCTCGAAGCTGCCCTCGTCGAGCAGCTGGTCGAGTCGCGCGCCGACGGGGATCCGAAAGTGGTAGTTGCACTCAGGGCAGACGCCGAGATTGCGCTGGAGCCGCTTGTAGTAGACGAAGGCGTCACAGGACGGGCACTTCGTCCACTGGACGTCGGTGCCGGCCTTCGAGGGGGCGGCAACGCTCATAGGACCTCGAGATGGAGACGGCGGTGCTCGGCGCGGGAGCGGGCGAGCGCGTCCTCGATCTCGGTCCGTTCCGGCGCCGGCCGGTCAGCCTCGCCGAAGACCTGGGAGACGACGAAGGCGAGGATGTCGGTCGTCCGTCCGAGCCGGTCGACCCGCGTCGCGTCGACCGCGAGGTCGAGCGCGCGCCGCCAGCGCTCCCGGCGGAGCTCGACCTCGACCAGGCCGTGGTAGGCATAGACCTCGTGCTCGGGGTCGTCGTCGAGGCTGCGGAGCCGGCGGAAGGCGGCCTCGGCCTCTTCCAGCCGGCCCAGCTCGAGCGCGAGGTCGGCGACCTCGATCGCGGCGAGCGGGTCGTCGGGCTGGGCCTCGGCGACCGCAGACGCCGCTTCGAGCGCGTCCTCGCCCCGGCCGGCCCGCCCGTGAATCGTCGCCAGCGCCCTGAGCGCGTCGATGTTGCCCGAATCGCGCTCGAGCGCCTGGCGGAAGAGGTCGGCAGCCTCGTCGGCGTCGCCCGCGCCGAGCGCGAGGTAGCCGAGATCGACCAGCGCCGAGGAGTCGCCGGGGTTCTGCTCGACCGCCCGGCGAAGCGCCTCGCGGGCGCGTTCGAGGTCGCCCTCCTCGAGGCTCGCCCGCGCCTCTTCGAGTACGGAGTCGTTCGGACTCATGCACCACGTGCCTGCCAGACTGAAGTCTGGCACGCGGTCGATGAGACCCCCTCCGTCCGTGAGGTTGGAGGAGGGATGATTGTCGGCGATTGCTTCATTCGGAGTCGGCGTCCCAGGTGTAGAACTCGCGCGCGGTCGCGTCCTTCGGTGAACGCCACGTCTCGGGGTTGTACGGCGTGATGTAGTCGTCGAGCTTGCGGCTGATCTCCTTGAACAGCGGGTGCTCGCGCACCTGGTCGACGGCCTCGGTGAAGTCCTCCTCCATCTCGACGTAGTGGATGTAGACGTCCTCGAGCACGAACAGGCTGCGGTGCGTGACTCCCGCAAGCTCGGGAAGGTCGGAGCGGTCGGACTCGGCAAAGATCTCTGCGACCTTGTCCTCCGAGCCGGGCTCGATCTTCGCGACGATCACCCCGCGTCTGACCCGTCTCGCCATGGGGGTCGGAGCATACGGCGTTTGCGTGCGGGCGTCTAGCCGAGGCCTTACTATGCCGGATGGGAGAGTTGTCACAGGTTCGGAACAGCCAGCACGTCGACGCGCCGCCCGAAGTACTCTGGCCGTTCGTCTGGAACGCCGAGCTTCGGCCCGAGTGGGAGGTCGGCGTCCGCGCCGTCAAGGACGTCCATGGGCCGCTCGACGAGGTCGGAGGCACCTGGACCGAGGTGAGGAAGGCTCCGTTCGGTCGCAGCTTCGAGGCAGGCGTGACCGTGAAGACCGTCGAACCTCTCCGGCTGTGGGAGGTGACGGGCCTGCTCCCCGCTGGGCCGGGGAAGCTGCACCACGTCGTTCGGCACACGCTCGAGCCCGAAGGAGATGGAACTCGCAAGGTCGTGACGTCGACCTTCGAGCTCCACGGATTCATGAGCGGGCTGGTCGAGCGCCTCATCCTCAAGCCGCTGATTCAACGTCACTCCAACCGCTGTGAGCGCAACCTGCGCGCGCTCGCAGAGCGGGCTACTCGAGAGCGATCGGAGGAGACGGCGGCGCCTGACCCCTAAGCGGATTTCGCCGCGCGCGTCTCCTCGACGACCACGTACTTCAGCGACGTCGCCTTGTCGATGCAGTCGCGGAGCGGCTTCGCCAGCTCACGGTGCTCCTCGGTCGCCTCCCAGGCGAGGAAGTCGTCGATGCTTTCCCACTCGCTCGTGATCAACCACTGGTCGGGATTCTCGGGGGAGCGGCAGACCTGGTCGACGATGTGCCCTTTGACGCCCTGCGCGACGTCGTAGCGCAGCCCCTCGTACGCCTCCAGGAACTGCTCGCCGGCGCCCGGCTTCAGGTCGAGGATGAAGACCACACGGCCCTTCGCCACTACATCTCCAGTCCGATCAGCAGCTGCCGGACCTTGCCCTCCGGCGTGAGAGTCATCTCCCACGGCGTCCCGGCGCTCAGATCGCCCCAACCGGTGAAGTCGACGTTCGCGTGCACCTTGTCGTCGCCGACGGCCTCCCACCCCGAGAGCGTGAACCGGGCCGTCTGCGCGATCCGGTTGTGCGGGCCGATGACGCCCATGCCCCAGAACGTGCTGTCGAGCTTCATCACGATGTTGTCGGCGCACCACGGCTCGATGATGTCGGTATCGCCGGTCTGGAAGAAGTCGTTGAACGCGTCCGCGAACGCGAGGAAGATGCGGCCGAGCCGCGCCTTCGGCGCCGCGGGATCCTCGTCGACCTCGGGCTTGTCCTGGACGGACATGATCATGATCTCGGAGATCAGCGTCCGGTCGTCGAACTGCGTCTCCTGGAGCCCGTACAGGGGCTTGGGCGAGTTCCCGCCCTGGAGCTGACGCCACGCATAGACGCGGCCGTTCTCGACCTTGTACGGAAACTGGAGCACCTCGCGCGGCGCTCCCTCGACTCCGATCGGGAGCAGGTGCCCCCAGAGGATCTTGGCGTTCTCGATCCCCTCGCACTCGTGCTTGAACGAGAGCATGCAGTCCGGGATCGCGAACCACTTCTGTACGAACGGCGGGAATTGCCGGCTCTCGACCGCCACGTTGAGATCGTCGACGTAGTCGCTCAGCAGCTTCTGGACGTCAAGTGTCTCGGTCGTTGTCATCGTTGCTCCTCTCAGGTTGCTTCTCGCGTCACTGGTTGCGGCGCGCGCTCGAGCAGTGCCCGGGCATTCTCGGTCAGGATCTTGCTCAGGTCGCCCTCGCTGAGCCCGGCGCGGTCGAGCGTGGCCATCGCGTCCCTCGGCGAGTCTCCGGCGGGCGGGAAATCGGTGCCGAGCACCACTCGGTCGACCCCGACTGCCCCGATGGCACCGGCGATCGCGGCCGGGTGGTAGCTGGCCGTGTCGAGATACAGCTGGCCAAGCCGCTCCGTCGGCGGTGGGCCCTCGAACGACCCCTGAATCGCGGCTTCCTCGGAGACGGCCGCGCCCGGTGGGCCTTTGGGCGGCCCCCCGCCGGGCGGCCCCCCACCCGGAGGGCCTCCGCCGGCGAAACCCGACATCCGCTTCATGCCTGCGTAGACGTGGTCGAGCCGCCCGAGCAGCATCGGCAGCGTGCCGCCCGAGTGGGCGACGACCATCCGCATGTTCGGGTAGGCGGACAGCGTGTCGGCGAGCAGCATCCGCGACAGGCAGATGCCCGTGTCGTAGGGACGCCCGACCCAGGCGGTGACAAGCCGGTGCCCGGCGCGCTCGGGCTCGATCGGCGCGGCGGAGGGATGAAGAAAGATCACGACGCCGCGCTCTTCCGCAAGCGCGAACGCGTCGGCGGCCTGGCTCGCGTCCAGGTACCGGCCTGCCCGGCTGGTCGGGAAGCAGAAGCCGGAGAAGCCGAGCTCGAGCGCCCGGTCGCCCTCGGCCAGCCAGTCGGGGCCGCCGAACGGGTCGACGGCCGCGAGCGCGGCGAACCGGCCGGGGTAGCGCTCGAGCAGACCGGCGAGGAAGTCGTGCTCGGCCCTGACGTCGTCGAGCTGCTCGCCCTCGTCCTCGAGGGCATAGGAGAGGACCGTGCGCTCGATTCCAGCGTCGGCCTGCTTCTCGACATAGCCCTCCACGTCGAACAGGTCGCGCATGAACGGGGGCGCCTCGGGATCCTCGCGGGCGAGGTGCGCGTGGAAGTCGATGGCCACGTGACACGAGTCTGGTCTATGCACGAGGCGCCGTCAAGAGCTTGACTCCGGGGCCAAGGCGCGCGAGGCTACGGGCCCCGGGCACAAGGAGAGGCGGAGGCGATGGCAGAGAACGCGATCGAGGTCGAGGGTCTCGTCAGGGAGTACAAGAAGGGACCGCGCGCGGTCGACGGCATCGACCTCTACGTCGAGGAGGGAGAGATCTACGGTTTCCTCGGCCCGAACGGCGCCGGGAAGAGCACGACCGTGAAGATGCTGGTCACGCTGCTGCCGCCGAGCGCCGGGCGCGCAACGGTCGGCGGCTTCGACATCGCCCGCGAGGGCGACCAGGTGCGGACGATCATCGGCGTCGCCCTGCAGGAAGCCGCCCTCGATCCGCTGCTGACCGGACGGGAGCACCTCTTCCTGCAGGCGGGGCTCCAGGGCTTCCCGAAACGCGAGGCGAAGGAGCGCGGCGACGAGCTGCTCGCGCGCGTCGGGCTGACAGGCGCGGCCGATCGCAAGATCGCGACGTACTCCGGCGGCATGCGGCGACGCCTGGACCTCGCGCTGGCGCTCGTTCACAAGCCGAGCATCATCTTCCTCGACGAGCCGACGACCGGGCTCGATCCACAGAGCCGGACCGCCCTGTGGGAGGAGGTGCGGCGGCTGGCCAACGACGAGGGCGTGACGATCTTCCTCACCACGCAGTACCTGGAGGAAGCCGACGTGCTCGCACGCCGGGTCGGAATCATCGAGAAGGGACGCATCGTCGCCGAGGGGACTCCGGCGGAGCTGAAGGCGCAGATCGGCGGTTCGACGCTCGAGATCGTGCCGGCGCAGCAGAGCGACAAGCCCCGGATCGAGGCGTCGCTCGCGCGCTTCGGCGAGGTCACAGGGGGCTCGGCGGATGCTCCGGGAACCATCGCGGTCCGCCTCCGCGACCGCGGGGGAGCCGTGGCCGACGTCGTGCGAGCGCTCGACCAGGCCGGCATCTCGATCTCTGACCTTTCGCTTCACTCCCCCTCGCTGGACGACGTGTTCCTGGCCAAAACAGGGCGCAAGCTCGAAGGCGCCGCGGCAGGCGCAGAGCCCGAAGAAGCCGAAGCCGCGCCCGAGTTGGAGGCGCCGGCGCCCGAGGTCGATCTGCGGATGGCAGCCGCCGGCCGCAGCAAGATCGAGCGCCTGCCGACGGCGATGCTCAAGGAGTGGATGGCCGAACGGCATCTGCAGGAGGCAAAGGAACTGGCCAAGGCAGGGACTCCGACGCTCGCCGTCACCAAGGGCCCGCTCGCCGGCAAGCAGGTTCAGATCGAGGACAAGCTCGTTATCGGCCGCGAAGGAGACCTCGTGATCGCCGATCCCGAGATCTCGCGCCGCCACTGCGTCATCCGGGTCGTCGACGGCTCGCTCGTGATCGACGACATGCAGTCGCTGAACGGGACGTGGGTGAACGGCAAGCGGATCGAGCTCCCGACGCTTCTCGCGCCGGGTGACGTCATCGCGCTCGGAACGAGCGCGATCGAGGTCGGACCGCCGAAGGCGCCGAGCCTCGTGACCGGCCCCGGCGCATGAGGGCCTCCTTTGCGACGCAGCTCAAGCTCCTCTCCCGTCGCTCGATAATCCGAACGTTCCGCGACCCGGGAAGCGTCATCCCGGCCGTCGCCGTGCCGCTGATCCTCTTCGTGGTGGTCTCGGCAGGCCTCGAGAAAGCAACGCACGTGAAGGGCTTTCCGACGCACACCATCTGGACGTTCACGCTCACGCTCGCATTCGCGAACGGAGCGATGGGGACAGTCGCGACCACCGGCCAGGCGATCGCGACGGACATCGAGCACGGTTTCATCAATCGCCTGGCGCTGACGCCGATGAAGGGGTTCGCCCTGGTTGCCGCCCAACTGGCCGGCTCCGTGGCACTCGGGCTACTGCAGGCTGCCCTTTTCCTCGGGGTCGGACTCGCAGCGGGCGCGCGGTTCGAAGCGGGCCCGCTTGGAGCCGTCGTTCTCGTGCTTCTGTTTCTGACCGCGGTAGCCGCATTCGGCGCCTTCGGGCTCTTCGTGGGGCTCCGGACGGGATCGGGCCAGGCCGTCCAGGCAATCGCACCGGTGATGACCGTGTTCTTGTTCCTGTCCTCCGTCAATTTCCCGCGCAACCTGATCACGGCCGACTGGTTCAAGTGGATCACGACCGTCAACCCGCTCTCATATCTCGTCGAGGGGATGCGCAGCGTCCTCGTGACAGGGTGGGACAAACAAGCCCTCGCCCTCGGCTTTGCATTCGCTGTTGGCCTTCTGATCGTCATGGTCGCCGCCTCCGCCATGTCGCTGCAAGGGAGGTTGGTGCGGACGTGAAACACGCAACGTTCTGGTCGATCGCCCGCTATGTCGCCTGGCGGAACCTTCGGGTTCTGTTGCGCAGCCTCACCCTGCTGGTGCCCGCTCTGCTGCTGCCTATCTTCTTCCTGATCGCCTTCGCCGGGTCACTTTCGAACCTCACCAACCTTCCAGGCTTCGGAACCAAGGACTACACGGCGTTCCAATACGTCTTCGCCCTGATGCAGTCGGCCGGATTCACAGGCGCAATGGGCGGGTTTGCGATGGCCGAGGACTTCGAGAGCGGTTTCATGGATCGGCTGATGACGACTGCGACGAACCGCGCGGCGATCATCGCCGGGTACGTCCTCGCCATGCTCGCCCGCGGCGCGATCGCCGTCGCAGTGCTCACGCCGATCGCATTCGCCTTCGGGGCGCGTATGCACGGAAGCGCACTGGAAATCGTCGGCCTCTTCGGCCTCGCTGCCCTGCTGAACATCGTGGCCACGTTGTGGTCGACTGGGGTGGCCATGCACGTACGATCCTTCGCGGCTGCCGGCGGAATGTTCCTGCCGTTGTTCCTGGTCTTGTTCCTCGCCCCGGTCTTCGTCCCGCTCAACGAGCTCACCGGATGGCTGCACTCCGTCGCCGTCTTCAATCCGTTCACGCGCATACTGGAAGCGGGGCGCGGCTTCATCACCGGGCATCCGAAGGACGTGCTGTGGGCGTTCGGCGCGCTCGTCGGCATGCTCGTGCTCGCTACCGTGTGGGCCCTTCGCGGGGTGCGCAGCGCCTCGCACGCCGGCTAGCCGTAGCTAGCCCGGTCGGCGAACAGCACGCTCAGGACGAACGCGAGAGCGCTCCGTGGCGCAGCGCGTCGCGTGCGGCTAGATGCGCAGCGCGCTCAAGATGAAGACCGCCAGGCCGCCGACCGAGAGCACGGTCCGGACCGTGTGCCGCTGGTACCACTTCCTGCGCATCCGGCGCCATTCTTCGGGGTCCGGAACCTCGTCTGCCGGAGCCTCCATCACCTTGACGTTGAGCGGGTAGAGCGACAGGACGATCAACTGCCAGAGAAAGATCGCGACGGTCCCGGAGACGGCGAGCCAGAAGCGCGTTGACCAGAGGTCGTCGAGGGCGGCGACCACGCTGCCCGAGACGAGGATCAACAGGATCAGGAGCGGGATGATCGTCTTGTAGCGGAGCAGCATCGCCCGCTCGGCGCCGAAGCTCTGCGTCACGGGGATCGAGTCGAGCGCGGGGTGCACGACCGCCCAGACGGCGACGTCGTTCCCGGCCAGGAGCCCGATCAGGATCAGGTTCGAAAGCTCCGCCCACTCCAGCCCGGTCACGATTCGGAGTCTGCCACCGATCGGCCCGCGAGTCCAGGTCGTTTCCGCGACCAGGTCGGCCCCCGGCCGCGTGGTCGAGGAAGTGGCCGGCCGACCTTGACAAGAGGCCTGCCGGACGTGAGAGTTAGCACATGGCGGTCGCAATCGTCGGCGGGGGGGTCGTGGGGTTGACCGCCGCGGTCGCCTTGCACGAGGCAGGACTCGAGGCGACCGTTTACGACCGCGTGGACGACGTCGCCGCTGCCCAGATCGGGGCAGGTCTCGGGCTCGCTTTCAACGCCACTCGCGTACTGCGCCGGCTCGGCCTCCTCGATCGTCTTCAGGATGTGGGCGCGCCGCTCGAGCGTTTTGAGTTCCGAAGCTGGAATGGGAAGCTGCTGTCGCACTGGGGCGTCCCTGAAGGCGAGGCGCAGTTCGGAGTTACCCGGAAGGCGCTTCACGAGCTGCTCGTCGACGCGCTGCCGGCTGAGGCGGTTGTCTGCGGCAAGACGTGCGTGGGTTACGAGCAGGACGAGTCTGCAGCGACCGCCTTGTTCGATGACGGGACCTCCGCTCGGAGTGACGTAGTGGTCGGCGCGGACGGCCTGCGCTCCACCATTCGAGCGCAAACGTTGGGGGACGAGCCGCCGCGTTATGCGGACTTCAGCGTTGTGCGCTGCCTCGTCCCCGTCAGCGGCGACGACCCGCTGCCGCGCGGCGTCTTTCGCATGCTCTGGGGGCGCGGAGCATGCATCGGCATGTACCACGTCGCGCCGGGAGTCGTCTACCCATTCGGCTGGTGGCCCGGGCCCGAAAGGGAGCACGTCGAGCACGGCGCCCGGAAGGAAAAACTGCTCGAGCGGTTCGGCGACTGGTCGCCCGAGGTGCCCAAGCTGATCGAAGGGATGCGAGAAGACGAGATCCACCAGACGGACATCTACGACCGCCCCCCTGCCGAGAGCTGGGGAGAGGGCAGGATCACACTCGCCGGCGACGCGGCCCACCCGATGACGTTCAACATGGGGCAGGGCGCCTGCCAGGGGATCGAGGACGCTCTCGTTCTCGCGCGCTGTCTCGCAACCGAGCACGACGTCCCGGTCGCGCTGCGTCGCTACGAGCAGGAGCGAATCCCGCGCACGACGAAATTCACCAAGGATTCGGCCAGGGTCGCCCGGATGAGCCTCGTGGACGGCGCGATCGCCTACCGAATGCGCAACATCGCCTTGAGAGCCGTGGGCCGGAACATCGCGCGGGGCAACAAGATTCTCAAGATCGACGCCGAGCTCCCGCGCGCGGCAGCGACGATGAGCGCGCTCGCCGTCGCGTCCCTGGCAGACGCCTTGCCGGTCTTCTGAACGCCCGGCGAAGGACGCTACGAGCTCGTCTTCAGCCGCCGATGGAGGTCTGGCGGCTGCTCAACGCCCGGTCGAGGAAGTGGCCGGCGCTGATCAGCGCGAGGTGGGTGAACGCCTGCGGGAAGTTTCCGAGCGCCTCGCCCGTCTGACCGATCTCCTCGGCGTAGAGACCGAGGTGGTTCGCGTACGTCAGCATCTTCTCGAAGGCCAGGCGCGCCTCCTCCAGCCGACCGGCGCGCGCGAGCGCCTCGACGTACCAGAAGGTGCAGATCGAGAACGTGCCCTCCTCGCCCTCGAGGCCGTCCGGAGACATCCCGACGTCGTAGCGATAGACGAGACTGTCCGAGACCAGCGACTCCGTGATGGCGTCGAGGGTCGTGAGCCACTGCGGATCGGTCGGCGCGATGAACTTGACGAGCGGCATCAGGAGCACGCCCGCATCGAGCGTGTCGGTGTCGTAGTGCTGGACGAACGCCTGCTTCTCCCCGTTCCAGCCCTTGGCCATGATCTGGTGGTAGATGGAATCGCGTGCTGCGCGCCAGCGCGAGAGCTCCGAGGGCAGGCCCCGCTGGATCGCGATCCTGATGGCCCGCTCGATCGCCACCCAGGACATCAGCCGCGAGTAGGTGAAGTTCTGACGGCCGCCGCGCACCTCCCAGATCCCCTCGTCGGCCTGGTCCCAGTTGTCGCAGACCCAGTCGACGATCCGGGTCAGGTCCATCCAGGAAGCGTGCGCGATCGGGGAAGCGTGGTTGTTGTAGATGTAGACCGAGTCGATCAGCTCGCCGTAGATGTCGAGCTGGAGCTGGTCTGCAGCGGCGTTGCCGATCCGGACGGGGCGTGAGCCGCGGTAGCCCTCGAGGTGCTCCAAAATCTCCTCCTCGAGCTCTCCGCGGCCGTCGATCCCGTACATGATCTGGAGCGGACCGGCCTCGGCCGGCCGCGGCTCGCGGAACCGCTCCGTCAGCCAGTCCATGAACGCCGTCGCCTCCTCGGTGAATCCGAGCCGGAGGAGGGCATACAGCGAGAAGGCCGCATCCCGGATCCACGTGTAGCGGTAGTCGTAGTTCCGCACGCCGCCGATGTGCTCGGGGAGGCTCGTCGTCGGCGCGGCGACGATCGCGCCGGTCGGGCGGTACGTCATCAGCTTCAGCGTCAGCGCCGAGCGGTAGAGGATCTCCCGCCAGCGCCCCTGGTAGCGGCACTGGGCCAGCCAGCGGCGCCAGTACTCGACCGTCTCCTCGAACGCCTGCCGCGTCTCGGCTTCCGAGTACTTGCGCGGCACGTAGGTCTCGGGCACCTGTTCCAGCACGAACGTCGCCGTCTCCCCCGCGCGGAGCGTGAACTCACCGAAGGCGCCGTCGTCCTGGAAGTCAAGCGGGATCCGCGTCTCGAGCGCCAGCGAGAGCGATGGAGACCGGAAGAGCACGCCCGCTTCGTGGAAGACGGTCTCGTGGGACTCCCGCCCGTAGTCGAAGCGCGGCTGGACGGAGATCTGGAAGCGCATCTCGCCGCGCACCCCGAGCACACGGCGGATCAGCCGGTGGCGATGCACGGAGGCGCCGCTTCCGATCGGCATGAAGTCTTGCACCTCCCCCACGCCGCCGGGCGTGAGGAAGCGGGTGATCAGGACGTTCGTGTCGGGGAGGTAGAGCTGCTTCGGCACCCAGTCGTCGGCCGCCGGCGAGATTCGGTAGAGGCCGCCCTTGTTGCGGTCGAGAATCGCCCCGAAGACGCTGGGCGAGTCGAAGCGCGGGCAGCAGTACCAGTCGATGCGCCCGTCCGTGCCGACGAGGGCGATCGAGTGCAGGTCGCCGATGATCCCGTGCTCGGCGATCGGGAGGTAGTCCATCGACGGTGCCGTCGTGCGCCAGCCGACCGTCTGAAGCTCGCGCGTCGTCAAATCAGGTGCGGAGCTCGTCGGTCGTGCGCAACCGGCGAGCCTCGGTCTCGAGCATCCTCAGCATCACGCCCGGGCTCGAGAGCAGGAAGTTCGTGACCTCCTCCGCCGGCACGAACAGGCAGCGCAGCGGCGCGCGGGCGACCACGTCGGCCACCGTCGGCTCGCCGAGCAGCGCCGAGATCTCCCCGAAGAAGCTCCCCTTTGGAAGCACCGCCAGCTCCTCGTCGTGGAGGACGACGCCCGCCTCGCCGTCGACGATCACGTGCAGACCGACGTCGGTCTGGCCGCGGCGAACGACCCACTCACCCTCGTCGAACGAGACCTCGCGCATCCGCGGCAGGAGCGTTTCCAGCTCCACGCGGTCCAGATCCGCGAACAGGAACAGGCGCGCAACGCTCTCGACGAGGGCGGTCTCGGCAGCCATCCAGGGAAACGTAACGGAGAACGCAGTGTCGCGGCAAAGCCGCGGCACTGCTCCATCGAGGGGGAAACTCCGTTTCCCCCTCGAGCTCCCCCTTCCTTCGAGTGATGGTGAGTCTGTGGCCTCCTTTGAGGAGGGCTGACCCGGCTTATCCGGGGAGGCCCGGTCACAAGGGAGGGGGTCTCAAGGGGGAACCGCACCGCAGGTTCCCCCTTTGAAGGAGGGACGTGCCGGCTTTGCCGGCGCGTCCCGGTCTCTCCGTTTCCCCCTCGAGCTCCCCCTTCCTAGAAGTGTTGGTGAGTCTGTGACCGCCGTTGAGGAGGGCTGACCCGGCTTAGCCGGGGAGGCCCGGTCACAAGGGAGGGGGTCTCAAGGGGGAACCGCACCGCAGGTTCCCCTTTGAAGGAGGGACGTGCCGGCTTTGCCGGCGCGTCCCGGTCTCTCCGTTTCCCCCT
>DASWEE010000138.1:0-2222 GCA_036394915.1 Gaiellaceae bacterium | reverse complement strand
GCTGGTCTGCGCGGCCACGAGCGGCATCGTCGCGTAGGACTCTTCCCAGAGAATGTGCGAGTCGTACGTCCAGGCGTACTCGAACCCGCGCTGCTCTGCGAGCTGCATCAGCTCGATCATCCGCTGATAGGGCGGGTCCGGTAGGACGGTCACGCCGAAGGTGAGCATGGAACCTCCCGGTCGCTGGCAGGGGAACGAGCATAGCGCCGCGAAATCGCCTCGCAAGTGGTCTGGCTCTATCTCCTGTTCGCGTTCGCCGCCGGCGTGGTGCTGCCGTTTCAGGCCGGCGTCAACGCCCAGCTGGCCGACTGGCTGCACAGTCCCGTGCGGGCTGCATTCGTCTCCTTCCTCGTCGGCACGGTGGTGCTGCTTGCCGCTGCGGCCCTCGTCTTCAAGCCGCTGCCCTCGTCGGGCCGGATCGGCGACGCGCCGTGGTGGGTCTGGATCGGCGGAGCGCTCGGCGCCTTCTACGTCGCCGGTTCGATCGTGTCTGCGCCGAAGCTGGGCGCGGCGACGCTGATCGCGCTCGTCGTCGCCGGACAGGCTCTTGCATCGCTCGTGGTGGATCACTTCGGCTGGGTCGGCTTCGAGCCGAAGCACGTGAGCGCCGGGCGCCTCGCCGGGATGGCGCTCGTCGGCGCGGGGGTTGCGCTCGTGCGGTTCTTCTAGTCTCGACATCCTTAGGATCTGCGCATGGACGAGGCAACATCCGCGTCCTCCACCCGGGCAAGTCCAACTGCCTCTACCACAGCGAGTCGCTTCAAGAGGACTTCCTCGTCCTCCACGGCGAGTGCCTCCTCCTCGTCGAGGGTGAGGAGCGGCCGCTGCGCGCGTGGGACTTCGTCCACCTGCCGCCCGGCACCGAGCACGTCTTCGTCGGCGCCGACGACGGCCCATGCGCGATTCTCATGACGGGCGCGCGCCGGGAGGACGAGGAGCTTCACTACCCCGTCTCGGAGGTTGCCGCCCGCCACGGCGCGAGCGCGACGGAGGCGACCGACTCGGGCGACGTGGCCTACGCCCGCTTCGAGCCGCCGCGGCCGGCCCGTCCGGCAGGCTGGGACGCGCTCCCCTGGGCCTAACCCGCGGCGATGCGGTCGATCGTCTTGGACGCCAGCCGATCGAGCGCTTGCACCGACAGCTCGAGATGCTCCTCCTTCGTGTCCTCGAGCTTCGTGTGCGAGAGACCGCGGAGCGACTGCACGAAGAGCATGACGGTAGGAATGCCCGCGCGGGCGACCTCGGCGGCGTCGTGGAGTGGACCGCTCGGCAAGCTGTGCGACGTGCCGGCGACCTCCATGATCGACTCGTCCGCCAGCTCGATCAGCGCGTCGTCGAAAAGGATTGGCTCGATGCTCCAGATGCGCTCCCACTCGACCTCGATGTCCTCCTCCCGCGCGAACTGCTCGGAAGCACGCTTGGCGTCGGAGAGCATGGACTCCAGCCTGGCCGCATCGAGATGCCGCTGGTCGAGCAGGCACTCCGCGGTCTCGACCACGGATGTGACGATTCCCGGCTTCGTCACCACGCCGCCCATCGTGCAGACGGCACCCTCCCCGATCCGCTTCGCGATCTCACGGATCTCGAGCTCGAGCCGTGCAGCGCCGGCCAAGGCATCGCGGCGCTTGTCCATCGGCGTCGAGCCGGCGTGCGCCGCCTGCCCGCGAAAGGTGACCTGGTGCCGCTCGACACCGAAGGTTCCGAGAACGACTCCGAGCGGGAGATCCATCGACTCGAGCACCGGCCCCTGCTCGATGTGCAGCTCCAGGTAGGCCGCGGCTCCTTCGAGCTGGGAGCGGGCGTCGAGAGCGGAATCGAGCTCGACGCCGTGCTCGCGCAGGGCATCGGGCAGCGCGACGCCGTCCGCGTCCTTGCGACCGCGCAGCTCTTCCTGATCCGCCATCGAGCCGGCCGCCGCGGACGAGCCGAACAGCGAGCGCCCGAAGCGTGCCCCCTCCTCGTCCGCCCAGTTGACGAGCCGTACCGTCACCGGCGGCGGGCCGTCTCCGGCGATCCGGCGCAGCACCTCGACCCCGGCCATCATGTTCAGGGCACCGTCCAGCCAGCCGCCGTTCGGAACAGAGTCGATGTGGCCGCCGATCAGAACGGCACGCTCAGAGCCGCCGCGCAGCGTGAACCACTGGTTGCCGGCCGGATCGACCGCCTCCTCCGCCCCCGTCTCCGAGACCTTGCCCCGTAGCCACTCGCGCGCGCGCTCCCAG
>DASWEE010000137.1:0-10040 GCA_036394915.1 Gaiellaceae bacterium | reverse complement strand
GCGACCCTTCCGGAGCGCATCGAGACGGCTCGGACGACCCCGCGGGCGTTGCCGATGAACGCCACTCCGCTCCAGACGACGGCCGGAAACTCGATCAGGCTGCCCATCCCGCGCGACCAGGCGATCCGGAACGGTGGGCGGATGTGGATGTTCGTCTGCGCCTGGGTGCGCGCCGGGGTGACCCCGTACAGCGGCCATTGCGACGCGGGCTTGAAGAGGAAGAGCGTCACCCACTTGTGGTGAGGGCCGAACGCCATCCGCACCTTGCGCTTCGCGTACCGGCGCGCCCAGGCCGTCACCGGGAGCGGCCTGGCCCGCCTGACGCGCAGGGTCGCGATTCCGCGCCGTCCGACCTCGTCGGCGTGGCTGCCGATCCTGACGACGGCGCCCTTGACCTTGCGGTGCGTGTCCCCGTCGATCACGGAGACGTAGACGAGCGGCCCCCTTGCCTCCGGTTTCGGAGCCGGCTGAGGCTTCGGCTTGGGCTTCGGTTGCGCTTCCGGCCGCCCGCCGCCTGACGCGCAGCCCGCGGCCAGCCCGATCAGGGTGAGGAATACGAGCGCGGGGCGGATCACGCCTCGCCGGGCTCGCTTGCGATCGGTTCTGGGACGTCCTCGGAGAACGGGACGAGAGTACCGTCATCTCCGGCGGTCAGGACGAGATGTGAGAGGAAGCGGGCCATTACGATCCCCTCCTTGAACTCGCCCAGCCGCGGCTCCGGGTGCTCGCCGTTCGCGAGCGCGATCGCCAGCTCGGGATAGCGGCTGCCGGCAGCAAGCGGAAGCGGGAAGGCACCGCCGAAGCGCGGGTTCACGTCGGTGACCTCGTGGCGGCCCTCCTCCTCCCGGAAGCACTGGATGTTGGCGGGGCCCTTGAGCCCGAGCGTCTCGGCCACATGGGCGCCGTACTCGATCAGGTCCCAGTCCTTGATCGTCATCCCCTTGATCGACTCGCCGCCCCGCGACTCGATCATCGTCCGCGGGATCGCGTTGAGGCAGCGCCCGTCGAAGTCGCAGAAGACGTCGATCGAGAACTCCTCGCCCTGGCAGCATTTCTGGACGAACGACTCCGCCTTCGTGTAGCCGAGGAAGAAGTCGAGCTGCTCACGGTTCTCGGCGCGGTAGATGTGCTGGGAGCCGAAACCCTCGCGAGCCTTGACGAGGACCGGAAATGCGAGCTCGTCCGGCAGCTCGTCCGGCAGCCAGCTCGCCGGCGACGCGATCCCGCTCGACTCGAAGAACTCGTGCGCGAGGTACTTGTCGTTGACGCGCTCCACGACCTCGGCCCGTGGCAGCAGCGCCTCGGCGCCGAGCTCACCCGTGTCGCGCGCGCGGGCGAGGAGCACCTGGTCGAGGTCGGTGAGGGGCACGACGAGGCGGACGTCGTACGTTGCGACGACCTCGGCGAGCTTCGGCAGGTAGCCCGGATCCTCGATCCGCGGGAGGAAGGCGTGGTGGTCGGCATGGTACAGCGCCGGAGCGAGCGGACTGAGGTCGGTGGCGATCGTCGTCGCGCCCGCGCGTCCAAACGCGCTGACGATGTCGACGCGCCTGCCCGCGCAGGTGAAGAGGACCGCCGTCATGCGAAACCGGAGGATAGTGTCAGGCCGTGGACGGACCGAAGATCAACCTCGGCTCCTGGGCCCACGCGCCCGAGAGCTGGATCAACATCGACGGGTCGTGGAACGCCTGGCTCTCGCAGCGGCCGCGCCTTCGGCGCGTGGCCGAGGCGGTGGGCGTGCTGCCCGACTGGGCTTCGGACACGGAGTGGCCGCCGAACATCGTCGTCCACGACCTGCGCAAGCCGCTGCCCTTTCCGGACGGGTTCGCAGCCGCAATCTACGGATCGCACGTGCTCGAGCACCTGTACCTCGACGAGGCCGAGCGGCTGCTCGCGGAGTGCTTCCGCGTGCTCCGGCCCGGCGGCATCCTGCGGCTGGTCGTCCCCGACCTCCGCGCAGTCATAGACGAGTACCTCGGCGAGCGGCCGTTCGCGGACTCCGAGCAGAAGGCGGCCGAGTTCAGCCGGGCCGATCGCATGAACGAGCGACTCGGTCTGCGTGACCGGCACGCGCCGCGGGGAAATCCGGCCTACCGCACCTACGCCGCGCTCAAGGACTTCCACTCGCACAAGTGGATGTACGACGCCGAGTCGCTGACCGCGCGCTTCGAGGCCGCCGGGTTCGGGGACGTCCGCGAGCAGGGCTATCTCGAGAGCCGGATCGAGGAAATCGAGGAGGTCGAGCTCCGGAACCGCGTCATCGACGAGTGCGGACTCTGCATCGAGGGCACGAAGCTAACCAAGTAACACTGTGTCACTAAGTCGAGGAGGGACCACACAGCCCCCGTCCGCGACCCAACATCTTCCTTCCAAGTAACACTGTGTTACTTGGGCATGAGGAGCCCCGGACTCAGCCGGCGTTCTGCTTCCAGCCCCCCGTCGCGCCCTTGTACGTGCCCGTCAGGAGGGCAAGCGGTGTTCGCGCCAGGATCTGCAGGTCGAGCCAGGCCGAGCGGTGCTCCACGTACCAGACGTCGAGCTCGATCCGCTCTTCCCACGGCAGCTTCGCGCGGCCGTGGATCTGCGCCCAGCCGGTGATGCCCGGCTTGACCTCGAGACGCTTCCGCTGGCGCGGCGTATAGCGCTCGACCTGGTAGGACAGCGTCGGGCGGGGCCCGATCAGGCTCATGTCGCCCCGGAGCACGTTCCAGAGCTGAGGCAGCTCGTCGAGCGACAGCCGGCGAAGCGAGCGGCCGACGGCGGTGATCCTGGGATCCCCTCTGTTAACCGCGTATCCGGCTCCGAGCTTCTCCGCGCCGACGACCATCGTCCGCAGCTTGAGCAGCTCGAACTCACGGCCCCGCCTTCCGACCCGGCGCTGGCGATAGAGGACGGGACCGCGGTCCTCGAGCACGATCGCGAGCGCGGCGACGAGCAGCACCGGACTCGCGAGCAGCAGGAGCAGCGAGGATCCGAGCAGGTCGAAGGCGCGTCTCACCGCGTCCCCTCGGCCTGTTCCCACACGGCGGGGACGCCGTGCCGGAGATAGCCGGCGAGCGAGACGACAGTCGCCCAGGTGACGAGCACGTAGTAGTAGGCGAGCGCGGCGCCCGGAATCTTGACGCCGAGCCGCCCGGCCACCGCAAGCGCGAGGAAGGCGCCCTGTCCCGCAAGCACCGCCTGGTAGATCGGCCCCTCCTGGACGAGGGCGATGCTCGTCCCGAGCAGCACGAGATGGAGCAGCCCGCTCCCGTACCGGAGGTGCCGGTGGGAGACCATCTCGGCCAGGTACAGCGGCGGCAGCCGGCGCAGCGTCCGCCCGCGCAGCGTGATCAGCCAGCAGTGCTCGAACATGCGGACCTTGCGCCGGTACTCGTCCTCGAGGTCGCGTGACTCCTTCTCCGACGAGAGCGCCTCCGGCTCGTAGACTGCCCGCCGTCCGCGCTGAACCATCAGGTACGGGAGCGCGAGGTCATGGCCGAAACGAGGATCGACGTCGACGTAATCCGCCCGGCGCACGGCGTAGATCGGCCCGTAGCCGCCGGTGAGCGAGCCGGTCAGCGACTCCTGCGCCCGCAGCCAGGTCTCGAAGCGCCAGTACGCGCCCTCACGGTTCGTCCCATCGGAGGAGATCAGGTTCACCCTTCCGCACGCGTAGGCAACCTCCGAATCCGCGAAGTTGCGGACGAGCTTCCTAAGCGAGTCGGGCTCCCAGACCGCGTTCGCGTCGGAGAAGGCGAGGATCTCGCCGGCGGTCTCGGCGACCGCGCGGTTCTGCGCGGCCACCTTCCCGCCCCGCTCGCAGCGCAGCAGCCGGACGCGCGGCTCCCGGGCGGCGATCTCCTCGACGATCTCGTGCGTGCGGTCGGTGGAGGCGTCGGAGGCGACGACGACCTCGAGGCGATCGGCCGGGTAGTCCTGCGCGAGCAGGTTCTCGACCCGCCGCCCGATCACGGACTCCTCGTTCCAGGCGGCGACGATCAAGCTGACGGAGGGCGTCAGCTCGGCCTTGCGAACCCGCCGCGGGCGCAGCCTGGCGAGCGCCGCCGCGGCCAGCGGATAGCCGGCGTGCGTCCAGGCGAGCGCGCCGAGCGACCCCCAGAAGAGCGCCTTGACGAAGATCACGTTCGGATGAGCCCGTCCAGGAGCTCGCGATAGCGCTCAACGCCGGCCGAGCGGTCGGCGTGCTCGACCACATACCGGCGTCCGCGGTCTCCCATCGCTCGAAGATCGTACTTTCCGTCGCGGGCGGCGCGGATGGCGGCCGCGACCTCGTCCGGACGCCCCGGCGCGACGACCACCCCACAGTCCACGCGCCGCACGAGCTGCGCGGTCTCGCTCTCCTCGTCGGCAGCCACGAGCGCCGGCCGGCCGGCCGCCATCACGCCGTAGAGCCGGCTCGGGACGACGTAGCCCGACAGCCCGCTCGCGAGCCCGACGAAGTGGAGCGACGCCGCCGAGAGCGACTCCGACAGCTGCTCGCGCGGGCGATACGGATGGAAGGAAACGTTCGGGAGCCCGGTTGCCAGTCGCTCGAGCTCTGCGCGTCGCGCGCCGGAGCCGACGATTCTGAACTCGATCTCCGGGAGCCGGGCGGCCGCCTCGATCAGCGTGTCGAGATCCTGGGCGTGCCCGAGGTTCCCAGAGTGCATGACCACGAAGCCGTCGCGCTCCTGCTCGACGGGGTGGATTGCGCTCGTGTCAACCCAGTCCGAGATCACGACGGAGTCGATTCCCCGGTCGGAGAGCCGGCGTCGCATCGTCTCCCCGATCGCGACGGCGCGGTCGGCACGACGCAGGTAGAAGTCGATCGCGGCACGCATCGCCCCAGCCGCCGCCGGGCTCCGCAGCCTCCCGAGCTCCACCGCGGTCTCCGGGAAGAGATCCTTGACAACGGCGACGAGCGGCACCCCGAAGCGCCGGGCAACGAGCAGCGCGGCCAGCCCGACGACCGGCGGGTCGGTCTTCGTGAGCACGACGTCGGGCCTGCGGGCGGCAAGCCCTCGGAGGGCGGCGAAGACCAGATAGCTGAGGTAGTTGGCCGCACGCAGCGACATCCGAGCCCGGTCGAACGCCGTCGAGGGCACGCGGACGATCTCGACGCCGTTCCGCACCTGCCGTCCAGGCCCGGCGCCGGACGTCGTTCCGGCGACGACCGTGACGTCGTAGTCCGGGGACAGCCCCTCGCACAGCTCGGTCAGGAGTTGCGCGGTCGCCTCGATCCCCGGCCAGTAGTACTGATTGAGCACCAGCAGGCGCTTCACGCCTGCATCCTAGGATTGCGGGGTGGCGGTCGGCGCGAGACAGAGGACGGTCGCGGCTGCGGCCGTGCGCGTCCCCACCTGGGCCTGGGTCGGCGGGCTCGTCGTCGTCTCGACCGTCGCCTACGCGCTGCTCGGCCGCAGGATCGCCGCTCCCTGGATCCTGATCGACGAGCTCGTCTACTCGGAAGGCGCCAAGAGCTTCGCCGACACCGGCCACTTCCTGGTGCGCGATCGGACCTGGGAGCACTTCGGGCCGATCTACCCGGCTGTGGTGAGCCCGGCCTGGGCGCTCTTCTCCTCCGCCCCGCAGGCCTACGCCGCCGCCAAGCTGATCAACGCGCTCCTGATCTCGCTCGCGGCGGTGCCGGCGTACTTCCTCGGCCGCCGGGTCCTGTCGCCGCGCTTTGCCCTGGTCGGGGCAGCCCTCAGCGTCGCCCTGCCCTCGATGCTCTATTCGGGGACGATCATGACGGAGAACGCGTTCTATCCCGTGTTCCTCGCCGCTGCGCTCCTGCTCGTGCTCGTGCTCGAGCGGCCGACCGTCCTCCGCTCGGTCGCCCTGCTGGCCGTCTGCACGCTCGCGTTCTTCACCCGCGCGCAGGCGGTCGCGCTGATCCCGCCGATCCTGACCGCCCCGCTTCTGCTCGTCTTGTTCCGCCGCAGCGGCCTCAGGAGCCTGAAGGCGTACTTGCCGCTCTACGGTGTGACCGCGCTCGTCCTGCTCCCGCCCATCCTCGTCGAGCTGGCTCGCGGCCGGTCGCCCACCGACCTCTTCGGCCGGTACAGCTTCGTCGGCAACGAGCGCTACCCGGTGGGGAGCGTGGCCAAGTGGTTCGTCTACCACATCGCCGAGCTCGATCTCTACCTCGGAATCGTCCCGTTCGCGGCCCTGCTTCTCCTCGTCGCACTCGTGCGCCGGCTGCCCGACCGCTCGCAGGTCTTCACCGCCGCTGCCGTCACGCTCGCGGTCTGGCTCCTGCTCGTCGTGGCGGCGGTCGACCAGACCTACACGTTCGTGCACCGGGTGGCGGAGCGGAACATGTTCTACGCGGCGCCGCTGTTCGTAATCGCGCTCCTGATCTGGGTCGAGCGGGGACTGCCGAGGCCGCGCCGCTGGGCGGCGGGAGCCGCAATCGCGGCCGCGGCGCTTCCGGCGGTGCTTCCGCTCGGCTGGATGCTGAACATCAGCATCGTCTCCGACACGCTCGCCCTGATCCCGTGGTGGCGACTCGACCTCGAGCTCGGCAGCGCCGGCTGGACCCGGGCCCTGCTCGTGCTCTGCTGCGTCGCCGCGGGAGCGCTGTTCCTGTTCCTGCCCCGCCGCTTCCGGCTCGTTCTGCCCGGCCTCGTCCTCGCCTACTTCATCGTGGTGATGGCCTTCGTCGAGCACGACTTCCGCCGCGCCTCGACCGGAACGCTCGGGGCGGTCGGGAGCGCGGTGCCGAACTGGATCGACCACGCCGTCCCGTCCGGGGCCAGCGTCGCGATCGTCTACACGGGCAAGGCGGCCCCGGTCACGATCTGGGAGAACGAGTTCTTCAACCGCTCGGCCGGTCCTGTCTACGACCTCGGCGAGCCGACGCCGGGCGCTCTTCCTGAGACGCGCGTGGCGATCGATCCTCGCACTGGCTCTCTTCGTGGCGCCGAGCCGGCCAACTACGCGCTCTCGGACGTCACCGCTCCGCTCGACGGCACCGCGATCGGGACGGCCGGGCAGCTCACGCTCTACCGCGTGCCCGGCAAGGTCGGCCTGAAGACGCTCGTGGAGGGGCTCTACCCCGGCGAGACCTGGTCCGGGCCGCACGTCCGCTATACGCGGTTCGACTGCACGGGTGGACGCGTCGCCGTCCTGCTCGGAAGCGACCCGAAGCTCTTCATCTCCCGCAAGATGGTCACGGCAACGGAGCTCGGACGTGTCGTCGCTCGAGTGTCCGTCCCGCCCGCGCACCCCGTGAGGCTCGTGCTCCCGCTCCGTCCCCGCGCGGGCGTCTGCCGCGTCGACTTCGCCGTCAGCCCAGCACCACTCCTGACGATTCCGCGCGGGACGCCGGCGCGGCCGATCGGGGCGAGGTTCCAGTTCCAGTGAGGGACTGTCCCCTCGGCTGTGGGCCGCTCGTCCTCGACGAGACCCCGCTGCGCGACAACCGTCTCGGGCTGCCCCATGTCGTGCACGTCGCTTGGTGCCCCGTGTGCGGCCTCGGCGTCACGGTCGATCCCCCGTCGCGCCCCCAGCTCGCGAGGCTGTACGAGCAGCGGTACATCGGTGACGACGAGCGGCGCATTCCCCGCACCGGAGCCCTCGCACGCGCCTGGCACGCCGTCAACGGAAGCCTGCCGCTGACCGATCTCGTGAAGACGGGACCGGTGCTGGACGTCGGCAGCAACACGGGCGAGGCGCTCGTGACGCTCCGGTCCCGGGGATTCGACGTCGTCGGCCTCGAGCCGAACCTCGAGGCGGCGGAGGTCGCGCGCGGCTACGGCCTCGAGGTGATCGAGGCCCCGGTGGAGGAGGCCGAGCTGCCTCCCGGGCGGTTCGGCTCTGTCCTTCTCTCCCAGGTGCTCGAGCACGTCGAGGACCCGCACGCGGTCCTGCGCAAGGTTAGCCAGACGCTGCGCCCGGGCGGCGTGGTCTACATCGTCGTCCCGAACGCCTCCAGCATCTGGCGGCGGGTGTTCGGGCCGGACTGGGTGCACTGGCACGTCCCGTTCCACCTCTACCACCACACCGAGGCGTCGCTCGCGAAGCTCTGCGCCCAGTGCGGGCTCGAGTTGCGCAAGACCCGCAACGTCACCTCGGGGGAGTGGCTGCTGATGTCGCTGGCCGCGCGCCGCAACGCCCGCCGGGGGCGGTTCGAGCTCGAGAGCTTCTCCGGACGCTACGGGCGCCGGCTGCTCGTCGCGCCGGCGGGGCGGGTCGCCGACCTCTTGCACCGCGGCGACGCGATCGTCGCTCAGGCGATGAGCTCGCGGTAGACCGCGTCGTGGCTGCGGGCGGCCTCGGCCCAAGTGAAGCGCGCGGCCTGCTGTAGACCGAGGGGAACGAGCTCCCCCTCCAGCGCGCGCGCCGCCGCGGACGCGATCTCCTCCGCCGAGCCCGGGTCGAAGAAGACGGCCGCGTCGCCGCAGACCTCCGGCAGCGAGCCGGCATTCGAGCACGCGACCGGGCAACCGCACGCCATCGCCTCGAGCGGCGGGAGCCCGAAGCCCTCGTACAGGCTCGGGAACACGAGCGCGCCGGCGCGCCGGTAGAGCGACGGCAGCTCGTCCCAACCCACGCGCCCCACCGTCCTCACGCCGGCGGGTAGGTCGCGAAAGCCCTCGCCCGTGAGCACGAGCTCGAGCTCGGGACGGTCGGAGCGCAGGAGCGCGAACGCCTCGAACAGGCGGGCGTGGTTCTTGTGCGGCCACGCGTTGGCGGGATAGAGCAGGAAGCCCTCGCGCGCCTGCGGCCCCGGGCGGAAGCGGTCGTGGTCGATGCCGTGCTGGACCGTCCGGATCCGCTCGAGCGGGAGGCCGAGCAGCTCGTGCGCCCGATCTCGGACGAACTCGCTCGGCACCATGACCAGCCGGGCGCGCCGTGCCGCGCGGTCGTACGTGAATCGGCGCAGGAACCGCTTCAGCGGCGACGGAAGGTGCCCCTCCTCCCGGTGAAGCAGGTCGTGCAAGGTGACCGCGGTCGGAAGAGCAGTACGAGGGACGGGGATCGTGAACGGGTAGTGGACGGCGTCGAGCCCCTCGAGCCGTCTCCCGACGACGAAGGGCAGGCCGTCCGCTGCATCGGCGGCCTCCGCCGGAACGAGGCAGCGGTACTCGAGCGATCCGTGGTCCGCGAGAGCACGTGCGAGCCCCCGCGCATAGGTCTCGGAGCCGCCCATCCGCCCGGGCCGGAGCGTGAGCATGCTGATCCCGATCAAACGGCTTCCTGCACGCTCGCGACCAGGTTGTCGACGCTCGGACCGTAGCTCCACCCGCGCACGATCTCGCGCGAGCGGCGGCCCATCGCGGGATCCGTGCGGCGCAGCGCCTCCGCAGCGGCCTCGACGTCGCCCGCGGGGACGAGGACGCCGTTCTCGCCGTCACGGAGCAGGTCCGGCGCGGCGCCGACACGGTCGGAGAGGACGAGCGGGAGCCCGCACGCCGCCGCCTCGTTCACGACCACCCCCCATGGCTCCCGCTCGGAGAGCAGCGCGAAGACGTCCGCGGCTACATAGGCCTCGATCACCCGCTCGTGCGGAAGATCGCCGGCGAGCACGAGCCGGACGCCGAGCCCGCGCGCCAGCTCCTCGAGCCTCCCGCGCTCGGGGCCGGAGCCCGCCAGAACGAGCACGAGCGGCCCACCGCCCTCGGCGACGGCACGGACGAGCGTCTCGAGCCCCTTCTCGGGCGAGAGACGGGCGACGGAGAGGACGGCGACGTCGTCGACACCGAGGCCGAGGCGCTCCCGAAGCTCCGGCCGGCGCAGGGCGAGCCGGTCGGCGCGCTCGGACCACCCCTCGACGTCGATCGTGTTGGCGAAGACCCGCACGTGCTCCGGCCGGGCGCCGTGGGCGAGCATCGACTCCCGCGCCAGCGTCCCGGTCACCAGCACGCCGGCTGCCCGCCGGACGATCCGCGGGACGACCGAGCTCTTGACCTTCCGCCGCCAGCTCGCCCGAGGGCCTTCGTCGTGGCTTTCGACGATCAGGAGGAACGGGACGCGCCGCCGCCTGCACCAGCCGATCGCAGCCTGTGAGGCGAACGTGCTCCAGCCCGACACGATCACGCAGTCGGGCCGGA
>DASWEE010000136.1:0-2144 GCA_036394915.1 Gaiellaceae bacterium | reverse complement strand
GCGGTGTTCGCAGGCGGCTCGTCGGCCGCAGAAGAGCCGTTTCCCGAGGTGATCGCGCTCCCGAACGGATTCCAACCGGAGGGAATCGAGGTCGGCAAGGGAACGACCTTCTACGTCGGCTCGCGCGTCACCGGAGCGATTTACCGCGGCGATCTCCTCACCGGCGACGGAGCGGTGCTCGTGGACGGCGGCAGCGGCCGCCTGGCGACGGGGATCGAGCTCGACGAGCACGACCGGCTCTTCGTCGCGGGGGCCGGAACCGGTGACGCGTACGTCTACGACGCAGAGACTGGAACTCTGCTCCGCACGTACGACTTCGCCGCCTCCGACACGTTCATCAACGACGTTGTCGTGACGCCGGACGCGGCTTACTTCACGGACTCGCGAAAGGCCGTGCTGTACGAGGTGCCGATCGGGCCGGGCGGAGAGCTCGGTGAAGACTTCGAGACGATCGATCTCGTCAACTTCGTCCTCGTCGGAGCCTTCAACCTGAACGGGATCGATGCAACCCCGAGCGGGGACACGCTGATCGCCGTCCAGTCGAGCACGGGCAAGCTCTTCCGCATCGACCCGGCCACCGGCGTCACGAACGAGATCTCGCTCGGCGGCGAGACCGTTTCGAACGGCGACGGGATCCTCTTGAGCGGCAAGACGCTCTACGTGGTTCAGAACACGCTGAACCAAGTGGCCGTGATCGCGCTGGGTCCGGATCTCTCCTCGGGACACGTCGTCACGCGCCTGACGGACTCGGACTTCTCCGTTCCGACGACGATTGACGAGTTCGGCAGCCGGCTGTACGCAGTGAACGCGCGCTTCGGCGTGCCCGAGCCCGACAGCGCCGAGTACCAAGTCGTGCAGCTGCTGAAGCCGACCGGGAGCTAGCTGGCGCACCCGCCGCTTGGTACCGGGACGTGGCCCCCGGGGCGCGTCCCGGTGCCAGGCACCGTGGGCTCCGGCGGGCAAACAATGCAAGTGCGAAGAACAATGTCGCACTCCGGTGGAGTCCGACGCGCGACCCGCCGCGGTGCCGAGGAACGATCAACCAGACCGGCGCTGCCCTCGCTGCGATAGCGGGCCAGCCACTTCGCCGCCGTGCGCTCGCTCACACCTGCGGCCTCGGCCGCAGCCGCCACCGTCCAGCCCCGCTCGAGCACCCGCTCGACGATCAAAAGCCGAGAGTGCAACTAGGAACTACAACTAGACGGCCGTCGAATGCGTTCATTCGCTTAAATGCCGGCGTGCGGGAGTTGCAGAGAGGTCTGTGGTGGTGGGAGACCGTGCACCCCGAATGGACGGCGGAGGACGACGCCGCGGGTCGCGACTGGGGGCCAGAGGTCTCGTCCTACGCGGTCGACGACGGCGAGAGGCTGCTGCTGATCGACCCGACCACCCCGCCGGCGGCGATCCTCCAACTCGCGGCCGACCGCGAGACGGTCATCGTTCTGACGAACCCATGGCACGAGCGTGACGCCCGCAGCCTTTCGGAGAGCCTCGGCGCGCCGGTGTTCGCGCCGCCCCCCGACGACGACGGCAAGGGGATCCGGATGCCGGCGCAGCTGTTCTCGGCCGGCGACCGGCTGCCCTTCGGAGTCGAGGCGTTCCCCGGGCGGGAACCGCCGTACGACGTCTTGCTCTGGGTCGAGAGCCATCGCGCTGTCGCCATCGGCGACACGCTCATCGACCGCGGCCACGGCATCGAGCTCCTGGAGAGCTGGCTGGCCGAGGGCGTGACGCGGGAGCAGGTCGTTAAGGGACTGCGCCCGCTGCTCGAGCGGCCGATCGAGCATGTCCTGCCGACCCACGGTTCGCCGACCGAGCGAGCCGCCCTCGAGCGCGCGCTCGCCTGACGCCCGAACCGGCGCGCCGGCCGTGAGCTATCGCAGCTACTCGATGGTGTCGAGGAAGCTAAGCACGCGTTGCTCGAGCAGCTTCGCGGCACGTTCGTCGTAGTCGGGCAGGCTGTTGTCGGCGAACAGGTGTCGATCGCCGGGGTACAGGAACAACTCCGCGCCCTCGATCGTCTCAACGAGCTCGCGCGCGGCGGGGAGGTCCTCCATCGCCCACTCGTCGGCCTCCATCATGTGGATCTGGAGCGGAACTCCCGGCGGCCACGAGCCGCCGAACTCGGAGGCCGGGAAAGCGGC
>DASWEE010000135.1:0-5048 GCA_036394915.1 Gaiellaceae bacterium | reverse complement strand
GTCGAGATCGTCCGCGGTCCGAAGACCTCGGACGAGACAGCGGCGGCGATCACGGCGCTCTCCGAGGAGCTCGGCAAGACGCCGGCGCTCGCGAACGACTTCCCGGGCTTCGTCTCGAACCGGATCTTGATGCCGTTCATCAACGAGGCAGTCTGGGCGCTGCACGACGGGGTCGCCGAGGCGGAGGCGATCGACACGATCGCGAAGCTCGGCTTCGCGCATCCGATGGGCCCGCTCGCGCTCGCCGACCTGATCGGCCTCGACACGTGTGTGGCGATCATGGAGGTCCTGTACGAGGGCCTCGGGGACGATAAGTACGCTCCCTGCCCTCTCCTCCGCGAGCACGTCGAGGCCGGCAAGTTGGGGCGAAAGTCTGGTTCCGGCTTTTACGACTACGGCTGATCAGCCGGGGCGCGCGGTGCCAGGCTTCTGCCTGGCTCCGCTCCCGACCCCCGAAGCGTACGACCGACGAGCGCTTGAAAGTGCGCGATCAGCCGCTCGCTCTCGGGCATCAGCGTCCCGTGGTCGAGCAGCCCCGAGCGCATCCCTCGCTGGACTGACTCGATGAGCGCCCGGTCCTCGCTTCCGACCTGGCTGTCGAACGCAATCAGTTCCTCCCTGGCGTCGAGTGGCACGTCCTCGGTGAAGAAGTAGTCGAAGAAGCCCGCGGTGCGCTCGGGCCCGAGCGGGAGGGCAGGGCCGATCGAGAGGTTCGGCGGGCCGGGGAAGACGTTGATGCGCGTGTTCGGCCAGAGGTAGTGGAACTGCCCCACGTCGATCGGCTCGCCGCCGTTCCGAGCGCGGCCGTACTGGCTCGACGACCACTCGGCTGTGTGGAGCTCGTAGCGGTCCGGGTTGACGTCGACAGCTCGGCTGAAGTCCGGATGCGCTGTCGGGCAGTGGTAGCACTCGAGGTAGTTCTCGATCACGACCTTCCAGTTGGCCTCGAGCCCGAAGTCGATCCGGCGGTGGAAGACGAGCGAGTCGGGCTCGATGCCGCCCGAGGCGAGCGACTCCGCGATCCCGCCGGCGATCTCGCTCAGCGGCGGTGCGTCGGTGTCCGGGTTGACGAAGATCCACGGCCCGAGGGTCTCGATCTGCATGGGCAGGAGGGACAGTCCCTCGGGATCGAAGCCGGGCTCGCGCTCGGATCGCGGAGCGCTGCGCAGGGAGCCGTCGAGCCCGTAGGTCCAAGCGTGGTACCCGCACTGGAGGGTCTTCCGGTTCCCGCTCCCGCGGACGACCTCGGAGCCGCGATGGCGGCAAACGTTGAGGAAGGCGTGCAGCTCTTCGTCCTCGTCGCGCACGACCGCGACCGGGACATGGCCGGCGGCGCAGGCGAAGTAGTCGCCCGGCTGCTCCACCTGTCCGAGATGACCCGCGTACTGCCACGAGCGCTCGAAAATGCGGCGGCGCTCGAGTGCGAGCACCTCCGGGTCGGAGTACACGCTCCAGGCCAGCGTCTCGCTCACACTAGACCGCCGGGGCCGGTTGTGGCGGCGGGGCCGGGAGCTGGTGCCAGAGCACGATCTTGCCGTGGTGGACTTCGAACGCGGCGACCGCCCGACCTCCCGGCGCGTCGCATCGGCTCGCTTTCCGGTTGCCGAGCAGAAACGTCACGGTCGTCGTGTCTCCTATCGTGGACATGGAGATGATCTTGCCGGAACAGGGAAGGCCGGAGTTGAAGCCGACCGCCTGCGCGTGAGTTCGCAGGAACAGGACCCGGCCCGGCTGCACGACCTCGGCCCCCTCCGCGAACAGGCTCGCGGCGCGCTCGTTGTCGCCCGCGTTGAGGGCGTCGCTCCAGGCGCGGACGACGCTCTCGGGCGAGCTCGAGCTGCCTCCGCAACCGGCCGGGAGAGCCAGGACGGCGAGCAGGGCGAGCGCGGCCGGGAAGCGCAAATCGCCCCGACTATAGTGCGCGGGTGGACTTCGAGCTGAGCCCGGATCAGCGCGAGATCAGGGCGCTCGCGCGCGAGTTTGCCGAGGCCGAGATCGAGCCGTACGCGGCCGAATGGGACCGCGAGCACCGCTTCCCACGCGATCTGTTCGGGAAGCTCGCCGAGCTCGGGCTGATGGGCGTCTGCATCCCCGAGGAGCTCGGGGGCGCCGGCGCCGACTTCCTCTCCTACATCCTCGTGCTCGAAGAGCTGTCGCGCGCGGATGCCGGCGTCGGGGTCACCGTCGCAGTCCACACGAGCGCGGTCACGCTTCCGATCCTGACCTTCGGGACAGAGGAGCAGAAGAGCCGGTTTGTCCCGCCGCTCGCCCGCGGGGAGGCGATCGGCGCGTTCGCGCTGACCGAGGCGGAGGCCGGCTCGGACGCGGGCTCGCTGCGTACGGCCGCGACCCCGGAGGACGGCGGCTGGCGCATCTCGGGCGCGAAGCAGTGGATCACGAACGGTAGCCAGGCGGGGACGTTCCTTTTGTTCGCGCGCACCGATCCGGACACCCCCGGAGCCCGAGGGGTGTCGGCGTTCATCCTCGACGCTGACCACATACGAGTTACACGCGAGGAAGAGAAGCTTGGCCTCAACTCCTCGGTGACCAACGACATCGTCGTCGAGGACGCGCACGTCGACGCCGACCGGATGCTGCACGAGGAAGGGAAGGGATTTGCAGTCGCGATGGGCACGCTCGACGGGGGGAGGATCGGGATCGCGACGCAGGCGCTCGGCATCGCGCAGGCGGCCTACGACGCGGCCCGCGCCTACTCGCTCGAGCGGCGCCAGTTCGGGCAGCGGATCGCCGACTTCCAGGCGATCCAGTGGAAGCTCGCCGACATGGCGACCGAGATCGACGCTGCGCGCCTCCTCGTCCACCGCGCCGCCTGGCTGAAGCAGGAGGGCAGGCCACACACGGAGGAGGGGGCGAAGGCGAAGCTGTTCGCCTCGGAGATGGCGCGGCGGCAGACTGCCGAGGCGATCCAGATCTTCGGGGGGTACGGCTACACCAAGGAGTTTCCGGTCGAGCGCTACTATCGCGACGCCAAGATCACCGAGATCTACGAGGGGACGAGCGAGATCCAGCGGCTCGTGATCGCCCGCTCCGTGCTCGGGTTGCGGAAGCAGGCACTGGCGCAGGGTTGAAGACCTTTCGCGATCCGCCGGACGTGTTCCCGCCGCTTGCGGCCTACACGCACCAAGTCGAGCTCAGCGGAGACGAGCGTCTGCTCGCGCTCTCGGGCCAGGTCGGGATCGACACGGAGGGGAACGTCCCCGACGACCCGATCGCGCAGCTCGAGCTTGCGCTGGAGAACGTCGGGCGCAACCTGGTGGCGGCGGGGATGGACTGGGGCGATCTGGTCAAGCTGACCTTGTACTTCGTCGGCGAGGTGGACGCGGAGCGGCGGCGTGCGGCGATCTCGGCCAAGCTGGGCGATCACCGTCCGTGCATGACGCTTCTCTATGTGGCGTCGCTCGCGACGCCAGCGTTCAAGGTCGAGCTGGACGCCTGGGCCAGCCGTTCGCCCGGCTGACCCGCCGATCCAACGCCTTCGGGTCTTGTGTTTAAAAACACGAGACTAGGTGCTGGGATCACGCAAGCGTGTACTACGAAGCTCGGATCGCCTCGACGAGCCGGCGGCTGCCTTCGGTGAGAACCGGCTCGCCGTGGGAGACGAGCACTCGCTCGACTGGGAGCTCGAGCAAGTCGCGCAGGGACTTATCGAATGCGTCGCGATCTATAAGCGCAGGCGACGGGCAGACGCGCAGCCCGCCCGCGCCGTCGCCCATCAGGAACTCGGCGACGACGAGCGCCCGGTGCGGCCGGATGAAGAACGCGACCTGGCCTTCGTCCTGTCCGCCCGGGACGAAGACCTCGATTCCCTCCGGCAGCCGGCCAACCTCACGCGATGTGCGGTATCTCTCGGCGAGCAGCGGTGCGTCGCGCTCGTGCCACGGCGCGGTCAGCAGGATCACTACCGGCACTCCGGTCCGCTCGACGTCGCGGTCGAGGTGCTCGAGGAACTTCCCCTCTTCGCCGCGGGGGAGCAGCGGGTCGATCAGGACGACGGCGTCGGGCGCCTCGTAATAGACGCAACCGACGGCCTCAGGCCAGTCCGCCCCCGGGCGCCAGTTCCGGTGCGGTGCGGTCCAGTACCAGAGCCCGGGAGCTACTTCCCGGGTGTCCATTCGTAGAGCGCGTCCGGCTCCTTCTCCATGTTGCCCGACCCATCCGTCAGCTTCGCGAGCCGGAAGCCGTGCCGCTCGTAGAAGCGGCGCGCGCCTTCGTTCTTCTGGAACACCCACAGCTCGAGGCGCTCAGGGCTCACCGTCTTCGCGTGCTCCATCAGGGACGAGCCGATGCCCCGGTCTTGCGCGACCGGATCGACGTAGAGATGCGTGAGCTCTTCGTCCTTGACACCGCTGAAACCGACGACGCGGCCATCTTCTTCGGCGACCCAGATCGGACCACGGTCGATGAACCAGCCGCCGAGCAGTGACCGGTGCTCGCCGGAGATCACCGGCAGATAGCTCATCTCGTCGCGGGCCGCGACGAACACGCGGCTGACCTCCGTGGCGTCGCGTTGCGTTGCGCGTCGGATCATCGCCGTAATCTACGCACATGAGCCGGAAGCCCGATGAGCCGGTCCGTCTGACCCGTATCTACACGCGCGGCGGCGACGCCGGCGAGACGAGTCTCGGCGACGGCTCCCGTGTCTCGAAGCTCGACTGCCGCATCGGCGCCTTCGGCGCGGTGGACGAGCTGAATGCCCAGCTCGGCGTCGTGCTCGCCGTCGATCTGCCCAAGGGATTTCGCCCGCTCCTCGAGCGGATCCAGAACGAGCTGTTCGACGTCGGCGCCGATCTCAGCGTCCCGTACGGCGTGGGCGATGGACGCTTGCGCGTGACGCAGGCTGCTATCGACGAGCTCGAACGTCAGTGCGACTCGTTGAACGCCGACCTGCCGGAGCTGAAGAGCTTCGTCCTTCCCGGGGGGACCGAGACCGCCGCCCGGCTGCACGTCGCCCGCACCGTGTGCCGGCGGGCCGAGCGCGAGGTCTTGCTGGCGTCGCAGGAGCTCGAGCTCAACCCGCTCGTGCTCGT
>DASWEE010000134.1:0-2254 GCA_036394915.1 Gaiellaceae bacterium | reverse complement strand
GCCAGCCCGGCCACGGCCGCCTGACGCGCTTCGCCCACGACCTTCCGCTCGAGCTCGGCGTCGAGCTGGGCATCCTCGGGCTCCTGCTCGGGATCGCGCTCTATGTCGCAGCGGGCAGGGCGCTGTGGCGAACCCGGGGCTCCCCGGCACTCTGGCTGCTCGGCCCCGCCGTCGCCGCCTTCCTCCTCTCGAACCTGGTCGACTGGCCGTGGCATCTCGCCGGGGCGGGGGCTGTCTTCGCGCTCGCGCTCGGGTCGCTGGAATCGGCCTAGCCGTGGCCGCGATCCTCGCCATCCTGCTCGCGATCTTCGTGCTCCCGCCGCACTGGGGTGTGGTGGCGATCCTCGCCGGGTTGACGGTCGAGCTGGTCGAGGCGTGGGGCTGGGTCTACCTCTCGCGCCGTCGGCGAGCCGTGACGGGCGCGGAAGGGCTGATCGGCCGAACGGCTCGGGTTGTCGAGCCCTGCCGCCCGGAGGGACGGGTACGCGTCCACGGCGAGCTGTGGAACGCTTTCTGCGCGCGCGGCGCCGAGGTGGGCGACACGGTCCGCGTCGTCGGAGTCGAGGACTTGACGCTCGACGTCGTGCCGGAATGAGGGTCAAGCTCACCCTCGAGTACGACGGAACCGGCTTCCGGGGCTGGGCCGCCCAACCGGGTCTCCGTACCGTCGAGGGAGAGCTGCAACAGGCGCTCTCGCAGGTCTTCGTCGCCTTCGAGTCGCTCGCAGTGGCCGGCCGGACGGACACCGGCGTGCACGCGCTTGGCCAGGTGGCGAGCGTGGACGTCGAGGGCGGGCCGCCGTTCGAGCGGGCGGCCGAGGCCCTGAATGCTGAGTTGCCCGACGACGTCGCCGTCGCCGCGGTCGAGCAGGCGCCGTCCGACTTCCACGCACGCCACTCGGCCCGTGCCCGCAGCTACCGCTACCGGATCTGGCGGGAGCGGACGCGGTCGCCGTTCGAGCACCGGCGCAGCTACTGGTATCCGCGCCCGCTCGACGAGGAGGCTCTCGCGGACGCCGCCGACCTCCTCCTCGGCAAGCACGACTTCCGCGCCTTCACGCCGACCGAGACCCGGCACGAGAGCTTCACTCGGGTCGTCGAGGCCGCTGCGTGGCACCGCCGCGGTGACGCGCTCGAATTCGAGATCACGGCCAACAGCTTCCTCCGCCACATGGTGCGGACGCTCGTCGGCACCATGCTCGAGCGCTCACCGGAGCAACTCGCGTCGCTACTCGATGGGCGTCCGCGCGAGGAAGCAGGCCCCACGGCGCCGCCGTGGGGCCTGTACCTGGTGTCAGTCGAGTACTAGAACAAGCGGTACTTCTGCACGGCGCTGATGAGGAACCCGTGCCCGGACTTGTTCTTGCATTGCATGGCCTTGGCCTGCGAGATGCAGGACATCCCGCCGGCGTGCCACGTTCCCCCGTACCGAATTACCTTCGCCGCCTTGCGGTTCGCGAACGGGCCGGCATCGCCGGCGCAAGCCTGGACCTTCGCCTTCCCAGTGACGTTGAACGCGATCCGGTTGCCGACGTAGTCGACACCCTGCTTCCGGCAGTTGTTCTTCGGCTTGGGCTTCAGGAAGCCCTTCCAGATGCCGCACACGACGAACCCTTGCGGGCCGGTGCCCCAGCCGCAGTAGATCTTTCCGTCGGGGGTCCTGATGAAGCCGCTCTTTCCCGATGCGCTGGCGCCGCCGGCGGAGACGGCGGCAACCGCGAGGACGAAGGCTGCTACAGAGATGATTCGTGTCATCCGCAAACCTTTCTGAATAGGAGGGAGACGGGTCGTAACACAATTCGTGGTTGGGGTCAATCACGTACGGCGGTGCCCGATATAGCATCGAGCCCGATGGTGTCGAAGACGAAATCTGCGGCCGGCCGCGTCGCCGAGCTGCGCGAGTTGCTCGACTACCACCTCCACCGTTACCACGTCCTCGACGATCCGGAGATCTCGGACGCCGAGTACGACCGGCTCTACGACGAGCTGGTGCGGCTCGAGGCCGAGCACCCGGAGCTGCGCGTCCCGAGCTCCCCGACCACCCGCGTCGGCGCACCTCCGTCGGACAAGTTCGAGAAGGTCGAGCACCTGCAGCCGATGGGCTCGCTGGAGAAGGTCACGGACGAGGAAGGCCTGCGGAAGTGGGGAGACGACGTCCGCAAGCGGTTGGGGACGGATGAGCCCGTCGCGTACGTGACGGAGCCGAAGATCGACGGCTCGGCGATCTCGCTCGTCTACGAGCAGGGCGAGCTCGT
>DASWEE010000133.1:0-17282 GCA_036394915.1 Gaiellaceae bacterium | reverse complement strand
GCTCGAGCGCCCGGCGATCGCGCTCCCGGCTGCTCCCCACCCCGAATCCGCCGCAGACGACGATCGTCCTGTAGCGCCTCGGGAGATCGAGCTCGTGCATCGGTTGCGCGTACAGGTTCGGGGACAGTCCCTCCGCCTCGGCCAGCTCGCGGCAATGCGCGAGCATGTCCGGCGAGACGTCCGTGCCGTCGACGTCGAGGCCCGCGTGGAGCCACGGGACGAGCAGCCGTCCCGTGCCGCAGGCGACGTCGAGAGCCGGCTCGCCGCCGCCCTCGATGAAGCGCCGGTAGTAGTCGATCTCGGGCCCGCCGTGGTTGAACTCGGCCCACCAGCGCGCGATCACGCCGTAGTGCCAGGTCTGGGGCTCCTCGGGCATCGTGGTCCGGGAGCCTAAAGTGGAAGGGCCGCCCTTGGGCGGCCCTTCATGGAAAGCGTCGGCGTCGCTTAGACGCGCGCGAGTTCCGGAATTGCGTCGAGCTGCTTCATCATCCCGAGGGCGTCCCAGTTCTGGAACCCCTCGACGATCTTGCCGTTCTGGACGCGCGAGAGCGTCAGGCCGGAGACGCTGACCTGCTTGCCGGTGGGCTCGATGCCCATCAGCTCGCCCTTGTGCGTTCCACGCGCAGTCCAGCGTGTGGCGACCATGTCGCCTTCGGCGATCTGAGTCTCGACCGTGACCTGTGCGTCGGGATAGGCGCCGCGATAGGTCGAGATGAACTCCTTGACGTCGCCGGGGCCGCGGAGCTGCTCCGGAAGGGACGGGTCGTGCCCGACGTAGTCGCTGGCGAAGAGCTCGTCGACGATGTCGAGATTGCCCTTCCAGGGCTCCTCGATTGCGCGACGGACGATGGACTTATTGTTGTCCGGGGACATAGATCTCCTTTGGCTGGCGGGTAGTCCTCGCCGCAAGGAATGCCGCGAGGGGCAGATCCCGAGAGCCCTCAGGAGAGGACTGTCGCGACAAAGAGGAGAGAAAACACAGCGCCCACTCGATCGGGCGTCGAAAGAATCGTCTACTCGGTGCTACAGCCACTCTACCGGTTTCCCGGGATGCCCGCTCGTCGGGCTTCTAGATCCTCCGGCTGACGGCCTTCCCGTCGTCGCCGATCACGATCTCGGTCCTCTGCTCGTCGCCGCCGCGCATGCCGAACATGCGCTTGCGGCCCTTGGTCACGAGGACCGCACGCGTCTCGGTGAGAGACTCGACCTCGTAGCCCAGCTTGGCTCGCGCCTTGACGACCCGAGCGAGCTCGTCGCTCGCTTCGTTGAGCTGATCTGCTGCGGTCATGGGGCCCTCTATCGTGGCAACCATGCGCTTCTCCTAACTTCTAAAAGGGCCGGAGAATCCGGATGGGCTCTCCTCGGCACGGAACGCCGCTCAATGCGGCAACCAAGGACAGAGTAGCTCTTATCTCGCTGCTGCGCTCCACCGTCGACTAGTTTTCGCCTCCCTATGGCCGTTACCGTCGTCGGATCCGTCGCCTTCGACTCGCTCGAGACCCCGTTTGGCAAGCGCGAGCGGATTCTGGGCGGCGCCGCGACGCACTTCTCGATCGCGGCGAGCTTCTTCACCGAGGTCAACGTCGTCGGCGTCGTCGGCGAGGACTTCGGTGACGCGGAGCTCGAGGTCTATGCGGCCCGCGGGATCAACGTCGACGATCTCGAGCGAGTTCCGGGCGCCCGCTCGTTCTTCTGGTCAGGCCGCTACGAGGAGGACATGACGGTCGCGCACACGCTCGACACGCAGCTTAATGCCTTCGCGGACTTCGATCCCACGCTCTCCGAGCGGTCGCGGGCGGCGTCGGTGCTGTTCCTGGCGAACATCCAGCCCGACCTGCAGCGCCGCGTCAGCGAGCAGTGCCCCGACGCCTCCTTCGTCGGCCTCGACTCGATGAACTACTGGATCGAGTCGGCGCGGGACTCGCTGATCGAGACGATGCGAGGGGTCGACGTCGTCACGCTGAACGACGCCGAGCTCCGTCTGCTGACCGAGGAGCCGAATCTAGCGCGGGCAGCCCGCAAGGTCCGCGAGCTCGGGCCCCAGGTCGTACTCGCGAAGCAAGGCCCGTACGGAGCCTGCATGTACACGTCCGACGACTTCTTCTCCATCCCCGCCTACCCGCTCGAGACCGTGATCGACCCGACCGGGGCAGGAGACTCGTTCGCCGGCGGCTTCTTCGGCTACGTCGACTCGCTCGGGGAAACCGAGCTGTCCGAGAACGCGCTACGCGCGGCGGCCGTGTACGGCTCGGTGCTGGCGTCGTTCAGCGTCGAGGACTTCGGCAGCGAGAGGCTGCAGCGGCTGACCGAGGACGAGATCGCGGGGCGGTTCGAGGAATTCAAGCGGATGATGACCTTCGAGGAGCCCGCGCTCCGGCGCTAGGAGCTGTAGGTCAGCTTCAGGAGGTCGCTGCTGAGGTCGAACGAGCCCCCGCTGGTGCGGAAGCACTGGACGCTCGCCCGCACCTCGCCGAGAAAGACGTAGTCTGAGAGCAAGCCGGGGGCGGGTAAGGCGAGGGTCGAGTCCGCAGTGCCCGCCTCCGTGTTCGAGATCGAGATCCACGCCGAGTAGTACCAGTTCCAGAGGTTCACGTTCTGCGTGCACGACGTGGAGGCGTGTCCCGTGTACGTCAGGCTCAGGCTCGTCAGCGGGGACGAGACGCTGAAGGTTGCCGCCCACTGGGCGCCCCCGTTCGGGGCCGAGATGACGTAGTAGCTGCCGTCGTCGGCGCCCAAGCTTGAGGCGTTGCCGGAGACGGGCAATCCCGTCAGGACCCTCACGGATGACGGGACCGCTGTCCTGATCCCGCCGGGAGGCGGCGGGGGCGGAGGCGGCGGTGGCGGCGGAGGAGGAGGAGGAGGAGGAGGTGGAGGTGGTGGTGGTGGTGGTGGTGGTGGCGGCGGCGGAGGCGGAGGAGACCCACCGAAGCTCACGGTCACGGTCGCCGATTCGAACGATTGGTTGCCGGACGTGTCGATCGCGCGGAGGAAGTACTGGTAGCTGTAGCCGAAGCCGACTGCGATGTCGGTGTAGCTCAGGCCGGTCACCGTCCCGACCAGCACGCCGTCCCGGTAGACCCGGTAGCCCGCGACGCCGACGTTGTCGGTGGAGGCCGTCCAGGTCAGCTGGGCGCGAATCGGCGATGTGAGAGCGCTACCCGTCAGATTGACCGGCGCGGTCGGAGGCTCACGATCCCCGGGTGGAGGTGGAGGTGGAGGTGGAGGTGGAGGTGGAGGTGGAGGTGGAGGTGGAGGTGGAGGTGGAGGTGGTGGTGGTGGCGGAGGAGGCGGCGGCGGCGGCGGCGGCGGAGGCGGAGGAGGAGGCGGTCCTCCGAACTGCACGCTCACGGTGGCGCTCGTCGGCGAGACGCTCTCGGTCTTGAGCGTGATCCCGCTGACGGGGTCGGTGACGAGGTCGTTCACACGCAGCGGCGCGTCGGTGAACGAGAACGTGAACGGGGTCGTATCGATCAAGTACGACTGGCTGATGACGCCGAGGTCCGGCGCGATCCGAATGGTGACACCGTTGACGACTGGGTCGGTCGGCGTGAAGTTGTCGAAGATCGAGAACGGCCGTCGGTACTCGAGGTAGAAGTACTGGCCGGAATAGGTCAGGCGGGGCACCCGCAGCACCTGGATCCCCGGGCTCGCCTGCTCGATCGGAGCGAGCGTGTACGTCCCGTTCGAGGTGGCGGTGACGATGTTCCCCGCGCCGAACCACCCATACTGCGCCTTGTGGAAGTTGTTCATGTGCGGCGTATCGCCGAGACCCATCGGGTCGAAGGGGTCGCCGTACTCGCTCGCCCCGCAGAGGTTGTTCACCGAGAGCGCAACTCGGTGGCCGGACGAGTCCGTACAGCTCAGCGAGCTTGCGTGGTGGACGCCGAGGTTGTGCCCGAATTCGTGGGAGATCACGCGCAGGTTCGTGGTCCCGTTGATCCACGACGTCGTGCCGGGCACGTACGCGAGCCCCGCCCAGCCGCAGGCGGCGGGGGGACCGAAGACGTATTGAAAGTGCGTATATTGCGAGAGGTTGACGCCTCTTGCCTGGGCGATGTTCTGGGCCATGCCGGCCCATCCGCTCGGGTCGCAGCTGGTGTTGTCGGTTGGGATCGTGTACCAGCCGAGCACGTCGCCGGTCAAGGTCACCTTTCCGAACGACTCCTCGTTGTAGTACGCGGCCATCGAGTCGGGGCTCGTGAAGTACTTGGCCCTCACGAAGTCGACCGACCACGGCGTCCGCTGGTCGTTCTGGAAGTTGATCAGGAAGACCGCCAGCTTGTACGTACCCGTTGCGATCGCGCGGCCGGCCGGGGCGCGGCGCCGCGAGAGCACTCGAACGTCATGCGTCTTGACGGTCGAGCCGATCCGCGTGCCGTGCACGACCACGTGCGCCCGTCCGAGCCCGGTCGGGCCCTTACCGTGGAAGGTCAGCTTGACGAGCCCCGTGCGCGTCTTCAGCCAGTACCAGTACTCGGCCCGGTTCTGGCGGAAGACGTCGGCGTGGCGGACGAGCAGGATCCCCTGGAGAGTGACCTTGTGTGGTGTCGCGTTGCGAGCCCCGACCGAGGACGAGGCGGGGCCTGCCCAGAGCAGCACGCCGAGCATGCCGACGGCAGCAAGCAAAAGCGAGCGCTCGAGCGGCAAAAGGCGAATTGACTTCTTCACAGAGAGACCCCGCACACGTTTCTAACAGAAGCGTCCGAGTCCTTCAATAGGCCGCTCGGCCTATTGAAGCGGTGGCGAGACCTAGTCCTCTTGCCGCATCTCGTCGATCGCGGCCCGCGCCTGGTCGTGGACGGCACGGCGGCGCTCGTCGACGCCGGGCTCGGCCTGGTCGACCGTCGTCTCGGCGGACTCGAACTCCTCACGCTCCTCGACGATCGTTCGCGACTCGTCCAGCTTGCGGCGAAGCTCTCCGGCGGGGTCGGGCTCCGCAGCCTGTTTCCCTCTCAGCTTGCGGCAGAGCGCACCGCCTGCGACGGCGACGCCTCCGCCGATCCAGAGCAGTCGGCGTCTCATAGGGGCGATGCTACACTCGTCGAGCTTCCTGCTTCGCCTCGCGCCGTGCCACCCGAGCGGCGACTCCGGGCGGAGCCGACCAGACCGAAGGGAGAGGATCGGGAACGTGAACGACTACGAGATTCTGCTGCTGCTCGACCCGGACCTCGAGGAGGATCGGGAGAACGAGATCGTCGCGCGCACGCGCGAGACGATCGAGCGCGGCAACGGCACCTGGGAGCGGCACGACGTCTGGGGACGGCGAAAGCTCGCTTACGAGATCGACCACAAGGGCGAGGGCTCGTACCACCTGCTGCTGTTCAAGAGCGACCCCGAGGTGCTGGACGAGATCTCGCGCGTCCTCCGCATCACGGACGGCGTCCTCCGGCATCTTGCAGTGCGGCGGCCGAAGAGCTCGACTCCGGCCGGTCCTCCGGCCGCCGAGCCGCAACCGCGTGCGGAGGAGCCCGAGCCCGCGGAGGAGCCCGAGGCCGTCCACAAGGCCGGCTAGCATGACCGAACGTACGTTCTAGGAAGGGAGCACGAGATGGCAGCCAACATCAACCGCGTCGTCCTCGTCGGAAACCTGACGCGCGACCCCGAGCTGCGGCACACGCCGAGCGGGACACCCGTTTGCAGCCTGCGCCTGGCCGTCAACACGCGGCGCAAGGACGCGGCGACCGGCGAATGGGGCGAGAAGCCCAACTACTTCGACGTCACCGTCTGGGGTAACCAGGGGGAGAACTGCGCGCAGTACCTCTCCAAGGGACGCCCGGTGGGGGTCGACGGGCGCCTGGAGTGGCGCGAGTGGGAGGCGCAGGACGGCTCGAAGCGCCAGGCCGTCGAGATCATCGCCGATTCGGTCCAGTTCCTCGGCGGCCGCGGCGACACCGAGTCCGAGCCGCAGTTCGTCCAGGCCGGCGCCGCGACAGAGAAGAGCGACTTCGGCTCCGGCGGCACCGACGACGACATCCCGTTCTGATGGCACAGCAGCGAGATCAGCGGCAGCAGCGGGGCAGACGCAGCCAGACGAGAGAATTCGCCGGCCGGCGGCGCAACTGCTTCTTCTGCCGCGAGAAGGTCGAAGAGGTGGACTACAAGAACTACAACCAGCTCCGCCGCTACATCTCGGAAAAGGGCAAGATCCGCTCCCGGCGCACGACCGGGGCCTGCCGGCGCCACCAGCGGCAGGTCGCCGTCGCGATCAAGCGCGCGCGGGAGATGGCGCTGCTGCCGTACGTCGCGGGGTAGCCGGATGGATGTGATCCTGCTCCAGGACGTCGAGAAGGTCGGCCTCAAAGGCGACGTTGTCAGCGTCGCGCGCGGCTACGCGCGCAACTACCTGCTGCCGCGCCGCCTCGCCGAGCCTGCGACCCCCGGGCGCCTGGGCGAGCTGCAGCGGCGCGACGAGCTGCGCGCCCGGCACGAGGCGCAGACGGTCGAGCAGGCGCGCGAGGTCGCAGACGTGCTCGAGCAGACGGAGCTTCGCTTCGAGGTGAAGGCCGGGCCGACGGGCTCGTTGTTCGGCTCGGTGACGGCGACCGACGTTGCCGAGGAGCTCTGGCGCTCGGGCCGGGTTCGGGTCGATCGTCGCAAGATCGACCTCGCCGACCCGATCAAGCGCATCGGCCGCTACGCGATCCCGGTCGAGCTCTTCACCGACGTCACCGCGGAGGTGCGAACGCTCGTGATCCCGGAGGGCGGAGAGCTCCCGCCCGAGGAGGAGGCACCCGCCGCCGAGGAGGAAGCCCCCGCCGAGGCGCCCGAGGGAGAGGCGGCGCCCGAGCCGGAGGCCGAGAGCGAGCCGGCCGCAGAGCCGGAGGCCGAGGCCGAGCCGGCCGCAGAGGCGCAAACAGAGCCGGAACCCCCGCCGGCGGAATAGTTCACAGGGCTCTCCACAGCCCTGTGGAGAGCTGGACGAACTTTCCGCTCCGAGCGGGTCAATTCTCTGTAACAACTTTCCCCCGACTGGGGATTACGTCCGCGGTCCTGGGGATAATCAGGCGAACATATGTTCTTTTCCCCTGGAAATCCCCGCGGCTTGCACGTCCGCGGCGAGCGAGCTTGAGTGCAGCCGATGGCGCAAGTCGCGCACCTTCCTGACAACGCGCCCGTGCCACCTCAGAACCTCGAGGCCGAGGAGTCGGTCCTCGGTGCCATGATGCTCTCGCCCGGCGCGATCGGCGCCGTCAGCGAGATCCTCGACGCCGGCGACTTCTACCGCGAGAGCCACGCCAAGGTGTACCGGGCGGCGCTCGACCTCTACGGAAAGAGCGAGCCGGTGGACGCGATCACGCTCGTGGACGCGCTGGAGGAGCGCGGACAGCTCGAGGACGTCGGCGGCCGGGTGCGTATCCACGAGCTCGCCGCACTCGTCCCCGCGACGGCGAACGCAGCCCACTACGCCCGCATCGTCCACGAGCTGGCGACACTGCGCGGGCTGATCCGTGCGGGCGGCCAGATCGCCCAGCTCGGGTGGGACCGTCCCGGAGAGACCGCCGACCTCGTCGACCGTGCCGAGCAGGTGATCTTCGAGCTCTCGCAGAGCCGGGTCACGAGCGAGTTCAGCCACATCGAGTCGCTGCTCAAGGAGAGCTTCGAGCGGATCACGAAGCTGTACGAGGCCGGCGAGGAGGTGACAGGCGTGCCGTCGGGGTTCCGCGACCTCGACCGGATGACGGCCGGCTTCCAGCCGGGCAACCTCGTCATCGTCGCGGCGCGTCCCAGCATGGGGAAGTCGGCGTTCGGCCTCGGGATCGCTGCCAACCTGGCCGTGCGGCACGAGATTCCCGTCGCCCTGTTCACGCTCGAGATGTCGAAGGCCGAGGTCACGCAGCGGCTCATGTGCAGCGAGGCGAAGGTCGAGTCGAACAGGCTCCGCACGGGCAAGCTCGCCGCCGACGACTGGCCGCGGCTGACGACCGCGTGCGATGCGCTCATGAAGGCGCCGATCTACGTCGACGACTCCGGGTCGATCACGATGATGGAGATCCGCTCCAAAGCGCGGAGGCTGAAGTCCAAGGAGCCGAACCTCGGGCTCATCGTCGTCGACTACATGCAGCTGATGACCTCGGGCGCGTCGGCCGAGAACCGCGTGCAGGAGGTCTCCCAGATCTCGCGCTCGCTGAAGGTGCTGGCGCGCGACCTGGACGTGCCGGTGCTCGCGATGTCGCAGCTCTCACGCGCGGTCGAGCAGCGCCACGACAAGCGCCCGATCCTGTCGGATTTGAGAGAAAGCGGCTGTCTTTCGTACGACTCTGGTGTCTATCTACCCGACGAGGGGGTCTCTGCGCGAATCGGCGATCTCGCGGGCACCAGCGGCTTTCGCGTCCTTGCGCTGGACACCAAGACCTGGCGTCTGGAGCCGCGGCCGGTCCTCAACGCGTTCGCGACCGGAAGCAAACCGGTCTTAGAGCTCCGCACGCGGCTCGGCCGCACCATCCGCGCGACGGCAAACCACAAGTTCCTGGCGTTCGACGGTTGGCGCCGCATTGACGATCTCGCGTCCGGCATGCGCATCGCGGTTCCAGAGAGGGCCGAGGCTTTGCTCCCGAGGGAGGCGGTACGCGAGCTCGCCGCGCCGGCTCGAACATCAACCGTGGCGACTCGCCCTCGCCTGCTCGAGGCGCTCGTCGACTCGGACCCGCAGTGGTGGCCGGCAACGAGCGACGTCTCCTGGGATGAGATCGACGCGATCGAGCCCGCGGGAACGGAGGCCGTCTTCGACTTAACCGTCGAGGGGCTGCACAACTTCGTCGCCGACGACGTCGTCGTCCACAACAGCATCGAGCAGGACTCGGACCTGGTCCTCTTCATCTATCGGGACGAGTACTACAACGAGGAGTCCGACCAGCAGGGCCTGGCCGAGATCCACCTCGCCAAGCACCGCAACGGCCCGACCGACTCGATCAAGCTCTCCTTCCTGCGCCGGTACACCAAGTTCACCGACCTGGCCCCCGCGGCATGATCGTCGCTCGCCTCCGGCTCGCTCCCGCGGGGGAAACCATGTTTCCCCCGCGAGCCCCCTTCTTACAACCTGATGTGGGGGAACCTCCCGGTTCCCCCACACCCCCTCCCCACGCTCATGGGCTAGAGATCGGCCCATGATCGAGCGGCAGGTGATCTGGCTCCGGCCCGGCGCGACGACGTTCGCCGGGCTCTGCGACGAGTGCCTGGCCAGGCCGGACGAGCCGGTGGGAGCGCTCGCCTACCGCGCCGCCAAGGTGGCGGGGCGGCTCCGTGTCGACGCCGACGTCGGGTTCGCGCGCTGCGATCGCGGCCACCGGATCTCGCTCCGGCGCATCGGCCGGACCGCCGCCTAGCCGGCATCCCTCCGTCGCGACCTCCCCGTCAGGCAAACTCCGTCCGTGCCCGCCACCGTGATCGTCGGTGCGCAGTGGGGCGACGAGGGGAAGGGGAAGATCGTCGACCTGCTCGCGCAGCATTCAGACCTCGTCTGCCGCTACAACGGCGGACCGAACGCCGGCCACACGATCGTCGTGGAGGGCGAGACCTACAAGCTCAAGCACATTCCCTCTGGAATCCTGCGCGGCAAGGAGTGCGTGATCGGCGCCGGCTGCGTCGTCGACCCGCAGGTGATGATCGATGAGCTGGACGATCTCGAGGCGCGCGGGATCTCGACCGAGCTCGTGCGGCTGTCGGGGAACGCCCACCTCGTGATGCCCTGGCATCCCGCGATCGACCGCGCCAGCGAGCGTCGGCTCGGCAAGCTCAAGATCGGGACGACGCATCGCGGGATCGGCCCGACGTACGCCGACAAGGCCTACCGGCTCGGAATTCGGGTCCAGGACCTACTCGATCACAAGATCCTGGGCCAGAAGATCGAGGTGGCGCTCGCGGAGAAGAACGTCTGGCTCGAGCGCGTCTACGGATCGGAGCCGATCGAGCTCGAGGGCCTGGTCGAGCGGTACGAGAGCTACGCCGAGCGGCTGCGGCCGATGATCGCCGACACGTCGCTGCTCGTAGACAGGGCGCTCCGCGACGGCAAGCGCGTGCTCTTCGACGGCGCCCACGGGACCTTGCTCGACCTCGACCACGGCACGTATCCGTTCGTCACCTCGTCGCCGACGGTGGCCGGCGGTGCCGCGGTCGGCACCGGAATCGGCCCGACGCGGATCGACTGCGTGCTCGGAGTGGCGAAGGCGTACGTGACCCGGGTCGGGGAAGGGCCGTTCCCGACCGAGATCGAGGGCCCGAGCCAGGAGCGGCTCCAGGCGCTCGGGGGCGAGGTCGGGACGGTCACGGGCCGGCAGCGGCGCTGCGGCTGGCTCGATCTGGTGGCCTTGCGCTACGCCGTCCGCCTGAACGGGATGACCAAGCTCGCCCTCACGAAGCTCGACGTCCTGTCCGCATTCTCCGAGCTTCCGGTCTGTGTCCGCTACCTGCTCCCGGACCGCAGCGAGACGGAGGAGTTTCCCGCGCACCAGAGCGACTTCCACCACTGCCGGCCGGTGTACGAGACCCTGCCCGGCTGGGAGCAGCCGCTCGACGGGATCGAGAACGTCGAGGGACTCCCGGAAGGGGCCCGGCGCTACGTCGAGTTCGTCGAGCGCCAGCTCGGCGTCGAGGTGGCGCTGATCGGCACCGGCGCGGAGCGTCAGCGCGTGCTCTCGCCGCGCGGCGTCGAAGCCGTAGCAAGCTAAGCACGGGGGAAACCATGTTTCCCCCGTGAGCCCCCTTCTTCCTTTTGGGGAACCTCCGGTTCCCCTTGCCCCCTCCCTCGGGCTCCGCCGGGCAAAGCCCGGCTCCGCATTAGGACGAGAGAGTCCTTTACGGTGGCTCGAGCTCTGCGATGACGAAGTCGTAGATCGCGCGGAGGCCGTTGATCGCCGCCGCCACGTCGCCCGGATCGACCTCTCCGGCGAGGTTGACCTGGTCTGCGACCTCGCGGGCGGCGAGATACTCGCTCACGACGTCTCGCTCTTCGTCCTCGAGCACCACGGGGTCTTGGAGGTCGTATCCCCGCTCCTCCAGCATCCGCCGGACGAGCGCGGCGAGCTCGGGGAGCGCCTCGATCGGCGAGTCCTCGAGGTCGGGCTCGATCGAGGCGAACTCGCTTTCCCATTCGTGCCGGTCGAGGCCTGGTTCCGGCGTCGCCATGCGAGCATCATGCGCGCAAGGGAGATCTTTCAAACCCCGTTAGCATGCGAGACGTGAAGGTGCTGATCGTCGGTTCAGGCGGACGCGAGCACGCCCTGGCCTGGAAGCTGAGCCAGAGCCGGAAGCTCGAGCAGCTGCATGCAGCCCCGGGGAATCCCGGAATTTCGGACATCGGCGACTGTCACCCGGTGCGCGCCGAGGACGGCGAGGGCCTGCTCGGGCTCTCCCGCGAGCTCGGGGTCGACCTCGTCGTCGTAGGCCCGGAAGCGCCGCTCGTCGCCGGCGTCGGCGATCACCTCCGCCGCGCCGGGATCGCCGTCTTCGGCCCGAGCCGCGAGGCGGCGCAGATCGAAGGCTCGAAGCGGTTCGCGAAGGACGTCATGGCCTCGGCGGGGGTCGCCTTCCCGGGACAGTTGGCCGTCGCCCGGCCCCCGTGCGTGGTGAAGGCGGACGGCCTCGCAGCGGGCAAGGGCTCATTCGTTTGCCGCACGCAGGAGGAGCTGGACGCCGCCTTGCTCGCCGCCTCCGCCATCGGGGATCCGTTCATCGAGGAGTTCCTCGAGGGTGAGGAGGTCTCGGTCTTCGCCGTCAGCGACGGACGGCGGGCCCTCGCGCTTCCGGCCGCGCAGGACTTCAAGCGCGTGGGCGACGGCGATACCGGGCCCAACACCGGCGGGATGGGCTCCTACTCGCCGTTCCCGCGGCTTAGCGACGGCGAGGTCGAGGAGCTCGTCGACACGATCCACCGGCCGGTGCTGGCCGAGCTCGCGGGGCGCGGTACGCCGTTCGTCGGCGCCCTCTACGCCGGCGTGATGCTGACCGAGGACGGGCCGCGCGTCTTCGAGTTCAACTGCCGGTTCGGCGACCCCGAGACGCAGGTGATCCTGCCCCGGGTCGACGGCGATCTCCTGCCCGTCCTCGCGGCAGCGGCCGCCGGCGATCTCAGCGGCAGCTCCCTCTCCCCCGCGGACCAGGCAGCCGTCGCCGTCGCGATGACAGCCGGCACCTATCCCGAGAGCGGCGACTCCGGGACGCCGATCGAAGGGATCGACGAAGCCGTGATGGCAGGTGCGATCGTCTTCCACGCCGGCACCGCGCTGCGCGGGGACAGGCTCGTCACGAACGGCGGGCGGATCCTGAACGTGACCGGCGTCGGTAACTCAATCGCCGAGGCGCGCGAGCGCGCGTATGCCGGAGTGGAGCGGATTCACTTCGACGGCGCCCGGTACCGGAAGGACATTGCGCTGGCCGCTGCCGAGGAAGAGACCACGGTTGCCTGAGCCGCCGGTCGTCGGGATCCTCGTTGGATCGGACTCCGACGTCGAACGGATGCAGCCCGCCCTCGACGAGCTCGCCGAACGGGGAATTCCGCACGAGCTCGAGGTCCGCTCGGCCCATCGGACGCCGGATGCGGTGGCCGAGTACTGCAAGGGGGCTCGGGAGCGAGGGCTGAAGGTGATCATCGCCGGCGCCGGGCTTGCCGCCGCGCTCCCGGGCGTGGCCGCCGCGCACACCGACCTGCCGGTGATCGGCGTCCCGCTCCGCTCCTCGAAGAGTGTCCTGGACGGGATGGACGCCCTGCTCGCGATCGTGCAGATGCCCCCGGGCGTGCCGGTGGCGTGCGTCGGGGTCGACAACGCCAAGAACGCAGCGCTGCTCGCCGCCCGCATCCTCGGCGCGTGACCCACCTCGTCGAGCTCCTGCAAGAGCTCGTCCGGATCGATTCCGTCAATCCCGACCTGATCCCCGGCGCTGCGGGCGAGGCCGAGATCGCCGGGTTCGTCGCGGGCTGGTGCGAGCGGGCGGGTCTCGAGGTCGAGCTCGAGGAGACCGCCCCCGGCCGGCCGAACGTGATCGCGACGGCGCGCGGCTCGGGCGGAGGCAGGACGCTCGTCCTCAACGCGCACATGGACACGGTCGGCACCGAGACGATGGAAGCGCCGTTCGAGGCCCGAGTCGAAGGAGGGCACCTCTACGGCCGCGGCGCCTACGACATGAAGGGCAGCCTGGCGGCGATCATGACCGTGGCCGCCGAGGCGAGCAAGCGTGGGCTCGCGGGCGACGTCGTGGTCGCCGCGGTCTGCGACGAGGAGGTGGCGAGCATCGGCACGGAGGCGCTGGTCGCGAGCGGCCGCCGCTTCGGCGCGGCCGTCGTGGCGGAGCCCACGGAGCTCGGCGTCGCAATCGCCCACAAGGGCTTCGCCGGGTTCGAGATCGAGACGCGCGGCCGCGCCGCCCACGGCTCGCGACCCGATCTCGGGGTCGACGCGATCGCCAAGATGGGCCCCGTGCTCGTCGAGCTCGACGCGCTCGCCACGCGCCTGCTCTCCCAGCCGACGCACCGGCTGCTCGGCAGCGGGTCCGTCCACTCCTCGCTGATCGAGGGCGGCCAGGAGTTCTCCAGCTATCCGGAACGGTGCCTGCTGACCGGCGAGCGCCGAACCGTCCCAGGGGAGACCCTCGAGGACGTCGAAGCCGAGCTCCGGAGCCTGCTCGAGCGCACCGAGCCCGAAGCCGATCTGCGCATGGGCGTCAGCCGGCAGTCGTTCGAGGTGGCCGAGGACGAGGAGATCGTCCGGCTCGTCCAGGGCCACGCCAAAACCCAGATCGTCGGAGTGCCCTTCTGGACGGATGCAGCCCTGCTCGCAGGCGCAGGCGTTCCGACCGTCGTCTTCGGCCCGGCCGGCGAGGGCGCCCACGCGGCGGTGGAATGGGTCGACCTCGCCTCGGTCGAGCGCTGCTCGGAGGTCTTGCTCGCGGTCGCGACCGAGTTCTGTGCTTGAGGCCCGGGTTCGAAGCGCCGTCAAACAGAGCGCTTGAGGATGTACATCGTGGGCTGCAGCTTGCCCAGAAACTGATACGTCCTCCATTGAAGCGACGCCTGTGCCAGGTCGTAGAGCTCTTGCCCGTGCTCCCCGACGAGCTCCTCTCGCCTTCGCCGCAAGCGCGCAAGGCGGAGCAGGTCTTGTGACGCCTGCCCAGCTCGCTCCTCCTGGTACTCGCGCCACTCGGTGCCGATGATGTCCTTGCGGTCGATGACAAGGCCAGCGCGCTGAAACGCCGCCTCCATCGAGTGCTCGTCGAAGTTCGTCGGGACGTTGCCCAGCGGTCCGTGGATCATCCGCGATTCCCCCGGCTCGAGCAGCTCTGTGGCGAAATTTGTGTAGATCAGCATCCGGCCGTCGGGCTGCAACACGCGCGCTGTTTCGGCCAGTCCTCGTTGAAGGCCTTCGACGACCTCCAGCACGTCCCGGCACCAGATGAAGTCGAAGTAGTCATCCGGCTGCTCGATCCGCTCCATCACCCCCTTCGCGATCTGGACCTGCTCGCCAAGGCCGGCTTCCTCGACGGCGTCACGCGCCCGCTGGACGTTCCAGTCGACCGGATCGAAGCCGACTCCTCGACAGTCGTGGGCCTGTACGAGCCTGATCAGATAGCTCGCATCCCGGCATCCGATGTCCAGAATCCGACTCTGCGACCGCAAGTACGAGCCGGCTACGTCGACCAGCATGTCCGGACCGCGCGGATCGAGGCCCTGATCGAGCGCCTCGTTGAGTGGGTGGTGCCGCGCGCTGTAGACGCGAGCCATCCGAGCAAGATGCGAATCGAACTCTTCGCGAGCGTCGTTGCTCATGCACCTGTCCTTCTCCGAAGATCCGGAAGCTTCCCACGCTGGGGCGTCATCCGCCGCGGCCGCCGCTCAATCTAGAATTCATTCAGTGATCGCCCGCTACTCCCGCCCGGCCATGGCCATGATCTGGTCGGACGAGAGCAGGCTCGCCCGCTGGCTCGACGTCGAGCTGGCCGCGCTCGAAGCCTGGGCCGAGGTCGGCCCGATTCCCGCTGGGGACGTGCAGGCCATTCGCGGCCGCGTCACGGTGCCCACACCCGAGCGCGTCGCCGAGATCGAGCTGGTCACCGACCACGACACGGCAGCATTCGTCGACGCGGTCGCGGAGCAGCTGGGAGAGGAAGGCCGCTGGATCCATTACGGCCTGACGTCCTCCGACGTCATCGACACCGGACTGGCGTTGCAGATCCAGGACGCCGGACGCCTGATTCTGGAGGGGATCGACCGTGCCCTGGCGGCGGTCGTCGCGCGGGCCGAGGAGCATCGCAACACCGTCACGATCGGCCGCTCGCACGGGATCCACGCGGAGCCGATCACGTTCGGCTGGAAGCTCGCGGGCTGGGCCTTCGAGCTCGATCGCACTCGCAACCGGGTCGCGCAGGCGCTCGAGACGAACCGTGTCGGCCAGCTCTCCGGCACGGTCGGCACCTACGCTCAGCTCGAGCCCGAGATCGAGCGGATCGCGTGCGAGCGGCTCGGGCTCGAGCCGGACCCGCTCTCGACGCAGGTGATCGCGCGTGACCGCCACGCAGAGCTCCTGTCCGCCCTGGCGCTCGCCGCGACCTCGCTCGAGCGCTTCGCCCTCGAGATCCGCCATCTCGCGCGCACCGAGGTCCGCGAGGTCGAGGAGCCGTTCGCCACGGGGATGAAGGGATCGTCTGCGATGCCTCACAAGCGCAATCCCAAGGTGGCCGAGCGGATCTGCGGCCTCGCGCGCGTCGTCCGGGCGGCGGCGCTCGTCGGCTTCGAGAACGTCCCGCTCTGGCACGAGCGGGACATCTCGCAGTCGTCGGCCGAGCGCGTGGTGATCCCCGATTCGTTCCTCGCGCTCGACTACATGCTCGACAGGTTCACCTGGATCGTCGAGGGTCTCGTCGTCTATCCGGAGCGGATGCGGCGGAACCTCGAGGCGAGTCACGGGCTCGTCTTCAGCCACCGTCTTCTGCTCGCGCTCGTCGAGTCGGGCCTCGCCCGCGACGAGGCCTACCGGCTCGTCCAGGAGCACGCGATGCGGGCGTGGGAGGAAGAGCGCGACTTCGGAGAGCTCGTGCGCGCCGATCCCGCGATCGCCGGCCGCGTCGACCTCGATTCGATCTTCGACCTCGATTCCACCGTCCGCCACGTGGACACCGTCTTCGAGCGGCTCCGCACATTGATCCCGAAGGAGGAGCCGGTCCATGCCTGAGACCGCCATGCACGTCGCCAGCGGCAAGGTCCGCGAGCTGTTCGCTCTCGACGACGAGCGGCTGCTCCTCGTCGCCAGCGACCGCATCTCGGTCTTCGACGTCGTGCTGCCGACCGAGATCCCCGACAAGGGCCGCGTGCTCGCAGGCCTGTCCGCATTCTGGTTCGCGCGCACGCACGAGATCGTCCCGAACCATCTGCTCGCGCTGAGGCCGGACGGTCGCTCGACCGAATGCCGCAGGCTCGAGATGCTGCCGATCGAATGCGTGGTGCGCGGGTACCTGGCCGGCTCCGGCTGGAAGGATTACAAGGCGACGGGCGAGATCTGCGGGCAGCAGCTTCCGGCCGGGCTGGCCGAGTCCGACCAGCTCCCCGAGCCGATCTTCACGCCGACGACGAAGGCTCAGACCGGCCACGACGAGCCGCTCGACCGCGGGCAGGCCGCCGCACTGCTCGGTGAAGCGCGGCTTGCAGAGGTCGAGCGAGCCTCGATCGAGCTCTACCGCTTCGCCTCCGAGTATGCGCGCAAGCGCGGGATCATCCTTCCCGACACGAAGTTCGAGTTCGGCGTCGACGAGACCGGCGCGCTCGTGCTCGGCGACGAGGTGTTCACGCCCGACTCGTCCCGATTCTGGCCGGCGGACGTCTACAAGCCGGGTCGCTCCCAGCCTTCGTTCGACAAGCAGTACGTCCGCGACTACGCGGAATCGCTCGGCTGGGACAAGACTCCGCCCGGCCCGGAGCTTCCGGACAAGGTCGTCAAGGGAACGCGCCGCCGCTACCTCGAGGCGTTCGAGCGCCTGACGGGGATCCCGTTCGCAGACTACGCAGCCGATCCACAGCTGGTGCTCGAGTGAGGGTCTCGGTTCTGGTCAGGCCCAAGGAGGGGATTCTCGACCCGCAGGGACAGGCGGTCGAAGGATCGCTGCGCAAGCTCGGCTTTCCGGTCAGCGAGGCACGCGTCGGCCGCGTCGTCGATCTCGAAGTCGACAGCTCCGACGCGGGCGAGGCCCGGACCAAGGTCGACCAGATGTGTCGAAAGCTGCTCGCGAATCCGTTGATAGAGAGCTATGAGATCACCTTCCCCGACAACTAGCGATTCGCGTCCGCGAATCGCGGTAGTCAC
>DASWEE010000132.1:0-1512 GCA_036394915.1 Gaiellaceae bacterium | reverse complement strand
GAGCGTGTTTCGGGCGTCGGCGGCCGAGGCGCCGACGGTGGTGGCGATCGACGACGTGCGCTGGCTCGACACGCCCTCGGCGGTTGTCCTGCGGTTCGTCGTTCACCGGCTCACGGACGAGCGGCTCGGAGTGCTGGTGTCGGTGCGCGACGGCGGAGCGACGTCCCTCGAGCTCGACCGTGCCTTCCCCGGGGGTGCGCTCGTCCGACTGCGGCTCGAGTCTCTCTCGTTCGAGGAGCTCGAAGAGGTCGTCCGGCTGCATCTGCCGGTCAGCTTCACCCGGCCGACCTGGCGCGCTCTACATCGGATCTCGGGAGGGAATCCCTTCTTTGCGCTCCAGCTCGCCGACGCGCTCGAGCGGCGAGGCGGACAAGCGCCGGGCCAGGAACTGCCGATCCCGGAGACGCTGGCCGACGCGATGCGCGAGCGGCTCGCGGCGCTGTCGACGAGCGCCCAGTCGGCGCTCCTCCCCGTGGCCGCCCTCGCGCAGCCGACCATATCCTTGGTGCAGGCGGGCGCGGCGGAGGCCGAAGGCGTCGAAGAGGCGGTTCAGGCGGGTGTTCTTCAGATCGACGGGGAGCGCCTACGGTTCGCGCACCCGTTGCTCGCGTCGTTTGTCTACGGGGATGCCTCCGAGGCCGTGAGGCGGGCCGTTCATAGGCGGCTGGCTGCGCTCGTCGCCGACCCGGAAGAGAACGCCATCCATCTCGGTCGCGGCGCGGTGGAGCCGGACGAATCGGTGGCCGCGACGCTCGAGGCGACGGCCGACCGGGCGGCGAAGCGCGGGCATCGGGAGATCGCGGCCGAGCTCGCCGGGCACGCGGAGCGACTGACGCCGACGGCGGGGGCGGACGACCGGGCTCGGCGCATCCGAGCGGCGGCGGGCTTCCTCTACGCGGCCGGAGACGGCGCGCGGAGCAGGGAGCTCCTCGAGGAGCTCGTCGAGCGGCTGCCACCCTCGGAGGAGCGCGCGAGGGCGCTACGGCTCCTCGGCTTTGTCGTCGACGACGTCTCGCACTGCACCGCGCTCCTCGAGCAGGCGCTCGTCGAGGCCGGTGACGATCTCGAGCTGCGCTCGCAGGTCCTCACTTTGCTCTCGGCGAAGGAGAGCTGGGGCGGAAACTGGAGCGCGGGGGCGCGCCACCTCCGGAAGGCGGTCGAGCTCGCCGAGCGATCGGGCAGCGTCGCGGCACTCGCCGCGGCGTCGGCGCGTCTCGCCTGGGCCGAGGTAGCGCCGGACCGGCTTCCGTTGATCGAGCGCGCCGTTGAGCTCGAGCGGTCGCTCGGCGAATTTCTGTCGTTCCCGGACAGTCCGAGTCACCTCTACGGGGTCGTGCTCCTCGCCGTCGATCGCCTCGACGAGGCGCGCCGGCAACTGGAGGAGTCATACGAGCGCGGGCTCGCGCTCGGCGATTCCCATCGGCTGGTCCACCTGGGGTGGCTCGCCGAGCTCGAGCTGCGAGCCGGAAACTGGGAGCGGGCGCTCGCACACGCTCGGGCCTGCGAGGCGAT
>DASWEE010000131.1:0-13741 GCA_036394915.1 Gaiellaceae bacterium | reverse complement strand
GGCGGGACGACGCCCATGTTGCCCGCCACCGGCTCGACGAGGATGCAGGCGAGGCCTTCTCCGTAGCGCTCGACCGCGGCCGCGGCCGCGACGATGTCGTTGTACGGGGCGACGATCGTGTCGGCGGTCACTCCGGTCGGGACGCCCGGGCTCGACGGGATCGCGAGCGTGGCGATTCCCGAGCCGGAGTCGGCGAGCAGCGCGTCGACGTGGCCGTGGTAGCAACCGGCAAAGCGGAGCACGCGGTCGCGCCGCGTTGCCGCCCGGGCGAGCCGGACGGCGCTCATCGACGCCTCCGTCCCCGAGGACACGAGCCGCACTTGCTCGATCGAGGGGAAGGCCGCGACGATCTCGGCGGCGAGGTCGACCTCGGACTCGGTCGGCGCTCCGAAGCTGGTGCCGTTCTGCGCGGCGTCGATCACGGCCGCGACGGTCTCGGGATCGGCATGGCCGAACACGAGCGGGCCCCAGGACATCACCCAGTCGAGGTAGCGGTTTCCGTCCACGTCCTCCAGCTCGGACCCCTTGGCGCGGCGGACGAAGAACGGCTCGTCCAGTCCGACGGCGCGCATCGCGCGTACGGGAGAGTTGACGCCGCCCGGGATCAGGGCGCGGGCCCGGCGGAAGAGGTCGCTGCGAGTGCTCAGAGCCACCGGGCCAGCTCTTTTGTCCAGTACGAGATCACGATGTCGGCGCCGGCGCGCTTGATCGCGGTCAGCGACTCGATTGCCGCCTGCCGCTCGTCCAGCCAGCCGCGGGCGGCGGCCGCCTGCACCATCGCGTACTCGCCCGAGACGTTGTAGGCGGCGACCGGGAGGTCGAACCGCTCGCGAACGGCGCGGATCACGTCGAGGTAGGGAAGCGCCGGCTTGACCATCACCACGTCCGCTCCCTCGGCGACGTCCAACGCCACCTCGCGCAGGGCCTCGCGAACGTTGGCCGGATCCATCTGGTAGCCGCGCCGGTCGCCGAAAGCCGGAGCCGACTCGGCCGCCTCGCGGAACGGCCCGTAGAAGGCGGAGGCGTACTTCGCCGAGTAGGCGACGATAGGGGTATGCGCGAAGCCGGCGTCGTCGAGGCCGGAACGGACGGCGCCGACCCGGCCGTCCATCATGTCGCTCGGGCAGACCGCGTCCGCACCCGACTCGGCGTGGCTGACCGCGGTGCGGGCGATCAGCTCGAGGCTCTCGTCGTTGTCGACCTCGCCGTCGCGGATCACGCCGCAGTGCCCGTGCGAGGTGTATTCGCACAGGCACACATCGGTCAGGAGGAGGAGCTCCGGGAAGCGCTCGCGGAGCGCGCGAAGGGCTCGCTGGACGATGCCGTCGTCGTCGTAGGCGCCCGAGGCCTCCTCGTCCTTCTCCTCGGGAATGCCGAAGAGGAGCAAAGCCGAGACGCCGAGCTCGACACACTCTCCGGCCTCGCGGACGACCTCGTCGACCGAGAGCTGGGCGATGTCGGGGAGCCCTTCGAGCGGCTGCGCGATTCCTTCGCCGGGGCAGACGAAGAACGGCATCACGAAGTCGTCGAGATGCAGTCGCGTCTCCCGGACGAGCTCGCGCAGGGCGCTCGTGCGCCGCAGCCGGCGGAGCCGCGTGGCGGGGAAGGAGCTCATGGCGGAAAGCCTACGTCGCTAGGCAAGGAGACGGCGGGCCGCAGCCCGTGCCAGCACGCCGAATCCGAGCCCGAGCCCAAGCAGCCAGAGCGCTTCCCGCCCGACCTGGGCCCAGGGGCTCATGTCGAACAGCGCCGCCCCGAACAGCTTGACTGCGTGGGAGAACGGAAACGCCTCGCTGATCCAGGCCGCCGCCGGGACGGCTTCCTGCGGGACGAGGCCGAGGAAGACGATCGGTAGGACGACGAGCAGCGCGACGAGGGACGCCGTCCGCGCCTCGCGCGCGAGCCCGCCGAGCAGCGCGCCGAGCGCCCCGAGGCAGGCGCCCGCAAGGGCCACCCCGGCGAGCAACAGCGGCAGCCGGTCCCACGGCTCTCCCCCCTCGACGCCGCCGATCTGGATGATCAACCCGAACGCGACCGCGATTGCTGCCCCGAGCGCGAGCGCAACCGCGCCGGCGAGCGCGATCTTGGCCGCGACGAGCTGTCCGAAGCCGACGAGCCCGCGCGCCAGCCGGCCGATCACGTTCTCGTCCCGCTCGGCCGCGAGCGCGCCCGCGGCGAGCATCAGCGTGAGGAACGCGATCGTCAGCGCGAGCGCGTAGGACTGCACCTGGGCGGAGAGCGCCCAGGTCCGCCCCTTCTCCGACACCCGCACGAGCTCGATCGGGTTCGCGGTCGCGCGCATGGCGCTGCCCGTCTCGGCGAGCGCGAGATTTGCGTCGTGGACGAAGTCGATGATGCGGTTCCGCGTCGGGCTCGGCGGGAGCTGCTCGAGAAGCTGCGCCGTCCGGTCGAGCCCGAGAATGTCGATCTCGCGGCCGAGGAAGGTGATCGTGGCGCCGTGCTTGAGGGCGTCGACGTAGCCGAGATTCGTCTTGATGTAGGTGCTCTGAAGCTGCCGGTTGAGCGAGTAGACGAGCGCCTGAATCTGCTGAAAGACCCGAGAAGACAGGTTTCCGCGCCCGGTTTGCACCTGCAGCTGCGGGCTGTGCAGCATCCCGCGCAGGTTCGAAAGGAAGTCGTGCGGGACGGTGATGACGGCGACGACCTTCCCGTTCCGAAGCTGGCGCTGTGCTTCCGCGCGCGGCAGCCGCACCAGCGTCACGTTCTTGCTGACCTGGCGGATCGTCTTCCGGACGTCGAACCGCTGGCCGCCGAGGACGATCGCGCCTGGAAGCCCGGCCTCGTCCACGAGCGCGACCCGCGGTTTCGAGCTGGCGTAGCCGGCGACGAGCCCGACGAGCAGCGCGATCACGACCGGATAGGCCAGCAGGGTCGCGAGCAGGACGGGCGAGCGGCGGAGCACGCGCAGGTCCTTGCGAACGAGGAGCGAGATCGGCCTCATGCGAGCATCCGCGCCGAGTCCGTCCGCTCGTACTCGTCGAGCGGTCCGTCGAAGACGAGCACGCCCTCGACCAGGACGGCGACGCGGTCGGCGTGACCCTCCAGCTCCTCGTGGTTCTGCGTCGCGAACACGACCGCCCCGCCCTCTTCCTTCTGATGGACGGCGCTCTGCCAGAGGCGCCGCCGCTGCGGCGGGTCGAGCGCGGCGGTCGGCTCGTCCAGGAGAAGGACGTCCGGGCCGCCGAGCATTGAGATCGCGAGGTTCAGCCGCTGCCGGTTCCCGACCGAGAGAGCGGAGCTGGGGCGTGCCGTGTCGGGAAGCTCGAACTCGGAGAGCAGCCGCGTGGCCGCCCCCGCGGCGTCGCTCTCGCCTTCGAGCTCGGCGAACAGCTGCAGGTTCTCGCGGGGGGACAGCCGGCCGTAGTGGGCGGGGCGCTGCGGAGTCCAGCCGACGCGAACGCCCTCGCGGCAGACGATCTCGCCCCAGGTCGGATCCAGCCCACCTGCTAGCAACGCGAGGAGGGTGGACTTGCCGGCGCCGTTCGGCCCGAGCAGAGCAACGACCTCCGAGTCCCAGACCTCGAGCGTGGTCGGATGGAGGGCGGTGTGCTCCCCGAAACGGCGGCCCGCGCCGCGGGCGGCCAGCAGCGGCGTGGAGGCCTGACTCACGCGGGCACGCGCTCGCGCCGTCCGCGCCCGGTCCTAGAGTTCTGCTCGATCCGGTGCCCTCCCGGGACCATCCGAGCCATCGTAACGAGGCGGTCGTCCGTCTCCGTCAACCCGCCTGGGACTGGTCGATCGAGCAGGACGGCGCCCTGGCGCTCGACCGTCACGATCTCTGGCCGGAACATCCGAAGCGGCCGCAAATCGCACTGACACAAACTCCGGCTGTCGACGAGCGGTTGAAAGCCGAGCCAAGGACCGCTACCGTCCGGCCGGTGCGCTCGCCGCGATTCTCCAGGCAGGCGCGTCTCGAGCGACAACGTCGCGTCCGAGCCCAACGACGGGCCCGGCGGATCGCCGGGGCGGTGATTCTCGGCGTCGTCCTGCTCGTGACCCTGCTCCTGACCGCCTTCGGCTCGGGCCACCCCCGCACGGTCCAGGCCTCCGCGCCGGCGCCGGCCCAACGGCTGCTTCCGGCCGGGCCGCCGAGCCCGCAGGTCGTCGCCCTCCAGGGATCGCTGCGGATCCAGCTGCCGGTACCCCAGGAGCGGCTGACCGCGATCGGCGTGTACGGGAGCGGCGACGGCGCACTCCCGCTCAGCCCGCTCGGCACGAAGGGAAACCAGGGCTTCCTCGCACGGAGCTTCCACCGGGTGTTCGGCGGCGGAGGCGGGCACGGCTCGCTGCGCTACTACGCACTTGGCGGCCAGGGGCCCGGCATCACGGCCGTCGACATCGGCGCGTCGGCGGGAGTGGACGTATACGCGCCCGTGGACGGGACCGTCGTCGGACTGACGCCGTTCGTGGTCGACGGCCAGACGTACGGCTCGCAGATCGACATCCAGCCGCTGAACGATCCCTCGGTCGTCGTGTCGGTGACCCAGCTCCGGCCCGATCCGGCCCTCTCGGTCGGAACCTCGCTCATCGCGGCCAGCTCGAAGATCGGAAACGTGGCCGACCTCTCGAAGGTCGAGCGGCAGGCGCTCGCACGCTACACGCAGGACGCCGGCAACCACGTCACGATCGAAGTGCACCAGGCGGCCACCTTGTCAATCCCCTGAGGCCCCTGGCCGGCGCCGGCTCCTGCCGGGCGGAGCCCGGCTCCGCCGACGCCTGACGCCGCTGACGGCACGGTGCTCTCCGGGTCCGTATTGAAATACTGTCCCCTCCGGCACCGCACCGCCAGCGGCGCCCCAGGAGCCTCAGAATTGGTGTCCTCTCCTTGAAGATTCTCTTCGTCGCCGACGTCTTCGGCGCGCCCGGGCGGCGCGCCGTCGAGGAGCGGCTGCCCGGCTTGCGAGAGGAGCTCGGCGCCGGCTTCTGCGTCGTGAACGGCGAGAACGCGGCCGACGGCGCGGGCCTGACGCCGAAGCTCGCCGACCGCCTGCTCGCGGCGGGAGGCGACGTGATCACGCTCGGGAACCACGTCTGGCGGCGCGCGGAGCTCGGTCCCTACCTCGCGACCTCGGAACGGGTAATCCGGCCGGCGAATCTTTCCATCCACTCCCCCGGCCGCGGGCTTACCGTCGCGCCCGCCCGCGACGGTACCCCGGTGGCGGTCATCAACCTGCTGGGCTCGCTCTTCCTCACCGTCCCCCACGGCCCGTTCGAGGTCGTCGACGACTTGGTCGAGGAGGCGCGGCGCAGAGCGCGCATCGTGCTCGTCGACTTCCACGCGGAGGCGACGAGCGAGAAGGTCGGGATGGCGCGCTGGCTCGACGGCCGCGTGACCGCGGTGATCGGGACGCACACGCACGTACAGACGAACGACGCGCGCGTGCAGCCGGGAGGAACGGCGGCGATCACGGACGCGGGCATGACCGGCCCGCACGACTCGGTGATCGGCGTCGAGGCCGACCTCGCCATCCAGCGGATGCGGACCGGGATGGGAATCCGATTCCGGCCCGCGGAGGGCGGCGTCCGGATCGAAGGTGTGCTGGTCGAGTGCGACGCGGATGGGCGCGCGCACTCCTGCGAGCCCGTTCGGAGAACGTAGAGGCCGGCAAAGCCGGGGAAAACGCTGGGGCCGGGCGAAGCCCGGCCGCGCTCCTTTCGAGAGGGAAACTCCGTTTCCCCCTCGAGCTCCCCTTTCCTAGAAGTGTTGTTGAGTCTGTGGCCTCGCCTTGTAGAGGCGACGTACCCGGAGACAAGGGAGGGGGTCTCAAGGGGGAACCGCCAGGTTCCCCCTTGATAGAGGGACATGCCGGCTTTGCCGGCATGTCCCGTTCTCACTAGGGACGCACCAGGCCCTTCAGCGCGCCTTCGAAGAACGGGTCGGGCGAGATGCCGAGCGAGCCCGTGAAGGGATAGTCGAGGACGACCGTCGCGAACAGGCCAGCGCCCACGATCGCCGCCAGCGTGACGATCAGCGCGAGCAGCAGCGAGTCCTTCGCGGCCGAGAACACGAACATCGTCAGCACGAAGACGATCGCTCCTGCGAACAGGAGCCCGAGCAGCGGCGTCGGGATGTGCTCCTTGGCGGAGTCGATGCGGTCACGGCGGGCGTTGACGACGGCATCGAAGTTGCCGACGGCGGCGCCGTAGAAGACCTTGTCCGCCTCGTCCGAGGGGCTGTAGCTCGAGATCGCATGCTGAATCCCGTCCAGCTTCCCCGAGGCGACGTCGCTCTGCTCCCCGTCCTCCATCAGCGTCCACTCGCGGTGGACGACCTCGTCTGTGTACGCGACGACGGCACCGCGGATGCGGTCGCGCGGCGCGGCCGGAAACGACTGGGTGTTGCGGATGATCTCGGCCAGGTTCGTCGCCTCGGCTCGAACCGTTCTCTGCGAACCCTGAAACGAGCCGTACTCGGAGACGATCACGAACACGAGCAGGATCCCGAACAGCGTCGAGGCCCTCGTCCCGAAGGCGCTCACGTATGTGTCCGCCCCGGTGCTCGGCGACCGGAAGTCGAGCTTCTGCACGAGCAGGAAGCCGACGGCGCTCAAAGCCATCATGCCGCCGACGAACAGGATGACGAGCCCCCAGACGGGAACGGAGCTGACCAGCGTCCGCATCGCGCGATTCTAGGGAGTCGCGTCGACGCGCATGCTCCAAAGCAGGTACTCGGCGCCGGCGCGGCCGATGAAAAGGGGCGCGCCGGGGCGCGGACCGAGCACCTCGACGCCCAGCCGTTCCGCGGCGCCGGGTTCAACCCCGGCACACAGAGGCTCGACGGCCCCGAGCGGAATCCAGGCGAGCCGTTCGACGTCGGCCGGGTACGGCTCGCCGAGGAGCCGGGCGCGGTACATGACAAGCACCTCCCCGTCGTCGTAGCGCTGGACGAGCAGCGGGGCGGGCCGGTCCTCGAGCTCGAGCCGCTCGGGAGAAGCGGGGCGAAGATCGACGATCGTCTCCTGTGCGTGCCGCAAATCGACGGGACAACCGAGCTCCTCCTGCGCCTCGCGCAGCGCACAGTCCTCGAACGACTCGCCCGGCAAGGGCCCGCCGCCGATCCAGCGAACGTGCGCCCGCGGCGGCGGAGGGCCGGCGATCTTGGGGTTCTCTCCACCGATCGTGAGCAGCAGCCGTCCCTGCTCGCAGACGTGGATTCCCCCGAACCAGCGGGCCTTCCCGACGAGGTCTGCGACGCGCGTCACCGCTCGACCGGTCGCGGCCAGACCAGCACGGCGAACAGCCCGACGAGCGCGAGGTCGCGGACGAGCACCGTCCAGGAGGCCGCGGTATCGAAGTGGAGCGCGAAGGCCCAGTAGCGGTACGGAAACCAGCTCTGCGTCAGGACGAACGCAAGCGCGAGCAGCCCGGATGCGGCGAGCCCGCGCCGTCCCCGTACGAGCGGGACGAGCGGGATCAGCCAGATCAGGAACTGCGGAGACAGCACCTTGCCGAGCGCGATGAAGGCGACGACGGCCATCGCGCTCGCGCGGACGAGGCGCTCGCGACCGGGCTCACCGCGCGCAAACCAGACCCAGATCGCGATCACGGCGGCGGCCTGGAGCAGGGCCTGGATCGCGGCGACCGCGTTCGGCAGCGAGCCGCCGAGGTTCTGCGAGCCGTGACTCGAGCTCATCGTGATCCCGAGGCCGAACACGTGGTGCGCGGCGATCAGCAGGGCGGAGCCGAGGCTCTCGAGCTGAAGCGGACGGCTGCCCTGCTCGAACACGCTGTGCCAGAGACCGCCCGGCGCGATCGCGGCGAAGGGAAGGAAGCAGACGACGCCGACGGCCGCGAAGGCCCCGGCGCACACGAGCGCCTCCCTCCTGCCGCGGCGGCGCCAGACGAAGGCGAGCGCGAGCGGGAGCAGCAGGATCGGGTAGAGCTTCGCCGCGAAGCCGAGCCCGAGCACGCCCGATCCGAGGCGCAGCCGGCCGGAGAGAAGCGCCGCCAGCGCCCCAACCGTCAAGGCCGCCGGCCAGAGGTCGAATCGGGTCAGGATCACCGGCCCGAGCGCGATCGGCGCCAGGCCGGCGAATCCCAGCGCAGCGGCCAGCCGGGGCGAGCCGGCCCCCAGGCTCGAGAGGGCGGCCGCCATGAGCGCGATCATCGCGGCGCCGCAGAGGAGCATCAGCCACTCGAACCGGCTCTCGTACGTGTCCTGAGACGGGCTGCCCACGGCGGGGATCACGAACGCCGGCAGCGCCGCCGGCGGATACTCGAGCTTGAAGTCGCGGTAGGGCACGTCGCCGCGCACCATCTCCTCGCCGTAGCGCTGGTACACCGGCGTGTCCTCGACCGGATGGCGGGTGAAGAAGCCCTCGTGGAGCAGGCCCCACGAGCCGGCGAACAGACCGATCGCGAGCGCCGTGACCAGCGCCGCGAACGGGACGTCAGCCGGCCGGGACCAGCGCTCGAGGCGTGTGCTCACGGATGGAGGGTTCCTCGGGGGCCACGGCCCGACGGGCCGGCCGGGCGAGCACCGCGATCGCGGCGAAGGGGAAGAACCACGGGATGTAGAGGTAGAACCAGTGCGTCAGAACGATCTCAAAGCCGATCAGCAGGGCCGCGGTCAACGCCGCGAGCTGGAGGGGGCTCTTGCGCCTCGGGACGAAGTAGACGGCGATCGCACCGAGCACGAGCAGGCCCTCGAGCACCCACTGGGCCGCGTGCAGGTTGGGAATCCCGCGCGCGTGGTACTGCCTCCAGTCCCAGAGCGAGAACGGCGACTCGCGTCCGATCTGCCAGCCGAGCGTCCGGTCCCAGAACACGCGCGCTGCATGGACGGGGTGTGGCTCGAGCAGGAGGATCGAGAACGCCGCCAGGGTCGCGAGCGCGAACGCGGCAAGAAACGCAGCCTTCGCACGCGGGCGGCGGAAGCCGTCGGGATAGGACAGCCAGAGCGGCGCGACGACCAGGGCGGCGAACTTCGTCCACCCGGCGAGCGCGCTCGCCGCGCCCCGTGCCCAGGGGGAACTGCAGAGCCAGAAGCCCCAGATCAGGAACGCGGGCATGATCGCGTCATTCGTGTTCGAGCTGGAGACGTACTGCGTGAACGGATACGCGACCCACGCGAAGGCGAGCGTGGCCGCGAGCCTCGTCCCGCCGAAGCGCAATCCCATGAGCGCGAGCCCGAGCAGGCAGAGGATGTCCCAGAGGATCGAGGTCGCGTGCCCAGCGGGGAGGCTGTCCCATTTCCCGCTCCAGCCGAAGGCGGCGTAGGCAGGTAGGTAAGCCTCGTAGGACACCGGGCCGTAGGTGTCCCCGCGCTCGTTGGCCGACTCGCAGCGTCCGTTGGTCTGAATCCGGTCGCGGATCTCGCCGCTCGCGTCGGAGGGCCCGCAGGGCTTGAGCGAGTCCTCGACCGGCATGTGCCCGTACGGCGACTGACCGTGCGCGATCCGCTCGGCGCCGATCACCCCCGAGTACCCGACGTCGATCACGCTGTGAGGGGCCTCGACGTTGACGCCGATCCGGAATCCGAGCAGGAAGACGGTCGCGGCCGCCAGCACCCACACCGGCCAGACACTCGCGCCCCTGGCCGGCCTCCGCTCCCGCCCGGCGAAGCCGGGCTCCGAGGAGGCCTGACGCCGCTGGCGGCAGGATGCTGCACGCGCGAGGCTTGTCCGTACTAGCTGTACTGTCCTGCGCCTCGCCCGCTTGCCTCCTTTGCCAGCGACGCCCCAGGAACGGGAGTGGGCGCCTCCCCGAGGCCGATGCGCACTTGCTGTCGCGATCCAGATCAGGCGGCCGAGCAGGTAGAAGAGCGGCGGATAGGCGAGCGGGACGCTCGTGAAGATGTTCCCCTCGTTGAAGTACCAGAGCGACACCGAGAACGACAGCAGCGCGATCAGGTCGAGGTTGCGCAGGCTGAGCGGCCGGCGCAGGTTCCCGAGCCCGAGCAGGAAGGCGGCGCAGAGGCCGAGCCAGACCCAGGTGTTGTTGATCACCTCGCCGCCGAAGGCACCCGAGTAGCCGCGCGCCATCTTCCAGGCGACCTGCGGCCCGGTCCACGCCTCGGTCACGAGCCCCGATCCGTCGTCGACCTGGCCCGTCGCGATCTCGCCGGCCTTCCCCCACCAGACCTTGATCGTCCAGCTGCGTGTCTTCTTGTCGTAGGCGGCCTCGGTCACCCGCCCGGCGCGCGGATAACGGTCGAGCCAGTGCGCGACCTTGTCCTCGGCGAGGAAGGCGGCGGTGACCTTCGCTTTGGTCAGCTGCTGCGCGCTGCCGAACGGCTGGTGCAGAGGGGAGCGGTCCTTGGCGAGACCCGCAGGCGTGACGAACAGCGCGAGGAGAGCGGCGACCGCGAGCGCCCGGCCCATGTGGCGCAATCTAGCCGCACGGGGTACGCGCAAGTGCCGGCTCGCGCTCGCGTCAGGCACCGCGGAGCCCGGCATTTTCCGGGCTCCGCCGTAACTGAGACCTCAAAATCGGCGCGAGAGGGCTTGCCATCTCCGCGTCGATTTGGAGCCCGGCTTCGCCGGGCGGGAGCGGGCGCCGGCCGGGTGCGCGAGACGGAACGACCAGAGCTTGTTGCCGAGGAAATTCAAGGGTGTCACCAGGATGATCGCGACCGCCTGACCGGCGATCTTGCCGAGACCGATCCCGACGAGAACGTGCAGGACGAGCAGGTTCGCGCCGAGCGCAACGACCGAGACGATCAGGAAGCGGAGCCCCTGATAGGCGAAATGGCCACGCTGGCCGCGGAACGTCCAGAGCCGGTTCCAGGTGTAGTTGTTCGCGACGGCGACGAGGAACGAGCACGCGGCGGCGGCGAGGTAGTGGATGCCGGCTCCACGCAGGAGCGCCGAGTAGACGGCAAGATTGACCGCGTACCCGATCGCTCCGACGGCGCAGAACTTCGCGAGCTGCACCCAGTTGTGCGGCCGGCTCAGCGCCGCGCCCGCGCGCGAACGGGCGGTGGCGAGCGTAACGGCGGCCGAGCCGGATCGTTCCATCGCGAGCGAGCCTAGCGGACGTCGAATCCCTGCTCGCCCGTAGGCTCTTCCCAGCTCACCTCGACCTCCTCGACGCGTGCCCCGCCCGGGCCCTGCCGGCACCACTCCACCATGCTCTCGACGCGGTCCGGATCGCCCTCGAACACCGCTTCGACCGAGCCGCCGGGGGCGTTGTGGATCCATCCGGCCAGCCCGAGCGAGCGGGCCCGTGCGCGGGCCTCGTAGCGAAAGCCGACTCCTTGAACGTGCCCGTGGATCCGGACGAAGGCGCGCTTCAATCAAACCCTTCCTCGCCCAGCAGGGGAACGAACCGGCAGGGCACCGAGCGCAGGACGGCCGGTCCCTCTGGGCTTCGCACGACGAGCTGGAGCTCCTGGGAGCGGCGGCCGCCGACGGGAACCGCCATCCGCCCGCCCGGCTTGAGCTGCTCGTACAGCGTCTGCGGGATCTCGGGAGCTGCCGCGGCGACCGCGATCGCGTCGAAGGGCGCGCGGTCGGGAACGCCCAGGGTGCCGTCGCCGACCCTCACCTCGACGTTGTCGTATCCCGCCTCGGCGAGCGCTCTGCGCGCCGACTCGGCGAGCTCCGGGACGCGCTCGATCGTGACGACCTTGGCCGCGAGCTCGGCGAGCACCGCGGCCTGGTAGCCCGACCCGGTGCCGACGTCGAGCACGCGCTCGTCGCCCTTGAGCGAGAGCACCTCACAGATGCGGGCCACCATGTACGGCTGCGAGATCGTCTGGCCGGCGCCGATCGGGAGCGCCGCGTCGTCGTAGGCGCGGCTCCGCTCCTCGGGCGGGACGAACAACTCGCGCGGCACTCGCCCCATCGCCTCGAGCACGCGCTCGTCGACGATGTCGCGGGCGCGCAGCTGCCGCTCCACCATCAGGCGCCGCTCCTGGTCAAAGTCAGACATGCGCCGGAACGGGCGCCGCGACTCCGAAGTGGGTGAGCACGAGCGGCGTCAGCTCGGTGATGCTCGCGGCCTCCCCCTCGACACCGACGAGCAGGATCGGAACCTCGGAGTCTCCGCTGACGAGCGAGCCGTGGCTGCCCCCGCCTGCGTGGTGCCGTCCCCCGAGGTCGGCGAACTCGAAGCCCGGAGCGGCTGAGACGAGCAGATCGCCCGCATTCGGATTTCGCAGCGCGGCCCAGATCCGCGCGCTCGCATCCGGATAGTCGAGCGGAGTCGAGTCCGTAACGCGTACCTCCTCACCCTCGCGCCGAAGCACGGCCGAGTCCCCTTCGCGGAAGGCAACGGCGTCGACCGAAGGCTCGGAGTCGAGGAGCGCGGCGAGCTCGCGCGAGTCGAGCCGGCAGCCGTCGAGCCGGTAGACCATCCCGGCGCGATTGGACGCAGTCACGATGATCCCCTCGACTTTCGAGAGCGGTTCCTGCAGGCGAGCCGCGCGATCGACACGGGTCTGCCCGTGGTCCGAGCAGAGCACGACGGCGTAGCGCTCGAGAAAATCGTCCGCCCCTCCGGCCGCCTCGACGAGCGCCGCGAGGGCGCGCTCGGCGCGTGCGATTCCCTCATGGGCGGCGTCGGGGCCGACGGCGTGGGAGAGGAAGTCGTAGTCGGAGAGGTAGTAGGCGAGGAAATCGAAACCATCGCGGGTCACGAGCCAGCGGCCGACCGCGGCGGCATAGTCGTCCACGGTCCCGCGGGTGCGGCTCCTGACCGCGAGCGGGGCGCCGGTCGCGTCTGACTCGAACAGGTTGTAGAAGAAGAATCGCTTTGGGCCGTACGCGATCCGCGTGACGCCGGGAATCGTGGTCCGGTGCCTCGTCCGGCCCCGGTGGCAGGGGATGTTGACCGCCGCCGGCGTGAGCCCCGCGTCCTCGAGCGACTCGAAGACGGTCAGCGCCTCCGGCGCAAGGTGCTTCCCGTTCATGTTGAAGATCGCGTCGCGGATCGAGCGGCTCATGCCGGCCCGCCGGATCGCCCCGAACGAGGAGCCGTACTCGACCAGCCGCCGCTCATCGCGGTGGTACCAGACGAGATGCGGGATGTGGTGGACGTCGGGATAGGAGCCGGTCACGATCGAGGAGACGCAGACCGGGGTCAGCGACGGAAAGACCGAGGCTGCGCGGCCGTAGCGGCCGTTCTCGGCCAGTAAGGCGAACGTCGGCGCGCTCTCCGCAGCCGCTTCGAACATCGACGGAGTCAGACCGTCGATGAGCACCAGGATCAGCTTCTTGCTACTTGGCAAGGCTACGAAGGCCTGCGTACCGCTTGGGAGCGCGCATACGCAGGCGTGCTCCGATGATCGGAAGCGCCGCAGCTTCGAGGTAGCCGACGGCGGGGACCAGCGCCAGCGCCCCGACGAGCAGCGCGCCGAGGCCGATCCAAACGGCGGTACCTCCACGGGTGCCGCCGCGCCGGAGGGTTCCCTGAACCAGCTGGGTAGCCCCGGCCGCGCCGAGCAGCCCACCGATCGCCCCGCCGATCGCCTCGTCCCACTCCCCGATGCCCAGGCCCGCGAGCAGCCCGGCTCCCACGCCGAGAGCGACGGCGGCCACGACTCCCGCCCGCGTGGCAGCGAGCGCGCCGGCGAAGAGGACGCCGAGAGCGGCGCCGAGGCCGGCGAGCATGCCGATCCAGTACCAGTCCCCCATCGGGGACTCAGTCTAGGAGACGCCCGACTCCAGGCGACCGATCACGGCGAGGCCGAACTCGGCGGCACGGGCCCCGTCTACGACCCGGTGGTCGAAGGTGATCGACACGTACCCGATGTCGCGGGCGACGACTTGGTCATCGC
>DASWEE010000130.1:0-12738 GCA_036394915.1 Gaiellaceae bacterium | reverse complement strand
GAACTGAGCGAGTACACTGTCGCCGATGGTCTGGGAGTTCGTATTCCTGATGGTCATCCTGAAGATCCCGGTCATCTACCTGTGTCTCGTGGTGTACTGGGCGCTCAGAGGCGACGGCAGGCCGGCTGAGCCTGCGCCGCTGCTCGCATCGCCCGACATCGAACAGAGACCGCCTTGGTCTCCGCAGCCACGCCGGCCCCGCCGCCGCGGGCCGCACGGCTCGCCGCGCCGCTCGTACGCGCGCGTTCAGCGCCGAGCACCCGCCGGCGTATGAGTGCGATGGAGCAGGATCGCCCTGCCGACACCGTCGCAGGCTTTCTCGCCGCGCTCGCAATCGTCGCTGCGCTGCTCTCGCTTGTCTATCGCCCGATCCGCCTCGATCCCTTCGCGATCATCATCGCCTTCGTCGCAACCGGGATCGGTGGGCGCCATGCCCGGCTGGCCGCCGTCGCGGTCGCCGTCGCGAGCGCATGCTTCATCCTCGGGATGGTGATCGCGATCCTCACGCGCCGCCCGCTCTATTAGCAAGGAAACCCTTGCTACAACACTAAGTAGTGAGCATGCACGACGTCGATGGGCTGAATTCGGGCTACGCCCGGCTCCTGCTCGAGCAATACCTCGAGAGCCCGGAGACCGTCCCCGACGAATGGCGGAGTCTCTTCGAGAGCGGCGACAGCGAGCTCGTGGCAAGCCACCCCGGCCTCGCCCGGCTGCTCGAGGCGCTGCGCGCCGAGGAGAACGGCCACCTGCCGGCGCCCGCGCCCGCCGCCCCCGTCGAAGAGGCACCGCGCGCCGAGAGGCCCGACGACGAGCTGATCGAGGCGGTCGCCGCGGCGGTCTCCCTCGTCAAGGCCTACCGGACGCACGGCCACCTCGCCGCCCGACTCGATCCGCTCGGGTCGGATCCGGTCGGCGATCCCGCGCTCGAGCCGGAGAGCCTGAAGTTGACCCCGGAGCTGCAGAAGCGGATCCCGGCATCTGTCCTGCGCGTACACGTGCCGGGGGAGACCCTCGCCGACGTGCTCCCGCACCTGCGCGAGATCTACTGCGGGACGATGGCCTACGAGATCGAGCACATCTCGAACCACGAGGAGCGCGTCTGGCTGCGCAAGGCGATCGAGTCCGGCCGCTTCAGGACGCCGCTCGGCCCCGACAAGAAGCGACAGCTCCTTGCCCGACTGAGCGAGGTGGAAGGTCTGGAGCACTACCTCCGCCGCACGTTTCTCGGCCAGAAGCAGTTCTCGATCGAGGGTCTGGACGTCCTTGTGCCGATGCTTGACGAGTCGATCGAGCTGGCGGCCGAGGCCGGTGCGCACGAGGTCGTGATCGGCATGGCCCATCGCGGCCGGCTGAACGTGCTCGCACACACGATCGGCGTCCCGTACGAGGAAATCCTGCGCGAGTTCGAGGGGGAGCGGACGAGCGAGGCACTCGCGCACGACCGCGAGCAGGGCAGCGGCGACGTCAAGTACCACCACGGCGCCGAGGGCACGCGCGCGACCGAGGCGGGGGAGATCACCGTCACGCTCGCCGCCAACCCAAGCCACCTCGAGGCGGTCGACCCGATCGTCGAGGGACGCGCGCGGGCGGAGGAGACCGACCGCGGCACGCGGCAGGGCGTCATCGATCCCAGGATCGCGCTCCCCGTCCTGATCCACGGCGACGCAGCCTTCCCCGCCCAGGGTGTCGTCGCCGAGACGCTCAACCTCGAGGATCTCGCCGGCTACACGACCGGCGGCACGCTCCACATCATCGGAAACAACCAGATCGGTTTCACGACCGATCCGCAGGAGGGACGCTCGACCCGCTACTCGAGCGACCTCGCCAAGGGCTTCGACATTCCGATCATCCACGTCAATGCCGACGACGCCGAGGGCGCGATCTCGGCGATCAGGCTCGCTCTCGAGTACCGCAGGCGGTTCGGCCAGGACGTGGTCGTCGATCTCGTCGGCTACCGCCGGCACGGCCACAACGAGCAGGACGAGGCCGCATACACGCAGCCGCTGATGGCCGAGCGGATCGCCCACCATCCGTCGGTGGGGCAGGAGTTCGCCGCCCGCCTGATCGAGGAGGGGGTCCTCACCGAGGAGGAGGCCGATGCGCAAACCAAGCAGGTGCTGGATCGGCTCCGCGCCGCGCACGAGCGCCTGAAGTCGAGCTTCGGCCGCGACGAGCCCGAAGAGGAGGATCGGCCGCTACCCGGCGAGATCTCCGAGGACGTGCACACGGCCGTCTCCGCCGATCAGCTCGAGTCGCTCAATCGCGAGCTCCTGCGTGTACCCGACGATTTCACGATCCACCCGAAGCTCGAACGCCAGCTCGAACGGCGGATCCCGGCGCTCGAGGAGGGTGGAATCGACTGGGGACAGGCCGAGGCACTGGCGTTCGCGACGCTCCTCGTCGAGGGGATCCCGATCCGCCTCACCGGACAGGACACGGAGCGTGGGACGTTCTCGCACCGGCACCTCGTCCTCCACGACGCCCGGACGGGCGAGCGCTACGCGCCCGTCCAGAACCTCTCGGGCACGCAGGCGTCGTTCGAGGTCCACAACTCGCCGCTGTCGGAGTTCGCCGCGGTTGGATTCGAGTACGGGTATTCGATCGCCGCCCCGGAGGCGCTCGTTCTCTGGGAGGCGCAGTTCGGCGACTTCGTCAACGGGGCGCAGGTGATCCTCGATCAGTTCCTCGTCTCGGGCCTGTCGAAGTGGGGCCAGACCTCGCGGCTGACGCTGCTGCTTCCACACGGCTACGAAGGGAACGGGCCGGAGCACTCGAGCGCACGGTTGGAGCGTTTCTTGCAGCTCGCCGCCGAGGGGAACATCCGTGTCGCCAACTGCTCGACGGCGGCGCAGTACTTCCATCTGCTGCGGCGGCAGGCGCTCAACCCGAGCGCGCGCCCGCTCGTGGTGATGACGCCGAAGGGCCTGTTGCGGCTGAAGGATGCGGCGTCGCAGCTCGCGGAGCTGACGGAGGGGCGGTTCCGTCCCGTCATCGACGATCCGTCCGCCGACCACGAACGTGTGCGCAGGCTCGTGGTCTGCTCGGGGAAGCTTTACTACGACCTCGTCGGGAGCGAGGATCGTGCCGCCGCGGACGACGTCGCGATAGCGCGGCTCGAGCAGATCTATCCGTTCCCGCTGGAGGAGGCGGCGGAGCTCGTCCGCTCGTATCCGGCGCTCGCGGAGATCGTGTGGGCGCAGGAGGAGCCGCAGAACATGGGCGCGTGGCGCGCGACCCGCCACAGGCTCGAGCAGATTCGGCCGGAGGGCGTTCCGCTCCGCTACGTCGGCAGGCAATGGCGGGCGAGCCCGAGCGAGGGCTACCCGACGACGCACGCTCGCGAGCAGGAACGGATCGTCCGCGAAGCGCTGGCTAGAGCCTAGTCCGGCGGTATTCGCGATAGCGCTTGGCCGCCTCTTTCGCGACGCGCGGCCCGTGCTTGCGCGTCGCCGCCATGATCTGCCGCCGGTATTCGGGCGGCAGCCGGCGCCAGATGTCCCAGGCCGTGAGCGCGAGCCCGACCGGGCCGACCTTGCGCGTGATCACTCGGCTGAAGCGCGGCATCGAGGGCTATCTTCGCAGACCCCGCTGGACGGACGATCGTGCTGTCTGCGACATGCACGGGAGAGAAAAATCCTGCGTAGTCGTTACAATCGACGGCCGAGGCAACCCAACACCGACACTGGAGGGGATGCATGCCGGTGGAGACTCCCTCGTTCTTCGCGCAGGTAATCCAAGATCATCTAGAACTGAAGCGGCGCAACTCCGACCTGGAGGTGCACATGCCGCTCGATCGCTACAAGAGCGAGGATCCTTTCGACAACCATCCGCTGTTCAAGACCGAAGAGCAGGCCCGGCTCGAAGAGACCATGGACGGAGAGGTCCAAGCGCCGGTCGAGACGAAGACGCTCAAGTGGCCCGGCGAGGATCCGGAAGAGCAGCTTCCGGAGCTCGAGGGCAATCTCTGGTCCCAGTCGCGCGACTTCGACTGGGGCGATTAGGCGCTCCTGGCCGGCCCCCGCTCACGCCCGGCGAAGCCGGGCTCCGCGGAGGCCTGACGCCGCTGACGGCACGGGGCATTACGGGGCCGTATTGAAATACTGTCCCCTCCAGCCCCGCACCGCCAGCGGCGCCCCATGAGGGCCTAATCGGGCACGAGCGCGCGACCGTCGCGGCACTCTCCTCTCCCTCTGGTTTGGCTCACCCGTCGGCGGGTAACCCGTTCGACGAGAGAGCCAAGACAGAGGGAGGACTGAAGATGAGACTGAGAAACACCGCGCTGGGCGGTGCGATCGGTGCCGCGCTCGTGTACTTCTTCGACCCGCAAAACGGAAAGCGGCGCCGCAAGATGACCGTCGCCCGACTCGTGGGGCTCCTCCACCGCACCGAGCGGAAAGGCGAGCGGCTGGCGCGAGGAGTGGCCGCCGAGGCCTACGGCGTCGCGCAGAAGGCGACCCATCTGAAGGAAGAGCCCAAGGAGTTCGACGACGCGACGCTCGCGCACAAGGTCGAGACCGAGATCTTCCGCGACGCCGACGTCCCCAAGGGTCAGATCAACGTCAACGCCGAGAACGGGGTGATCGTGCTGCGCGGCCAGGTGGAGCAGCCCGACATGATCGCGGCGCTCGAGCAGAAGACCCGCAAGGTCCAGGGCGTCCGCGACGTCCAGAACTTGCTCCACACGCCCGGCCAGGAAGCACCCAGTCGGGTCTAGCGGAGCCGCCGCATCGAGGGCCAGTCCCTGAGATAGGTCCGCTCCGGCCAGGTCCGAGGGACAGTCCCTGGGACATGTCCGGGCCGGCCGGGTGCTGGCTACTGGCCCCGGGAAGGGTCAGGGTATGCGCGGTTCCGAGGCACAGTCCCTAAGGCCTGTCCGATCCAGTCAGGTCCGAGGGACTGTCCCTGGGACCTGTCCGCGCCGGACCTAGGGCAGGTGCCCCGCCACGACGCGTAGGTCGTTCACGAAGGCCGCCAGCTCCGCGTCCCGGTCCTTCGGATCGGCGCGCAGGATCGCAGAGGGATGAATCGTCGCGATGACGACCGGGGTGAGCTCGGAGTCGACCGGCACGCCCCGCTGCTTCGTGACGCGAAAGTCCCGGCCGAGCAGCGCCTGTGCCGCGGTCGCGCCCAGACACACGAGCACGTGCGGCTTGACCACGTCGAGCTCGGCGTCGAGCCAGGGTCGGCAGGCCGCGATCTCCGACCAGCTCGGCTTCGCGTGGATGCGTCGCTTCCCCCGCGCCGTCCACTTGAAGTGCTTGACGACGTTCGTGACGTAGGCCTTCCTGCGGTCGATCCCCGCCTGCTCCATCGCCTGGTCGAGTAGCCGCCCCGCCGGGCCGACGAACGGCCGCCCCTCGCGATCCTCACGATCGCCGGGCTGCTCGCCGACAAACATCACCTCCGCCGTCCGCGTCCCCTCGCCGAACACCGTCTGTGTGCCCGATCGCCACAGGTCGCACGCCCTGCAGCCCGCCGCCGCCTCGCGCAACTTCGGCAATCCGGCTGTGCCAGGGATCAGATCGGCCGCTGTCACGGGCGTCCGATACCCGAATCGGCATCCGCGAATCCGAGCAGGACTCGTGCCTTCAAGTGCGTATTGACCCCGGACAAGGCCGCGCCCGGCGCGCTGGCTTCCCAAGGAGAGGCTAAACCGCGTCGCGTCGGGCGAGGCCCCAAAATTCTAGCAGTAGCCTCTGCAACGCCAGGGGCGAATTTTCGCGCCTAAGGTGCTCTAGGCGCCGCTCTCGATCAGCTCGATTCGGTACCCGTCCGGATCGCGGACGAAGCACAGTCTCGAGCCGCCTTCGCGCACCGTGTAGGGCGGCCGCTCGGGCTCGATCCCCTGCTCCTTCAGCTGCTCGAGGGTCGAGTCGAGATCGTCCACGGTCACTGCGATGTGGCCGTAGCCGGTGCCCAGCTCGTACGAGTCGACGCCGAAGTTGTGCGTCAGCTCGAGCCTCGGCCCGTCGCCGGGCAGGCCCATGAAGACGTTGATCGCCTCGTCCCGGATCGGCATCCTGCGGATCTCGTCGAACCCGAGCGCCTCGTAGAACGCGACCGAGCGGTCGATGTCGCCGATGCGGTAGCACGTGTGGATGAGTTCCATCGTGGACTGGATCCTGCCAAACTCGGCGCCATGATCGTCTCGCTTCACGTGGCCACCGGGGCCGCCGGGGGGGCGCTCGTCAGGTCGCGGCCGGCCGCCGTCGCACTCGGGCTCGCCCTCCATCTCGCCGGAGATCTCGTGCCGCACCAGGACATCGACTCGCGGCGCTTCGAGATCTCGAGCGGTGTTGCGGGGATGCTGCTTCTGATCGCACGACGGGGCGCGTTCGACCCCGCCACTATCGGTGCGCTCGCCGCTTCGTCGCCGGACATCGAGCACGTGATCCCGCTGCCCCGTCCCGGTGGGAGGAAGCTCTTTCCGACTCATCGGATCCGCGGCTGGCATCGAGCCGGCGGGCTGCCCACGTGGCTGCAGCTGGTCGCCGCCGGCGTGCTGCTCGGAGTGGTGGTGTCGAGATGAGCGAGCGCCTGAGCCCGCCCGAGATCACGAGGCTGCTCGCGGTGACGTCTGCGGAGACGCCGGCCGGAGTGCGCAACCGGGCCCTGTTCGTCGTCCTGTTTCGTAGCGGCCGTTCGATCCCCGAGACGCTTGAACTGACCGCGCTCGAGGCCGGGGTCGTCGAGCTCGCTCCGGACTTCTCCGAGGAGATCGAGGCCTGGCTCGACTGCCGGAAGGAGCTCGGGATCGAACGGTGGGCGCCGCTCTTCAGCACGCTCAAGGGCAATCCGCTCAGAACCTCCTACGTGCAGCGCCTGGTCGACCAGGCGAAGGCGAGGGTTGCCGAGCTGCCGCTGGAGGAGGAGCCGCCTCCGCCTCCACCACCAGCCGAACCGTCTCCACCGCCGCCTCGAACGCCGCCTGGGCCCCCTCCACCGAGGCCGGCCCCGCAGCCTCCTGCCGCCCGGCCGCCGAGCCCGCCGCGTCCTCCGGTGCTACCGCCCATCGCCGGCCGCTTTTCTCCCAAGCTCGTCGGCGGCCTGCTCGGCGCACTGCTCGTGGCCGGAGGGATCGCCGCGGGCGTCGTCCTCGCGACCGGCTCGGACAAGACCGCCCATCCGGGCCGGTCGACCTCGCCGCCCGCGACCGGCGGCGGCGGCAACACGTCCAGCGCCCCGACGACGACAGCGCCAAAGCACACGGGCGCCGCCCGGCTCGTGTTCGTCCCCGGCCAGAGCTACTGCCAGCTGCAGCCGGCGAACAAGCTCGGATTCTGGATCACGCTGGCGAACAAGGGCGGCGAGGACGCGGAGAACGTCGCGTTCGTCGCGAGCGAGCGCCTCAACGGAGCCACGGAGAAGAACCCGAGGATCGGCGGGCTACGCGTGCCCGCGAACGCTCCCAAGCTGCAGACGGTGGTCAGCTACGGCGTCCCGCCGCAAGGGAAGGTGAGCGTCTGCTCGGTACGGATCTTCTCGCCCGCGTTCGCCGACTCGGGACAAGAGCTCTCACTCGAGGTGAAGAGCCCGAGCCCTTAGCGGGTCTTGACCTTGATCTTGATGCGGTCTCCGCGCGCGACGAGCCGCGAGAGATCCTGAAGGATGGCCGGAAGGTCGTTGTCGTGACGAAGCTGTCTGCGCGCGTCGACCATCGCCTTGGCCCCGCGGCCGTTCGTGATCGTGATGTCGTGGAACGCGTTCAGATCGAGGCTCTGCCAGAGCCAGAGCCCGCTGCCGGCGACGAGGAGTGTGGCAAGAACGAAGCAGCCGGCTCCAACGACCATGGATGTCCGCCACGCGCGCCCGATCGCGCGCAGGAACAGCAGGACGAGCAGCGCGGCGGCCAGCCCTCCCAGGAGCCCGAACATAAAGGCGCGCACGAAGGTCCAGATCGCGGAGTGCTTGATGTCCTTCTTCGCCTGCTTGAGCGCCGGCTTGAAGCCCTTCGCCGCCCGCACGATTGCCGTCGGGCTCACCTCCCGCGGCTCGATGTGCAGCACGTACGGAGCGCCGTACAGCGGAGCCTCGAGCTCCCAGTCCGCGAGCGGTACGTAGATCTGGGCCTTGCCCGAGAATGAGGGCTCGATCTCGTATTCGAGCGTGCCGAGGTTGTACGAATGCGTGACAGGGCCCGCGAGCCGCATGGCGAGCAACATGCAGACAAGAGTGAAGAGGGCGAAGCCGAGCGCCCCGGCCGCGAGCCACCAGCGGCTGATCCCGTCGAAGCCGAGCCTCATGTCTGGGAAGACTTGAGATCCGGCGTGCCCCCGATCCAGTTGCGGAGCCTCAGCTTCCGCGCGCTCCGCTTCTCCTCCCGGGCGAGCGCCTTGGTCATCTTCTTCTCGTTGTCCCGGTAGCGCCAGCGCGCCCACGGCGACGAGGGGCGCGCGAGCCTGATCGCCCCGATGGGGGCGAGGATCGGGATGAAAAGCCCAATCAGTCCGAGGAAGATCTTGCCCTTCAGCAGGGCGATCAGCGAGAACAGCGTCCCCACGAATACCGCGACGGCGATAGCGACTCCCGAATCGTTCTTGCCCAGCCCGAACGGCGTCACTCCCAGCACGATCAGCCCGCCGAGCATCGTCGCCATGATCACCGCGTCGACCGAGGCGCGCCCCTCCTCGGCCCAGTAGACGTCCTTGAGGTGCAGCCAGAGGGCGAATTCGTCGAGCGTGAGCGCGGCTCCCACTCCGAAGAGGACGCCCAGGAAGTCGACCCAAGGCTGGCCGGGATCCATCGCCAGCGACACGAAGCCGGCGAGGATGATGAACACGATTCCGAACACCATGTGGTGCAGGTGGATGTCTCCCGCGTGGCCGCTCCCCCAGTTGCGCACACGGGCGAGGCGCGTGTACAGGCGCGTGAGCCCGAACGTGATCAGGAACGAGAGCAGGATCAGGAACGGAACCGCCCGGGACGTATCGACGTAGATCTGGAGGCCCACGGCTTGTCGATCCTAGTCGTCCACTAGGATCGCCCCGTGCTGAGCCGGATCTTGGGGCCGCGGATCACGACGCTCTCGACGCGGGCGCTCGACATGGGGCCGCTGCTCGACACCGTGCTCGTGTGCGCCGTCGGGACGATCCTGCTCATCCGTACGGAGCTCTGGCTGACCAACTACCCGCAGCTCGGAGGGCACGGGCTCCACATCGCCCATCTCCTCTGGGGTGGCCTCGCGATGCTGATCGCCATCGTCATCCTCGTGTCGTTCCTCGGCCCGTTCGCCCGCCAGGTCGGCGCAGTCCTCGGAGGAATCGGGCTCGGCTTCTTCATCGACGAGCTAGGCAAGTTCGTGACCTCGGACAACAACTACTTCTACAAGCCGACCGCTGCGATCATCTACATCTTCTTCATCGTCTTCTTCCTGATCGCGCGCGCCCTCCAGCGACGCCGGGAGCTCACGCCGCGCGAATACCTCGTCAACGCGCTCGAGCTCGCCAAGGACGGCGCGGTCCGCGACATGGACGCAGAGGAGCAGCGGCAGGCGCTTGCCCTGCTCGACCACGCGGACCGAAGCGATCCGCTCGTCGCCAGGACGCGGGAGCTGCTGGAGGCCGTTCCGATTCGCGCCGACGCGGAGCCGTCACTCGGGACCAAGCTCGTGCGCAGCGCGCGCGGCCGCTACTTCCGGCTAACGGAGAATCGCTGGTTCATCCGCATCGTGACTACCCTGTTCGTCCTCTGGGCGCTGGGGACGATCCTCGAGATCGCCGGGCTGCTGACGCAGCTGAGCGCACATCTCACCGGCCAGCGGGCAGTTCGAATCGGAGGAGAGATCACTTCAAGGCCGGGCCATTACGGCTTCGTCCGCGGGGCGAACCTCGCAACCTCGATCGTCTCGGGAGCGCTCGTCATCTGGGGACTCGTGCAGTTGCGGCGCGGTTCGCGCCTGGCCGCCTACGCATGGTTCGAGCGGGCGCTGCTCGTATCCCTGTTCCTCACCCAGGTGTTCGTGTTCATCGAGTCGCAGTTCGGCGCCTGCGTCGGGTTCGTGATCGACGTCCTGCTCCTGGTCACCGTGCGGTTCATGCAGCAGAGTGAGCGGGAGCTGGAGCTCGCCCGCGGGACGAAGAAGGAGCCGGGGGCCGCGCTTGCGCCACCTCTTCCTGCTCGATCCTGAGGTCGTCTTCCTCAACCACGGCTCGTTCGGCGCGTGCCCGCGCGAGGTGTTCGAGGAGTACCAGCGTCTGCAACTGGAGCTCGAGCGGCAGCCCGTCGAGGTCCTCGGCCGCCGCTACCCGGAGCTGATCGACGAGGCCAAGGCGAAGCTCGCGGCCTACGTCGGCGCCGAGCCCGCCAACATCGTCTTCGCCACGAATGCGACCGAGGGCCTGAACGCGGTCGCGCGCTCGCTCCCGCTCCGCGAGGGGGACGAGGTGCTGGCGCCCGTCGGCGAGTACGGCGCGGTCGACATCCTCTGGCGCCACGTCTGCGAGCAGGCGGGCGCCCGCTACGTCACCCGGCCGATCCCGGCCGGCATCGCTCAGGAGGACGCGCTCGAGGAGCTCTGGGCGGGAGTCACTCCCAAGACGCGCGCGGTCGTCGCGAGCCACGTGAGCTGCTACACGGGAGTCGTCTTCCCCGTCGAGGAGCTGTGCCGCCGCGCCTGCGAGCGAGACGTCCTCTCGATCGTCGACGGGGCGCACGCCCCTGGGCAGATCCCGCTCCGGCTCGAGTCGCTCGGCGCCGACGTCTACGCCGGCAACTGCCACAAATGGCTCTGCGCCCCGAAGGGATCCGGGTTCCTGTACGTGCGCCCGGAGCGCCAGGATCTGGTTGAGCCGTTCGTCTTCAGCTGGGACTGGGAGGAGCAGTCGGAGTTCGCCGCGCGCCGGCGCTGGCGCGGCACGCGCGATCCGGCCGCGTGGCTCGCCGTCCCGGCTGCGATCGACTTCCAGGCCGAGCACGGCTGGGACGAGGTTCGCCGCCGCTGCCACGGGCTCGCGGTCGACGCTCGCTCGAGGCTCGCGGACCGGTTCGGACTCGAGCCCGTCACCCCCGGCGAGGACTCGTTCGTCCAGCTGGTCGGAATCCCGCTTCCTCCCTGCGACTCGAAGGAGGTCCAGGCCCGCCTTCTCGCCGAGCACCGGATCGAGGTGCTCGTCCAGCCGCTTGCCGACCTGCCGATCCTGAGGCTGTCGTTCCAGGCCTACAACGACGAGGCGGACGCCGACCGCGCCGTCGAGGCCGTCGGCGAGCTCTTCGACTGACTCCAGGCGAGCGTCACGGGCATACTTATCGGCCTGCAGGGAAGGGGTCAATCGGAATGAAGCACGGCCGGAACAGCTTGCGGCTGCTCTTGGTTGCGGCGCTTTGCCTCGGATTCGTGCTGATCACCGGGAGCGCGAGCGCGGGCTCGCCTACCAGTTTGAGCACCGCCTTCGGTGCGCCCAGCTTCGCTCTCGCAGCGACGCCCCAGCTAGACCCGTGTCCCGACGCTCTCCCGTCCGTGCCGGGCTCGAACCCTCTCGAGATCTGCAGCGTCGATGCCACTTACACAGGCGGCAGCCTTGTCGTTTCCTTGTCGTTCCTTTCCGGGAGCCGTCCATCCTCCCTCAACGCTTACGACAGCGTCATCGTCTACATCGACAAGGATCAAGTACCAGGCTCCGGTTGCGTTTCGTCGCCGTACTCGGATGTGGAATTTGGTCTCGCCGCGAGCGGCACGAGCTCTGCCGGCGACGGGCTCTACACGTGTCCGAGCAACGGCGCAGGGCTGATGCTGAACGGAAGCGTCTCGGTTTCGCGCGTTGCGGACGGCCTGGTCTTCACCGTGCCCGGTACCACGCTCGGTGTCCCCGCAGGCATGTTCACGCTCGGCATCGGGGTCCAGGCCATCTACGACCCTCCGCAGATCGTTGATCCGAACACGTACACCGATTTCGCGCCGGATCCCGGCGGGAGCCTTTATTCGTTCTCGTTCACCGGTTCATCCGTGCAACGGAGACTGACCATCTTGAAGGCCGGAAGCGGGACCGGGACGGTGACGAGCAATCCGGCCGGCGTCGATTGCGGGTCGACGTGCTCACACGCCTTCGCGGACGGAACGTCCGTCGTGCTGACCGCCACGCCCTCCGCAGGCTCGACCTTCGCGGGCTGGAGCGGTGGCGGCTGCTCTGGCACGGGGACCTGCACGGTCGTGATGAGCGCCGACCAGACGGTGACCGCGACTTTCACCAGCTCGGTTACGACGAGGACCCTGACGGTCTCGAAGGTCGGGGCCGGGACGGTGACGAGCAACCCGGCCGGCATCAACTGCGGCCTAACCTGCTCGGCGCAATTCAACGACGGCACTTCCGTCACGCTGACGGCCGCGGCCTCCGCCGGCTCGACCTTCGCCGGCTGGAGCGGCGGCGGCTGCTCCGGCGCGGGGACGTGCACGGTCGTGATGAGCTCGGACCAGGTCGTGACCGCGACCTTCACCGGCTCGGGCACGACGAGAACCCTGACGGTCTCGAAGGCAGGAACCGGGACCGGGACGGTGACGAGCAATCCGGCCGGCATCAACTGCGGCGCGACGTGCTCTGCGCCCTTCGCCGACGGCAGCTCGGTCACGCTGACGGCCACGCCTTCCACCGGCTCGACGTTCGCCGGCTGGAGTGGCGATTGCACCGGCACGGGCACGTGCACCTTGACCATGAGCGCGGACCACTCTGCGCTCGCCAGCTTCTCGAGCTCTCCGCCTCCGCCTCCGCCTCCACCCCCGCCGCCACCCCCGCCGCCACCGCCACC
>DASWEE010000129.1:0-2732 GCA_036394915.1 Gaiellaceae bacterium | reverse complement strand
AGACGAGGCGTCGGGTGATCCTGTCGATCACCGCGCGCTCGCCGTCGCGGTGCGCGACGTGGTGCAGCTTCTCAGCGAAGGCGAGCCGATTCTGATCGCCGTCGACGACGTCCAGTGGCTCGACCCATCCTCGTCGAGCGCACTTGCGTTCGCCCTGCGAAGGCTCGCCGCGAACGATGTTCTCATGCTGCTCGCCCGACGGCTCGCCGATGGAACGCAGCCGTCTGGAATCGACCAGGCGCTTGGTACGGAGCAGGTCAGGCGGATGCCGGTGGGACCGCTCAGCGTCGGCGCGCTCCACCAGTTCCTGCATCACCGGCTCGGCAGGTCGTTCGCGCGCCAGACTCTGGTCCGCATCCACGAGCGGTCGGGCGGGAATCCGTTCTTCGCGCTGGAGCTGGCTCGCGTTCTCGACGCCGACGTCGACCCACTCGAGCCGCTGCCGGTCCCCGAGACGCTCGAAGAGCTCCTGCGCGCGAGGATCACCGGGCTCCCAGCCTCAACCCGCGAGGCGCTCGCGCTCGCAGCGGCGATCGGTACGACCTCGGAGTCGCTCCTTGAGCACGCAGGCGTCGCGACGGACACACTCGAACCGGCAGCCGCAGCACACGTGATCGAGCGTGAGCACGGGATGATCCGCTTCACGCACCCGCTGCTGTCGTCGGTCCTCTACCAGGATCTCGGCGAGGAACGGCGGAGCGTGCACGGACGGATCGCGCGAATCGTCGAGGACCCGCTCCTCCGTGCCCGTCACCTCGCGCTTTCGAAGGTCACGCCGGACGCCGATGTCGCTGCAGCGCTCGACGAGGCCGCGAGACTCGCCGGCGATCGTGGCGCGTTGGCCGTCGCAGCCGAGCTCGCGGAGCACGCCGTGCGGCTGACGCCGGCGGAAGCGTGCGACGAGCGCCGTCGTCGGGCGCTGGCTGCGGCTCGCGCGCATCACGCCGCCGGCGAGTGGACGCGCGCGCGGACGATCGCAACCGACCTGCTGGCCGAGACGGAGATCGGCTCGTGGCGCGTCGAGGCCCTCATCCTCCTCTCCGAGCTCGAAGGGCTCGATCGCGCCGCCGCGCTCCTCGAGGAAGCTCTACCCGAGGCCGCCTCGCGCCCAGCGCTTCAGTCAGCCATTCACTGTCGCCTCGCGTGGGCAAGACGCTTCAAGACAGAGTTCGACCACGCCGGTGCTGCGCTCGACCTCGCCGAGCAGCTCGACGACGACGTGCTCCGAGCACGCGCCCGCGCAGTGCAAGCGATTCTCGGCTGGTTCGCTGGCAACGCCGAGGCGCCGGGTGATCTCCCCGCGCTGGCGCAGCACCTCCCGGGCGCTCTCGGCGGCGAGCGACTCGTGCAGGAGGCAACACAGGCGATCGTGAACACTCTCGCGCCGGCCTCGAGGAGAGACGAGGCGCGCGCCCTGCTGCAGCGCGAGCACAAAGAGTGGCGCGAGCGGAACGAGCCGCGGAGCGCCCGGGCGCTCTGGGGCCTCGCCTGGGTCGAGTTCTGGGCTGGACGTTGGGAGCTCGCTGCCGAACACGCGGAGCGTGCCCAGGACATCTCGATTCAGTACGGACTCGAGGTGCCGCAGGACCACCTTCCCGTCGCTGTCATTGCCGTCCACTGCGGTCAGCTGGAGCTCGCACGCGAGCACTCGGAGCGAGCCCTCGAGCTGGCTGAAGAGCAGTTCGGCTTTCACCCACCCCAGCACATGGCGGTCCTGGGGCTCGTCGCTCGCTGGAACGGGGATCGGTCCGCGGCCGTGGAGTGGCTTGACAAGGCCGACCGGCGGGCCGCAGAGCTCAAGTGGGACGAGCCGAGCGTCCGCTGGTGGAGCTCCGACTACAGCGAGCTACTCCTCGAGCTCGGCCGGATCGACGACGCGGTCCGAGTCCTCGACGTCTGGGAGGAGGACGGGGCACGGGTCGCCCGGGAGTGGGTGCTCGCGCACGTGACGCGATGCCGCGGCCTCGTCGCCGCCGCACGCGGCGACGTGAACCAGGCCCTGGTCCTATTGGCTCGTGCGGGCGCCCAGCACGAGGCGGTCGGCGACCCGTTCGGGCGTGCGCGGGCACTTCTCGCGCTCGGCACCGTCAGGCGTCGCGGCCGCCAGAAGCGCCCGGCCCGCGAGGCGATCGAGGCGGCTCTCGAAGGGTTCGAGACGATCGGCGCAGCCGGCTGGGCGGCAAAGGCGCGCGCCGAGCTCGGCCGGGTCGGCGGGCGCACCCGCGAGGAAGGGCTGACGGCGGCCGAGCGCCGCGTTGCCGGCTTGGTCGCCGAGGGTAGAACGAACCGAGAAGTCGCCGCCGCACTGTTCCTCGGCGAGCGGACGGTAGCGAGCCACTTGACCCACATCTACGCCAAGCTCGGCGTGCGCTCGCGTACCGAGCTCGCCCGCCGGCTCCACTGACGGGCTCGGTCAGCCGGGCAAAGTTCAGACGTTCTGACGTTTCCACCGCAGCGCCGGCGCCGTAGCGTCGAGCGCATGCCGAGTTACCTCGTCGAGACCTACCTCGCTCGCGGCCAGGCAGGAGAGCGCGCCGCCCGCGAGCGGCGAGCGCGCTCGGCGGCGGAGGAGCTGACGCGGGGGACGACGCGCGTCCGCTTCGACCGCTCGATCCACGTTCCCGATGACGAGATCTGCTTCTTCGTCTTCGACGCCCCCTCGGGCCGCGACGCGGCGCTGGCGGCGCAGCGCGCCGAACTCGATCCCATCCGCGTCGTCGAGGCGGTCTCGT
>DASWEE010000128.1:0-11022 GCA_036394915.1 Gaiellaceae bacterium | reverse complement strand
TGCTGGAGCAGGATCCGGGCCTCGCCCCGCCGGTCGATGCGTCCCACGAGGACGTCGCGCCCCGGCGCACACCCGTAAGCGTCGTGGCGATCGGCGTCGCGGCCGCGACCCAGGAGTCGAGCGAGCCGGACGCGGAGGCGTACGGACGCGTCGTCGCGCAGGCGCGTGAGGCCGCCCGTCTTTCGCTAGAGCGCTACGGCGGATCGGTGCAGCGGGTGGCAGGAGTCGGGCTGCTGGGGTTGTTCGGCGTCCCGGCTCCGCACGAGGATGATGCGTCTCGGGCGCTGCGTGCCGCGCGTGAGGCGGTCGACGTTGCCGAGCGCGTCGCCGACGAGGCAGGACGGCGGTTCGGGGTCGGGCTCAGCGTCCATGCCGGAGTCGCGAGCGGCGAAGCTTTCGCGGGAGAGAGCCCGGCGGTCGAGCACGCGCTCCGGCTCCAGGCCGAAGCGGGCCACGGGAAGCTGCTCGCAGACGACATGACGCGCGCCCGCGACCGTGGGCGGGAGCTTCGCCTCGACCGGCCGCTCGCCGGCCGCGAGCCCGAGCAGCGGCACCTGCGGGAGACGTACGAGCGAGTCTGTCGAGAGCGGCGAAGTGCCCTTGTCACCCTGGTGGGCCCGGCCGGTATCGGTAAGTCGCGCCTGGTGGCCGATCTGCTCGGGTCGCTCGAGCCCGAGACGCGGGTGCTGTACGCCCGCTGTCTCTCATACGGTGACGGCGTCAGTCTGCTTCCGGAGATCGATCTCGTTCGGGCTGCCGCTGAGCTGCCGCCGCAGGTCTCCGAGACCCAGGCGCGCGAGCGCCTCTCGGAGCTACTCGGAAACGACGACCTCGCTGCAGCCGCGACCGAGCAACTCGTGGGTCTGATCGGGCTCACCGAGGAGCCGCCTCGAGAGGACGCGAACGCCTGGGCGGTGCGCCGGCTGCTCGAACGGATCGCTCGAAGCTCGTCCGTGGTGGTGCTCGTGGACGACCTCCACTGGGCCGCACCGTCGGTGCTCGACCTCGTCGAACAGTTGGCCGAGCCGATCGACGTGCCGCTCCTCGTGCTCGCAACTGCCCGTGAGCTACCCCGCGCGAGCCTCGAGGCCGGCGCCCTCCAGATCGGACCCATCGACGCCGAGGCCTGCGGGCAAGTCGCGGCGGCCCTGCTCGGCTTTATCGAGATCGCGCCGGATGCCCTTTCGGCGCTCGTCGACACCTCGGGCGGCAACCCGCTCTTTCTCGAGGAGCTCGTGGTCGACCTCCGTGATGGAGGCCGCCTGCACGAATCGGAGGAGGGCTGGCGTCTCGACGACCGCGACCTCTCGCCGCCGCGCTCGATCGAATCGCTGCTGGCGGCACGGCTCGAGCGGCTGCCGAAGCGCGAGCGCGACGCGCTCACGTTCGCCTCGGTGATCGGGCGCTCGTTCGCGATCGCTGCGCTCACCGATCTCTCCGGGGAGCCTGTCGACGAGCCGCTCGCATCGCTCGCCGAGGCCGGGATCCTCCAGTCGAGCAAGTTCGAGGACGCCGATTTCGACTTCCACCATCTGCTGATCAGGGACGCGGCGTATGTCTCGCTGCCGCTCGAACGGCGCGCCGAGCTCCATCGGCGTCACACGGGCTGGCTCGAGCAGTCCGCGATCGGCTCACCTCTCGAGCGCGAGGCGCTTGCCGTCTACCACCTCGACCAGGCGCATCGGGCACTCACCGCGCTCACGCCCGGGGACGAGCGGGTGGCTGCCGACGCAGCGGCCCTTGCAGCACGATCGGCTTCCCTCGGGCGAGCCCTGCTCGAGCGGGGGGACGCGGGAACGGCTGCCGTCCTGCTCGCTCGCGCGCGCGATCTCAACGCCGGCGATCCACGGATCGCCGTCGATCTCGGCCGGGCGCACTTCGATATCGGCGACTTCGCCGCCGCCGAACAGGCCTTCGCAGCGGCTACGGACGGCCCGGCGAACCACCGGGCCCGGCTCGGGCTGCTCGAGGTCACGATGCGGACCGATCCCGACTTCGATCTCGACGCCGCCAGGGCGGAGATCGACGACGCCCGCACAGCGCTCGAGCGTGAGGGAGACGCCGACGGGATAGCCGAGGCTTGGCTTGCCGGGGCGTACCTGGCGCTGGTGCGCGGCAGCGCCGCCGAGCTCGCCGAGATGCTCGAGCCCGCGCTCGCTCATGCGCGTCGCTCCGGACACTCGCGCGCCGAGACCTGGATCCTCTTCCTCGTCTGCGCCGTCTGCTGGTATGGCCCGTTGCGGGTCGCAGACGGGATCCACCGGTGCGAGCAGGTACTCGCCGACGCGCGCGGACGGCCCAACGTCGAAGCCGCCGCGTTACAGGCTCTGGCCGTCCTGCGCGCGATGAGCGGGGAGCTCGAGGAGGCGCGGCGGCTGGTCGCGTCGTCGCGGGCGATCCGGCGTGACCTCGGGCAGCTCATCGGAGCAGCCGCGAGCGCGATCGACGAGGGGATCGTCGAGCTGCTCGCAGGCAACGACGCCGCCGCCGAGCTCGCGCTCCGGGAGGGCTACGAAGAGCTCGAGCAACTCGGCGAGAAGGGCTACTTCTCGACGCTTGCGACCCTGCTCGCCGAAGCGGTCGCCGGTCAGGGCCGGATCGACGAGGCCCGGGAGATTGCCGGCGCGGCGGCCGACGCTTCGAGCACGGACGACGTCGTCTCGCAGGTGGGCTGGCGCACCACGGAGGCACGCGGGCTGGCTGCCGCCGGCGAGCACGACGACGCCGAACAGGTCGCGCGCGAGGCGGCGGCGCTTGCCGACGCGACGGACTTTTTACTCCTCCGCGCCCAGGCCTGGACGGCGGTCGCGGACGTCTGCGGCACGCGAGGCGAGAGCGCCTCGGCAGACACCGCGCGCGCGACCGCGGTCTCGCTCCTGGAACGAAAGGGTTGCGCGAGCAGGGCGGTCGCGGCCTGGACCAGACCTCGATGCTGACGTCTGTCCCTCCGGCCCGGCACCTGCTCCGCGCGAAGGACATGATCGACGCCCGCTACCGCGAGCCGCTCGACGTGCCGGAGCTCGCCCGCGCCGCCCACATGTCGCCCGCGCACTTCAGTCGCGAGTTCCGCCGGGCCTTCGGAGAGACGCCGCACCAGTACCTCCTGACCCGCCGGCTCGAACGCGCGGCGGCGCTGCTGCGCAACACCGACCACTCGGTCGCCGACGTCTGCTTCACCGTCGGGCTCCGGAGCGTGGGGTCGTTCACCACGAGCTTCGGCCGGGCGTTCGGCCTCTCCCCCACCGCCTACCGTGCCGCCCACCCGCCGGCCTCCGACCGCGTCCGCATCCCGACATGCGTGCTGCAGGCCTATGCCCGTCCGCAGTCGAGCATGTTTCGAGAAGACAACGGTAACCGGCCGGGCTAACGTCGGAGCGAACCGTTCGACGACAGGAGGATCACCATGTTGAAGCAGCTCACGAACACGCAGGTCTGGGTCCGCGACCAGGACGAGGCCCTCGCCTTCTACACCGACAAGCTGGGGCTGGAGCTGCGCGAGGACGTCACCGTGCCCGAGCTGGGCAACTTCCGCTGGCTCACCGTCGGGGTTCCCGGCCAGCCCGACGTCGCCATCACCCTGATGGCGGTGCCGGGACCGCCCGTCTTCGACGAGAGCACGCGCGAGCAGATCCACGCCCTGCTGGCCAAGGGCGCCGCGGGCGGCCTCTTCTTCTCCACGGACAACTGCCAGGCCAGCTACGAGGAGCTGAAGAGCCGCGGGGTCGAGTTCTCACAGGAGCCGACGGAGCAGCCCTACGGCATCGACGCCGGCTTCCGCGACCCGTCCGGAAACCAGTTCCGGATGGCGCAGCGGAAGGAGCCGTCGTAGGCTCAGAGGGTGGACTCGTATGAGCGGGTGTGCGCGGCCCACCGGTGGGACGTCCCGGCGCACTACAACATCGCTTCCGATGTCTGCGACAAGCATCCGCGCGACAAGCCCGCGATGGTGTGGGAGAGCTTCGACGGCTCGTATCGGGAGCTCGCGTGGGGCGACCTGCAGGATCTCGCGAACCAGGCGGCCCACGTCCTGGCAAAGCAGGGCGTGGGCCGCGGCGACCGGGTTGCGGTCGTCCTGCCGCCGACCCCGGAGACCGCAGCGATCTTCTTCGGCACCTGGAAGCTCGGCGCGATCCTGCTCTCGATGTCGGTGCTCTACGGTGACGATTCGATCCGCCACCGTCTTTCCGACTCCGGCGCCAAGGTCGTCGTCACGGATGCCGCGAACGCGAAGCGCTTCGCCGGCTCCGGCGCGCAGCTGCTCATCCTGACCGAGGACACGCTCGCAGGCGCGTCGACCGACTTCGTGAGCTGCGAGACCTCGGCCGACGATCCCGCCCAGCTCTACTACACCTCAGGGACGACCGGGCTGGCGAAAGGCATCGTCCACGCCCACCGCTACATCCTGGCGCACGAAGAGTTCGTCTACTGCCACGAGGTCCAGGACGGCGAACGCTTCCACGGCATGGGCGAATGGGCCTGGGCGGCGGGGATCGCACCGCTGCTTGGTCCCTGGCGCCTCGGCGCGGTGCAGTGCGTCAACCGGCGCGAGGCCGGTTTCGACCCGCACAGGCAACTGGACTTCCTCAGCCGCCACGAGGTGACGAACGTGTTCACGACCCCGACCGCGATGCGGGCGATGATGGCGATCGAGGACGCGGGGACGCGCTATCCGCAGAAGTTCCGCCGCGTCTGCTCGGCCGGCGAGCCGTTGAACCCCGAGGCGATCCGCTGGTTCCGGGAGCAGCACGGAGTGACGGTGCTCGACTACTACGGCTTGACGGAGTCGTATCCACTCGTTGGGAACTACCCGTTCATGGAGGTGCGGGAGGGCTCGATGGGGAAGCCGATGCCGGGCTGGGACGTCCAGCTCCTCGACGAGGACGAGCAGCCGGTCGCCCGCGGAGAGCGAGGCGAGATCTGCCTCCGCGCGCGCTCGAACCCGCACTACCCGCTCGGCTATTGGAACAGGCCCGACGAGAGCGACGAGGTGTTCGGCGGCGAGTGGTTCCACACGAAGGACGCGGCTCGCCAGGACGACGACGGTTACGTCTGGTACGAAGGCCGGGCCGACGATGTGATCATCGCGGCGGGATACCGGATCGGCCCGTTCGAGGTCGAGTCCGTGTGCCTCGAGCATCCCGGGGTGCGCGAAGCGGCGGCGATCGCCTCGCCGGACGAGCTGCGCGGCAACGTCGTGAAGGCCTTCATCGTGCTCGCGTCCGACTACGAGCCTTCGGACGAGCTCGGCGAGGAGATCAAGACGTTCGTTCGCGAACGGCTCTCGGCCTATGCCTATCCACGGCGCATCGAGTTCGTTCCCGATCTCCCGAAGACGCTCACCGGCAAGATCCGCCGGATCGTGCTCCGCCAGCGCGAGCTCGAGCGCGCGCACGGAGCGCGGACCTGATGTTTGAGTTGTAGCCGTCCCGACCAGAAATTAGGCTATGAGCGGCTATACGAAGAAGAGCCTCAGAGAGGTCGAGAACCAGGCGCCGAAGTTTGGAATGCCGGCGGAGCTCGACGCTCGCTTCGCCCGTTCGGCGATCGACGGCAAGACGCTCGGCCTGAGCCTGATGAAGCTCGCGCCCGGGTTCCGCATTCCGTTCGGCCACAAGCACGCTGGGCAAGAGGAGGTCTACGTCGTCGTCCGCGGTTCGGGGCGGGTGAAGGTCGAGGACGAGGTCGTCGAGCTCGGCGAGTGGGACGCGATCCGGTTCGACAAGGACACGATGCGCTGCGTCGAGGCGGGCCCCGACGGCATCGAGTACGTGGCATTCGGCGCCGGCGAGGACCCGCTCGACGCCGAGATGGCGCAGAACTGGTGGAGCGACTAACCCGCCGGCCGATAGACGAGGATGGCGACGCCGTCGCCGACCACCTTCGACTCGACGAGCCGTAGCGTCTTCTTGTCGCTCGTCTCGCCGAAGAGGCGCTTTCCGCTTCCGAGCACGACCGGGTAGACCATCAGCCGAAGCTCGTCGACGAGGTCGTGCTCGAGCAGCGCTTGCGCGAGGCGGGCGCTGCCGTGGACGACGACGTCGCCGTCGTGCTCGTGCTTGAGCTTCGCGACTTCCTCCGCCAGGTCTCCCCTCAGCACGGTCGAGTTGTTCCACTCGGGCTCCTCCAGCGTGGAGGAGACCACGTACTTGGGCATCGAGTTGAACTTGTCGGCGAACTCGCCTTCCCTCGACGGCCAGGCCTCGGCAAAGCCCTCGTAGGTCACCCGACCCAGTAGCAGGGCCTCGGACGCGAAGGTCTCGTCGAGCTTGAACTTGTCGCCCTCGTCTCCACGGCTGATCTCGAAGCTCCACCCGCCGTGCTCGAAGTCCTCGGCTCCGCCGGGATCCTCCATGACGCCGTCCAGCGACACGAACTCGGTTACCACGATCCTTCCCACTTGCTCCTCCTTCCCGGTGATGCTCCTCATCCTTCCTGGTGGGTACAGCAAATAAGACGGTGCCGCGTGGCAGAACTCATCGCGGATGAGTTTCGAGCGCGCGCGAGGTCTAAGGGGTAATGGCGATGCCAATCGAGAGGATGGACGTAACGCGCCGCCGCCGACCTATGATCGGGGGCTGTGGTGGCCCCTTCGAGGGCAGGAGCGACACGGCGGCTGATACGCCGAGCCGTGGAAGGCGCTCGCGCGGCGGTCCCGCAGCTTCGCCTTACTGACCCGGACCGGGGGGCGCTGAAGGCCGCCGCTCGCGCGGCGATCGTCATACCCGCCGTCTTCGCAGTCGCCCACGAGCTGATCGGAGACCCCCAGACGTCGCTCTTCGCCGCCTTCGGATCGTTCGCCCTCCTGGTCCTCGTCGACTTCGCCGGCCCGCTCCGCAGCCGGCTCGTCGCCTATCTGACGCTGGCATGCGCCGGCGCCGCCAACATCGTCCTGGGGACGTTTTGCTCGAGGAACGCCTGGCTCGCGGCGGCGGCGATGGCGGTGGTCGGGTTCGGGATCCTGTTCTCGGGCGCGATCAACGGCTACTTCGCGGCCGCCTCGACCTCGGCGCTGCTCACGTTCATCCTCCCGCTGACGATCCCGGCCCCGTTCTCCCAGGTTCCGGAGCGCCTGGAAGGCTGGGGGCTCGCGGCCGTCGTCGGAATCTGCGCCCACATGCTGCTCTGGCCGGCCAGGCCGCGCGCCAGGCTCCGGAGCGACGCAGCGCGTGCGTGCGAAGCCCTGGCCGACCTCGCCGCGCCGGCGCCCGCCGACGAGGTCGCAGACCGTGCGCGCGAGGCCGTCCACAACCTCCGCCGGGGCTTCCTCGCCTCGCCGTACCGTCCGACCGGCCCGACCGGGCGGACGGTGGCGCTCGCGTCCCTCGTCGACGAGCTTGACTGGTTGCTGTCGTTTCTGGCGCCCAAAGGCGGCTCCCCCTCGCTGGGGCTGTGTCGCAAGGAGAACGCCGAGGCCCTGGCGGCTACCGCCGCGGCTCTGCGAGCGAGCGCCGCGACGTTGCACGGCCGCAGCGAGCGACCGGATTTCCGCCGGCTCGACGAGGCACGGGACGCCGTAGCCGAGGCGCTCGCCCGGCGAATCGCCGACGCGCCGACGGCCCTGGAGGACGAGCAGCTCGGGTCCGCGCTCGAGCCGACGTTCCGGATCCGGGTGATCTCGTATTCCGCGAGACAGATCGCCGGCTACGCGCTCCTGGCGGGCGGGATCCCCGCACCTGAGCTCGACGAGCTGGATGTCGCCGGCCCCGATTCCGTCCCCCAATCGGCGCGAGCGGTGCTGCGGGCGACGGAACGGCGCGCCGCCGAGCACGCTGTCGGCGCATCGGTCTGGTTTCGGAACAGCGTCCGCGGTGCCGCAGGGTTGGCCATCGCCGTCTACATCGCCCAGCGGACCGGTCTTCAGCACGCCTTCTGGGTCGTGCTCGGAACGCTCTCTGTGCTCCGCTCGAATGCGTTGAGCACGGGCTGGTCGGTCCTCAGCGCTCTCGCCGGCACGGCCGTGGGGATCGTCCTCGGCGCAGTGCTCATCCTGGCCATCGGCACGAACGAGCCGGTTCTCTGGGCGGTGCTACCTCTCGCAATCCTGCTTGCGGCCTACGCCCCTCGGGCAATTTCGTTCGCGGCGGGCCAGGCTGGCTTCACCGTCGTCCTCTTCGTGCTCTTCAACATCATCCAGCCCAGCGGCTTGGGCGTCGGGATCGTGCGGATCGAGGATGTCGCGATCGGCTTCGGGGTCAGCCTCGGCGTCGGCTTGCTGTTCTGGCCGCGCGGGGCGGCCGCTCTCCTACGGGAGAACCTGGCCTCCGCGTACGAGCGGAGCGCGGACTACGTCGTCGCACGGGCTCGGCTGATTGCCGCTGGGAGCGATGGAGACGGACCGGCCGGCCAGGCGGAGGCCGCAGCTGCTGCGGTTCATCGGCTCGACGGCGCCTTTCGGCAATACCTGACCGAGCGATCCGCGCAGCGCGTGGACGTGGAAACCATCGGCGCGCTCGTTGCAGGCGCCGCCCGCGTGCGGCGCGCCGGACAGTCCCTGGCCGCTCTCGGCCGCATGACCGATCCCGACGCCGGGCTCACGCGGTGCGGCAAGAACCTCGACGGCGAGCTTCAGGCGCTGCAATCCTGGTACGGCACGCTCGGGGACTCGTTCGTCCATTTCACCGGGCTTCCGCCGCCGCACGTCCGCGATGACGGCGGTCGCAAACGCCTGCTCGACTGTGTCCGCGCCGCCGTCGCGGACGGCGACGGGACGAAGCTTCGATCCGCACTCGTCCTCGTGTGGGCAAACCAGCATCTCGACAATCTCTGGCGGCTCGAGTCCCACCTGTGCGGATCCGCCGCCGGCCCGGCGGCGCACCACGAGTAACGTGGGCACGGACAGGACCCGGCGGGTTCCCACGGAGGAGGAGCGCATGGCAGTAGACACATCTCCCACCACTGAAGAGCAGATCGACAGGGCCAACGCGACGGGCAAGACGCCGGTCGTGTTCATCCACGGTCTCTGGCTGCTGCCGAGCAGCTGGGATCGCTGGGCCGCAGTCTTCGAAGAGGCCGGTTACACCGCACTGACGCCGGGGTGGCCGGATGATCCGGAGACGGTAGAGGAGGCCAAGGCCCATCCCGAAGTCTTTGCCCACAAGACGATCGGACAGGTGGCCGACCACTACGAAGAGGTGATCAGCGGGCTGGAGAAGAAGCCGGCCGTGATCGGACACTCATTCGGCGGGCTGCTGACGCAGATCGTCGCCGGGCGCGGCCTCTCGGCCGCATCGGTCTCGATCGACCCCGCTCCCTTCCGGGGAGTTCTGCCGCTGCCGATCTCCGCGCTCAAGTCGTCCTCGCCGGTACTCGGCAACCCGGCCAACTACAACCGCGCCGTCCCGCTCACCTACGAGCAGTTTCGCTACGGCTTCGCCAACGCCGTCAGCGAGGACGAGGCCAAGGAGCTGTACGAGTCCTTCGCCGTCCCGGCCCCCGGTGCGCCGATCTTCCAGGCCGCGACCGCGAACCTCAATCCGTGGACGGAGGCGAAGGTCGACACCAAGAATCCCGACCGCGGGCCGCTCCTGCTCATCTCCGGCGAGAAGGACCACACGGTCCCGTGGGCGATCGTCAACGCCTCCTTCAAGAAGCAGAAGCGCAACGAGGGCGTGACCGAGATCGCCGAGATGCCGAACCGCGGGCACGCGCTCACGATCGACAGCGGCTGGCGGGAGGTCGCCGACAAGGCGCTCGCGTTCGTCCAGCGCTTCGTCTAACGCCTACGAGCGCCATCCACCGGCGGTCTCATGTCCCAGGGACTGTCCCTCGGACAGGTCCCGTTGAGCCATGTCCCAGGGACTGTCCCTCGGACAGGTCCCGTGGAGCCATGTCCCGGGGACTGTCCCTCGCGCTCAGCTGCCTTGCGCGAGATCGCGAGCCTGCGCGGCAAGAGCGCGGAGCACCTCGGTGAGGGCGTCCGCGAGCTCGGCGAGCTCGTCCGACAGCAGCGAGCGCATGTCACGGAGCACGATCTCGCTGCCCGTCTCCGCGGAGACCACGGCCAGCCGAAGCGGTATGTCGACCGCCGCGGCGATGTCGTGGGCGAGGAGCTTGGCCCCCGCCGCCGGGTTGCCGAACACGAGCGTCCACGCTGCGAAGCCCGGAGTCCCGGCCGCGGCCATGTCGCGGCCGTGATCGACCACGGCGTACTCGGTGATCCCGCGCGACCGGATCGCCTCGCGTAGCGCCTCGACTGTTGCCTCGGGCGTCGCCCTGACGGACAGTCGCTCGTAGGGACTCAACTCAGGTGGAGGCGCGCAGCGCTCCGAGCAGGGTGTCCAGGTCGTAGCTCCCGTTGTGGCGCACGCCGTTGATGAAGAACGTCGGCGTGCCGTTGACACCGCTCCGGATGCCGCTCATGAAGTCGGCCTGCACCCGCGGCTCGTACGTGTGCTGCTCGAGGTCGGCCTCGAAACGATCCACGTCGAGCCCGAGCGCCCGCGCGTGGTCGACTAGATCCTCCGTGCTCAGACGGCTCTGGTTCTCATACAGACGGTCGTGCATCTCCCAGAACCGGCCCTGGGCGTCTGCCGCCTCGGCGGCCTCAGCCGCCTGGGGTGCATGCGGATGGACCTCGCCCAGCGGGAAGTTGCGGAAGACCGACCTGAGCCCGTCGCCGAGGATCCGTTCGATCTCTTTCACGATCGGATAGGCGGCGCCGCAGTACGGGCACTCGTAGTCGCCGTACTCGACCAGCGTCAGCGACGCCTCGGCGGAACCGCGCACGTGGTCGTCCGGGCCGACATCGACCGTCAGCCGCGGGCTCGCCAGCTGCTCGCTCATGCCGGGGCCTCCGCTGCCATCTCCTCGAGCGCCGACAGAATCCCGTCGGCACCCGGGTTGAGATCGATCGGCGAGACGTAGCTCCACCGAATAACGCCTTCCCCGTCGATCACGAACAGCGCGCGCTTGCTCTCGCCGGTCTCGGAGTCGTAGACGCCGTACCGCCTCGCCACCTCGCCCTTCGGCTCGAAGTCCGAGAGGAGCGGGAAGTGGAGGTTCCGGTCGGCGGCGAACGCGGCA
>DASWEE010000127.1:0-6323 GCA_036394915.1 Gaiellaceae bacterium | reverse complement strand
AGCTCGGGATCACCGTCGACATGACTCAGGCGCTTGCGTTGCGCGAGCAGTTGCTGGCGCGGCAGCCGGAAGGAGCGCCGCGTCCAACCGTCTCCGACGTGCTCACGAAGTTGTGCGCGGTCGCGCTCGTCCGCAACCGGGCGGTCAACGCTCAGTTCACGGGAGACGAGATCAGGCGCTTCCCGAGTGCTGCGATCGGGCTCGCAGTTGCGGCCGAGCGAGGGCTCGTCGTCCCGGTCATCCCCTCCTGCGAGACGAAGTCGATCGCGGAGATCGCGGCGGCGCGTGCCGACATCGTCGGGCGGGCCCGGAGCGGAAAGCTCCAGCAGTCCGATCTCGAGGGCGGGACGTTCACGATCTCCAACCTCGGCATGTACGGCGTCGAGCGCTTCATCGCGGTTCTCAACCCGCCGCAGGCCGCGATCCTCGCCGTCGGCTCGATCGAGGACCGGCCTGTGGTCGAAGGCGGCGAGCTCGTTGCCCGCCCGACGATGGAGCTGACGCTCACCTGCGATCACCGCGCGGTCGACGGGGCGCCGGCGTCGGAGTTCCTGCGCGAGCTGAAGGCCTTCCTCGAGCAGCCGGGCCTCGCCCTGTAGATGATCTGGTACCGCGTCCGCGATCTCGACGCGGCGCGCGCGTTCTACGCCAGGCTCGGCTTCACCGAGGTCGACGTCAACTCCGAGGACCGGTGGGCGACACTCTCGAGGGGGAAGGGCTCGCTCGGCCTCGCCGAGGGCGAGCCGGAGACCGATCAGCCAGTGCTGATGGTCGACGTCAACGACGCCAAGGCCGAGGCGGAGCGGCTGCGGGCCCTGGGGATCGACGTCGGCACCGTCCTCGAGCTGCACGATCAGATGCGGATCGTCGACGTGTTCGACCCGGACGGAAATCGCCTTCAGCTGGGCGAGGAGGTTGGATGACCGGGGCCGTCCGGCCGAGCCGGCCGGCCCCTCCATTCGCGGGGGAACCCCATGGTTCCCCCCCGAGCACCCCCTCCTTCGAGGTGGCCGCGTGATCCGGCGCGGCGGCCCTCAGGACGTCCCGTTCCTGCGCGACATGCTCCACCACGCCTTCTACTGGCGGGAGAACGCGCCGGAGATGGAGGACCTGCCCGTCTCTCGGTACGTCCTCGGCTGGGGCCGGCGAGGCGATGCGTCGGTGATCGCGATCGAGGACTACTGGCCGGTCGGAGCCGCGTGGTACCGGCTGTTCACGCGGGAGGATCCGGGGTACGGGTTCGTCGACGAGGAGACGCCGGAGATCTCGATTGCAGTTGTCCCGAGCAAGCGAGGCGGCGGTCACGGATCGCAGCTGTTGAAGGCGCTGATCGAGCGTGCGCGGGAAGACGGGTACAAGGCACTGAGCCTGAGCGTCGAGCCCGACAACCCCGCGCTGAAGCTGTACGAGCGCTTGGGCTTCCGTAAGGTCGGCGAGACCGGCGGCTCCTGGACGATGAAGGTCGACCTGGACTGAGCAACTAGGATCGAATCGAGAACAAGCGGAGGGGGCGAGAGATGGAATGTGACGTTGCGGTCCTCGGCGGTGGCCCGGGCGGCTACACGGCCGCGATCCGGGCTGCGCAGCTGGGGGCGAAGGCCGTCTGCATCGAGAAGGAGCCGGAGCTCGGCGGCACCTGCCTGCGCGTCGGCTGCATCCCGACCAAGGCCTGGGTCCAGACGGCGTTCTTCCTGAAGGCGGCCGAGGAGAGCTTCTCGAAGCTCGGCGTCCGGATCGGCGAGCCGACCCTCGACTTCGCGGCGGCGAACGAGTGGAAGACCGCCGTCGTCAAGCAGATGACTCAGGGCGTCGCGAGCCTGTTCAAGGCGAACGGCGTCGAATGGGTCAAAGGAACCGGCCGCTTCAAGGACGCGAACGCGATCTCGGTGGAGGGCGGCGAGGACGTCACCTTCAAGCAGGCGGTGATCGCCACCGGCTCGTTCCCGCTCCGTCCGCCGATCGAGGGGCTCGACTCCGCGTTGTGCGTCGACTCGACCGGCCTGCTCGCCCAGGCCGAGGTGCCGAAGCGGCTCGTCATCCTGGGCGGCGGGATCATCGGCTGCGAGTTCGCCTCCATCCTCCAGCGCTTCGGCTCCGAGGTGACGATCATCGAGATGCTCCCGGCGCTGATCCCGCAGGAGGATGCCGACGCCTCCAAGGAGCTCGCCAAGCAGTTCGGCCGCCGCGGGATCACGCTCCATCTCGAGAAGCAGTGCACGAAGGTGGAGGAGCACGACGGCTCGCTGACCGTCCACTTCGGAGAGGGCGAGACAGTCGAGGCAGACCTGATGCTCGTCTCCGTCGGCCGCGGACCGTCCGTCGAAGGGCTCGGCCTCGAGGAGATCGGCGTCGAGCTCGACCGGCACAAGGGCATCGCCGCCGACGAGCGCCGCCGCACCACCGTCGCGCACATCTACGCGGTCGGCGACTGCGCCGGCTACTGGCAGCTCGCCCACACGGCGTTCCGCGAGGGCGAGGTCGCGGCCGAGAACGCGATGGGGCACGACGCGGTCGTCGACAATCGCGGTGTCCCGCGCCCGATCTACACCGATCCGGAGATCGCCGGCGTCGGTCTGACCGAGGCGGAGGCGCGCGAGCAGTACGGCGACGACGTCGCGACGGGGATGTTTCCCTGGATCGCGAACGCCCGCGCGGTGATGCAGGACGAGACCGTCGGCTGGGTGAAGTCGATCCACGAGACCCGCTACGGGGAGCTGCTCGGACTGGTCATGGTCGGTCCGCACGTGACCGACCTGATCGAGGCCGGGGTCGTCGCGCTCGACGCTGAGGCGACGGTCGAGACGGTCGCAGACGGGATGGCCGCGCATCCGACGCTGTCCGAGGCGGTCAAGGAAGCAGGTCTCGTGGCGCTAGGACGCCCGATCCACATGCCGCCGAAACGGAAAACGGCGGCGAGGGCCTGATCGGATAGCCTCGGAGGGACGAAAGGAGTCCGATGGGAATCGTCAACAAGCGAAACGCGGTACTCGGCTGGGCCGCGTGGAAAGTGGGGAAGGGCATGTTCAGGAAGAAGGCGAAGGGCGTACTTCCCGGCAAGTCGCAGCATTCGAGTAAACGGAAGCCGGCCATGTTCGCGGGCCTGATCGCCGCTGTGGGCGGGGCGGCTTGGTTGAAGCGGAAGCGGAAGGGCGGGGAGCAGTCGGAGAATTAGCGAGCGCGGGCTCGGCGCTGACGCGCCGAGTCACCGAGGCGATTGAATCGACCGCGCGCCAGACTTCAGTCTGGCTCGCACAGGCGGACGTACCGGTGCTTACTAGAGTTCGAGCGTGAGAACCAAGCTTGCTGCGATCCCCGAAGGCGTCGTTCGCCGCGCGCTCGACGAGGTCTCGCCGTACGAGCCGGGCAAGCCGGTCGAGGAGGTCCAGCGGGAGCTGGGGCTCGACCGCGTCGTCAAGCTGGCCTCCAACGAGGGACCGTTCGGCCCCTTCCCCGCCGCGCTCGCGGCACTCGAGCGCAGCGCCGCCGAGCTGAACCGCTACCCAGACGGCGGGGCGTACAGGCTGCGCGCGAGGCTCGCCGAGCGGTACGGCGTTCGCTTCGAGGAGCTGGCGATCGGGGCAGGCGCCGACGGCCTGATCGACTGCATCTCGCAGGCGACGCTCGATCCCGGCGACGAGATCGTCTCCGGGTGGCCGTCGTTTGCCAGCTACGTGATCACCGCCCTGAAGCTCGGCGCGACCCCTCGCTGCATTCCGCTCCGCGACCACCGGTACGACGTCGACGCGATCCTCGATGCGATCGGTCCCAGGACGAAGCTCGTCTACCTCTGCAACCCGAACAACCCGACGGGGACGATGAACACCCGGGCCGAGCTCGACTCCTACTTCGAGGGAGTTCCCGAGCACGTCCTCACCGTCCTCGACCAGGCGTACTTCGAGTACATCGACCATCCTGAATATCCAAACGGGATCGAGGACTACGCCAAGGCCGGCCGGCGCGTGATCGTGCTGCGAACGTTCTCCAAGATCTACGGCCTGGCGGGGCTGCGGGTGGGCTACGGGATCGGGCCCGCGTCGCTCGTGACGGCGATCGGCAAGGTGCGGAGAGCCTTCGACGTCAACACGCAGGCGCAGGTCGCCGCGCTCGCGAGCCTCGACGCTCCCGAAGAGCTGGAACGGCGGCGGCGCCTGAACGCAGAGGGTCTGGTGAGGCTGGAGGAGATCCTGCGCGAGCACGGGCTCGAACCCCCCGGGCCGGCGGTGGCGAACTTCCTCTTCGCCGAGGTCGGCGACGACTCGCGGCCGCTGTTCGAGCAGCTGCTGCGCGAGGGCGTGATCGTGCGGCCGACAGGACCGTTCGGCGCCCCCGGCGGCATCCGCGTCACCGTGGGCACGCCCGAGGAGAACGAGTTCTTCGGCGAGGCTCTCTCCCGGGTCCTCACCCGAGCCCCCGGATAGCCTCGTGGCCGGGCGGCGCGAGTGGACGCGCGAAGAGCTGGTCGAAGCGGTGCGATCGGGCGACAAGCGGGCCCTGGCGCGCGCGCTCACGCTGGTCGAGAACTCGGATCCGCTCGCCTACGAGGTCGTCCACGACCTCTATCCGGACACCGGCCGCGCCTATTCGATCGGGATCACGGGGCCGCCGGGCGTCGGCAAATCGACGCTGATCGCCGCGCTGATCCGCCACGTGCGCGGGCAAGAACGCACGGTCGGCGTCATCTCCGTTGATCCATCGAGCCCGTTCTCGAAAGGAGCGTTGCTCGGCGACCGCATCCGCCTCTCCGACCACTTCCTCGACCCCGAGGTCTTCATCCGCTCGATGGGGACTCGCGGGCATCTGGGCGGACTGGCCGAGACGACGCTCCAGGCGCTGCTCGTGCTCGACGCGGCGGGCAAGGAGCTGGTCTTCGTCGAGACCGTCGGCGCCGGGCAGAGCGAGGTCGAGGTGCTCGGGATCGCCGACACGATCGTGCTCGTGCTGATGCCGGGCTCCGGCGACTCGGTCCAGGCGCTCAAGGCCGGGATCATGGAGATTCCCGACGTGATCGCGATCAACAAGATGGATCATCCGGCGGCGAAGACAATGGTGAACGAGGTGCGATCGATCCTCTCGCTCGACCGGGCGCAGGGCTGGCGGCCGCCGATCATCCTCACGGAGGCGGTGCGCGAGGAGAATGTGCCCGAGCTATGGGAGAAGATCGAGGAGCACCGCGCCTATCTCGACAGGGAGGGCCTGCTCGAGGAACGGCGGCGGAAGAACCTCGCGGCCGAGGTGTTCGCGGTCGCGTCGGGGAGAGCCAAGACCCATCTCGAGCATGCGGTCGAGGACGATCCGGAGCTGAGGCGCCTGCTCGACGAGGTCCAGGCCCGCACTTTGGACCCTCTCACCGCGGTCCGTGAGATTCTCGAGCGCGTGTTCGCCATCGAACAGACGCGCGGTGCCAGGCTTCAGCCTGGCAGCGCTCCCAACCCTCAAGGCGAATCGACCGACGAGGCCGCCCGATGAAGGCCACGACCGTACCCACGCTGCGCGACATCGAGGAGGCCCGGCGCCGCCTCGACGGGATCGCGCGCATGACGCCCGTGTACGGCTCGGAGACCTTCTCGCGCCGTACCGGACGCGAGGTGCACCTGAAGGCCGAGAACCTCCAGCGAACGGGCGCGTTCAAGATCCGCGGCGCCGTCAACAAGATCGCGACGCTGAGCGATGCCGAACGCCGGTCAGGGGTCGTCACGGCGAGTGCCGGAAATCACGGCCAGGCGGTCGCCTGGGCGGCGCGCGAGCAGGGTGTCGCGGCCACGATCTTCATGCCCCACCACACGCCGATGGCGAAGGTCGAGGCGACGAAGAACTACGGCGCCGGCGTGGAGATGGCCGGCGAGACGTTCGAGGAGGCCCTCGCGGCGGCACTCGACCACGCTGCGGCCCGAGGCGCCACCTTCGTCCACGCCTTCGAGGACGAGCACGTCATCGCCGGCCAGGGCACGATCGGGCTCGAGTTGCTGGAGCAGGTCCCAGAGCTGGAGACGGTCGTCATCCCGATCGGCGGGGGCGGTCTCGCGGCGGGAATCGCGCTTGCCCTCAGGGCGGTTCGTCCGGAGACCCGGGTCGTCGGTGTGCAGGCAGCCGCATTCGCTCCGTTCGCAGGCGCGGAGGTGGGCGGGTTCACGATCGCCGAGGGAATCGCGGTCAAGCACCCAGGAGAGCTGACCTCCGCGATCCTCCGCGATCTCCTCGACGAGGTCGTCACCGTCAGCGACGAGGAGATCAGCCAGGCGATCGTGCTGCTGCTCGAGCGGGCCAAGCTCGTCGTCGAAGGCGCGGGCGCGGCCTCGGTCGCGGCTCTCCTCGGCGGCAAGGTC
>DASWEE010000126.1:0-11853 GCA_036394915.1 Gaiellaceae bacterium | reverse complement strand
GTCGAGGCCCCGTCCGACCAGCGACTCGTCGAGATTGACGACGAGATACGCGCGCCCGTCGTCGACTGATCCGACGATGACTCCGGCCGCCTTCTCCTGCTGACGAACGCGGTCGGACAGGTCGCGGAGCTGCCCGCCCTTGAGCGCCTTCGCCTCGACCAGGACGACGTTCTCTTCCTTGTCGACGATCGTGAAGTCGGCCGCCGCCTCGGCCCGGGGCTTCCTCGACTCCTTGCGTAGCCGCTCGAGCTCGCCCCGCAGCTCCTCGGCCTCGCGCAGACCGCCGTGGAGATAGGCGTACGCCTCCCCCGAGGTCACAGCCTCGATCCGCCGCGCACCTGCACCTACCGAGCCTTCCGACAGGATCGCGAACGGGCCGATCTCCGCAGTCCAGCGCACGTGCGTCCCGCCGCAGAGCTCGCGCGAGTAGTCGGCGACCTCGATCACGCGGACGTGCTCGCCGTACTTCTCACCGAACAGCATCGTCGCCCCGAGGCGACGCGCCTCCTCGATTGGCGTCACGAAGGCCCGCACAGGCAGGTTCTCGAACACCTTCTCGTTCACGCGCCGCTCGATCTCGTCCCGCTCGTCTCGCGTGAGCTGCTGCGGATGGGTGAAGTCGAAGCGGAGCTTGTCCGGGCGGACGGCGGAGCCCGCCTGGCGCACGTGCTCGCCCAGTACGTCGCGAAGCGCCTTGTGCAGGAGGTGTGTGGCGGTGTGGTTCGCCATCGTCGGGAAGCGGTGCTTCCAGGAGACGACGGCCCGGACGCGGTCGCACGCCGCAAAGCCGTCGCCCCGGAAGGTCAGCACCTGGTCGTCCCCGACCCGGGTCGCCCGCACCAGCTCGGCATGAGCACCGCTCTCCTCGTTCTCGACGAACCCGACGTCCGAGACCTGCCCGCCGCCCTCGGGATAGAACGGCGACTGCTCGAGCTTGGCCTGGAAGAGCCCGTCGCCGAGCGGCTCCAGCGCCGTGATCGCGGTCAGGACATCTGTCTTCTCGTAGCCCACGAACTCCGTCGGCCGCCCCCCGGAGAGCTTGACGTCCACGTCGAAGGTGCCGGCCGCCCGCGAGCGCTCCCGCTGCTCGGACATCAGGCGCTCGAACCCGTCGACGTCGACGCCGAGACCGCGGTCGGCCGCCAGCTCGACCGTCAGCTCGATCGGGAAGCCGTAGGTGTCGTGGAGCTGGAACGCGTCCTCTCCGGAGATGCCGCCTCTCGACGCGACCTCGTCGAACAGCCGCATGCCGCGCTCGAGCGTCTGCGAGAAGCGCTGCTCCTCGGCCTCCAGCGCCTGGTGGATGTGCGAGCGGTGCTCGACGAGCTCCGGATACAGCGATCCCATCTCCTCGACCACCGTGTCGGACAGGTCGTTTAGGAACGGCGACTCGAGCCCGATGCGGGAGCCGTGCTGGACGGCGCGGCGGATCACGCGCCTGAGAACGTAGCCTCGGCCCTCGTTGGAGGGGCTCACGCCCTCCGCGACGAGGAAGGTCATCGCGCGCGCGTGGTCGCCCAAGACCGACAGCGCGACCTTGACGGTCTCGGATTCCCCGTACTTGACTCCCGCGGCCTGCTCGGCCCACGCGATCGTGGGCCGGAAGACGTCGGTCTCGAAGACGGAGCCGACCGTCTGGAGGAGCATCGCACCGCGCTCGAGCCCGAGCCCCGTGTCGACGTTCTTCGTCGGCAGCGGAACGATCGAGCCGTCGTCCTTGAGGTCGTACTCCATGAAGACGAGGTTCCAGAACTCGAGAAAGCGGTCGCACTCGCAACCGGGAGCGCACTCGGGCCTCCCGCAGCCGTTCTCGACCCCGCGGTCGTAGTAGAGCTCGGAGTTGGCGCCGCAGGGCCCGGTCTCGGCCGCCTGCCAGAAGTTCTCGGACCGTGGCAGCGAGACGATCCGCTCGCGCGGGACGCCGATCCGCAGCCAGCCTTCGATCGCCTCCTCGTCCTCGTCCAGCCCGAGCTCCGGATCGCCGGCGAAGACCGTGGGCCAGAGCAGCTCGGGATCGAAGCCCATCCGCTCGGTGACGAATTCCCACCCGAGCTCGATCGCGCCTTCCTTGAAGTAGTCGCCGATGGAGAAGTTCCCGAGCATCTCGAGGAAGGACTCGTGCCGGATCGTGCGGCCGACGTCGTCGAGGTCGTTGTGCTTCCCGCCCGCGCGCATCACCTTCTGCACGGTTGCGAGCCGCTTCGACGGCGGCTCCTCGAGGCCCAGGAAGTATCGCCGGAGCGGCTGCATCCCCGCGATGATGAACAGGGTCGTCGGGTCGTCCGGGGGCGGGATCACGGAGGGCGGCGGCAGGCGCAGATGTCCCTTCTCCTCGAAGAAGGAGAGGAAGCCCTCGCGCAGCTCAGCCGTCGTCCGCATGCGTGCGATTGTAGGTGCGGGCCCGCGGGCGGAACTCAGGTCGCCGCCTGGCGACGCCGGACCGATTCTTCTTCGATCTCGATCTCCTCGCGGATCTTCTCGAGCGCCCGCCTGATCAGCCGCGAGACGTGCATCTGCGAGATCCCCACCTGCTGCGCGATCTGCGACTGCGTAAGCCCCTCGAAGAAGCGTAGGTGAAGGATCATCCGCTCCCGCTCGTCGAGTGCGCGAAGGCCCGGCTCGAGCACCGCCCACTCCTCTGAGATCTCGTAGCGCGGCTCCTCGGAGCCGATCGTCTCCATCGGGTCGACGCCCTCTTCGTCGTCGGCTCCGATTCCAGCCGAGAGGGAGAGCGAGCTGTAGGCCCGCCCGCTCTCGAGCGCCTCGAGCACTTCTTCCTCCTCGGCCCCCGACGCGCTCGCGAGCTCGGGGATCGTCGGCGACCGGCCGAGCTGCACCGTCAGCTCCTCGACGAGCCGCGAGAGCTGCACGTTCAGCTCCTGCAGCCCGCGGGGAACGCGCACCGACCAGCCCTTGTCGCGGAAATGGCGCTTGATCTCGCCGATGATGTTCGGCGTCGCATACGTCGTCAGCTCCACGCCGCGCTCGATGTCGAAGCGGTCGATCGCCTTGATCAGCCCGATGCAGCCGATCTGGACGAGATCCTCGAGCTGCTCGCCCCGGTAGGCGTAGCGCCGAGCCAGCGACCGCACGAGCGAGAGGTATTGCTCGATCAGCTGCTCGCGCGCGGCGAGATCGCCGTCGACGTGATAGCGGCGGAGCAGCTCCTTGTCGCTGACTTCGCTCGGCATCAGCGGTCGGCCGCCGCGACGTCGACGTTCTTCGTCAGCGTCACCCAGGCGCTTCCGTCCTGCTCGCCGAGCTCGACGCTATCGACGACGACATCGAGGATCCTGCGCAACCCCACGCCGGTCTCCTGGCGCTCGAGCTCGACCCGGAGCGAGTCTCCGAACGGGCCAACCTCGGCTTCGATCGTGTCGGCGCCGATGCGGAGCCGCAGCGTGACCTCGCTGCCGCCATCGTGCTGCGCGAGCAGGCTGTCGAGCGCTAGCTGCAGGTCCTCGAGATGCTCGAAGGTGAGGTTCAGCCGCGCTGCGAGCCCGCCCAGCACGAGGTGGGCGACGCCGAAGAACGGTCTCTCCCGCGGCAGCGTGAGGACGATCTCGTCCACGTCCGGCATCTTAGGCGTCGATGATTCCGGCGCCCACGACGGCGCCGTCCTCGTACAGGACGGCGGCCTGGCCCGGTGCAACCCCGTATGCCGGCGAATCGAGCGCGAGCCGGAAGCCGCCTTCGGCCGGATCGACCCGGGACGGCACCGTGGGAGAGCGGTAGCGGAGCTTCGCCTCGGCGCGCTCCACGAGGCAGAACAGCTGTCCGCGGGCCCGGACGTCGGTGCGCGCAAGCGCGTCGTGGTCGCCGACGACGACGGTGTTGGTCCTCGGTTCGGTGCGAAGGACGTGCAGGGGCTTGCCCACGGACACGCCGATTCCACGCCGCTGACCGGGCGTAAACCGCCAGTGACCCTGGTGGCGACCGAGCGGCCGGCCGGACTCGTCGACGACCTCGCCTTCCTCCGAGGCCAGCCCTGCGCGCAGCAGGAAGCTGCGGTAGTCGCCCCCAGCCAGGAAGCAAGCCTCCTGGCTCTCGGCGCGGCCCGCGGCCTCCAGCCCGGCGCGCTCGGCCTCGGCCCGCGTCTCGGCCTTGGTCTGGTCGCCGAGCGGGAACCAGACCCGGTCGAGGTGTCGAGGATCGAGGCGCGCGAGCATGTACGACTGGTCCTTCTCGGTGTCGCGAGCGCGGGCGAGCAGGGTCCTGCCGCGGTGATGGACGATCCGTGCGTAGTGACCCGTCGCGAGGCGGGAGGCACCCGCCCGGCGCGCGAAGGCCAGCAGCTCGGCGAAGCGGAACTCGCCGTTGCAGCGGATGCACGGGTTCGGCGTCTCGCCGCGTGCGTAGCCGCCGACGAACGGCTCGACGACGGCCTTCCTGAACTCGCTACGGAGATCGAGCGTCACGTGCGGAAAGCCCAGGGAGTGGCAGGTCTCGCGCGCGGCCAGGACGGCCGCCGGGGAGCAGCAGGCGCGCGTGGCGTCCGGCCCGGCTGGATCGAGCCAGAGCCGAAGCGTCACCCCGATTGCATCGGAGCCGGCACGGAGGAGCGCGACCGCGCTGTCGACGCCGCCGCTCATCGCAACGGCGACCCGTTCGGGCGCCGGGGTGGCTCGGAAGATGGGGCCGAGGGCGTTGGCGAGCGCGTCGACCGCGAGCGTCTCTCCCCCCACCGCCGCCGCCTCGAGCAGCGTGAGTCCGCGAAGCGAAGAGTCGAGGCCGTCGGCATCCGCGTCGGCGATGCGGTCGCCGTCGAGCCTGAGGCGGACGAAGGCCCAGTCCGTCCCGCGCGCTGAATCTCCCGTCACTTCGATCACCGGGCCAGGCTACCTTCGCCGACAAACGACGGAGCCGGGTTTCCCCGGCCCCGTCCACTCCAGCCTGGCGGTGACCTGCGCCCGATGCGAACCTGGTCAAACCAGGTGGGTGCCCTGCCGGCCTTCGACTCAGTCTCGACCGGACGCAGGCTCCCTATGCATGTGTGTTGGTTCTACATTGCGAGAGCAGGCCACGCACAGGGTCGAGCAAAGCCAGCTTAGCGCGAGAGGCGAGACTTCACCGCCGATCCAGCCGGTGCGGCCGGCGGAGCCGGGCTTGGCCCGGCGGAGCCACCCGCGGGAAGCGCGTCTGCTTCTCAAGAAGGGGGCTCATGGGGGAAACATGGTTTCCCCCATGCTGAGGTGGGTGCCCTGCCGGCCTTCGACATCGTCTCGACCGGACGCAGGCTCCCTGTGCATGTGTGTTGGTTCTACATGGAGTGCGCAGGCCACGCACAGGATCGAGCAGAACCACCTTAGCGGGTCATCACTTTTCGGAGGCGGCGCGGGCGCCGATCAGCGGGCGTAGCGCCACTTGATGCGCTGGGTCTCGGTGAGCCCGAGCTTCCGGGCGAGCGCGGGCGCCAGCTCGAAGTTGGGGCCGGACGTCCTTCGAACGAGAACCTGCGTCAGTGCCTTCCGGTCGCCGTACAGGATGTAGACCTTGCTGTCACAGGGCAGCCACGGATGGGCCACGCCGAGGCTCGTCGGCCCGACCTCGTGGCCACAGGTCTTGTCCAGGTGCGAACGCGCGAAGGTCGGCCCGTGCGAGGTCGCAAGCGCCGAGAACCAGCCGCCTCCGGGAGCCGGAATCGCGTCCGGCAGGTCGGGGCCGCTCGGCCGCACGCCCGTTGAGCTGAGCGCGAGCGCGACGATTCCCGCGAGGAGCGCGATGCCGGCGAGCGCGATCTGCCGCTGCGCCAGCAGCGGGTTCACCGAATGGTCGCCTCGATCAGGTCGCCGAACGACTCCCGCACGAGCGGGTCGAAATCGACCGGAAGCGTTCCTTCGGCATTCGCGTAGTCACGTAGGTGCATCAGCAGGAGGTTCCACTCCTCACGGCGCTGGGGATCGACGTCCTTCTGCTCGCGCACGAGCCGCTCGAGATCCCAGATGTTCCATTCCTTTGCCGCTTGCGGTATGCGACGGACTGTCTCCTGTGGCCTGGGAGGAGGAGGCACCGGGACAGGCGGGGCGGCCGGCGGCTCAGGAGGAGGTGGTGGAGGAGGTGGTGGTGGAGGAGGTGGTGGAGGCGGAGGAGGAGGCGGAGGCGCGGCCTGGACGGGCGGCTCGGGCTCCTTGGGAGCAGCGACAGGCGGCTCGGGCGTCTTCACCTCGGCAGGCTTCTCTTTGGCGAACGGCTCCGGCTCTACCACAGGAGTCGGCTCCTGCTTCGGAGCGGGAGGAGGCTTCGGCGCCGGAGGCTCCGCGACCGGCGCGGCTGCCGCCGCCGGTGCCTCGACCTGCTTCCGCCGCTGCCAGAACCGGCGTCGCGACGGTAGCGGCTGGAGCGGCTCGAGGCTGTATCGCTTCCTCCGTTCAGCCGCCTCGGCGAACGAGGTCGGTCGCTCCTCTTCCTCAGGCTGCCCTTCCGCAACCTCCGCCGGCGCTTCCTCCTGTGCCGGCGCGGCCTCCTCGGCAGCAGGCGGTTCGGGTGCGGCTTCCGCAGCAGGCGGTTCGGGTGCGGCTTCCGCGGCGGGCGGTTCGGGTGCGGCTTCCGCGGCGGGCGGTTCGGGCGCAGGCGGTTCCGGCTCGGCCGCCTCCACGGGGGGAGGTGCGGGAGCCGGCGGCACGACCGTCTCCTCCCAGCTGTCGGGTGGCTGTGGAGCGACCGGCGTTGCGACCTCGGCCGGAGCCGCGGCCGGGGGAGGCTCCGCCACGGCCGGTCCGGCTGCCTGCTGGGCTTGCCAGGGTGCGGCCCGCCGGATCGGCAACGTCCAGCGCTCTCGGGTGGATGCCGCCCACTCGACCGCCGCGGTCAGCAGCCAGGCGCCGGCCATCACGATCACGATTCCCACCGTGCTCAGGTCGGCAACGCCGACGGCTACAGCGACGAGGACGAGGAATCCCGCCTCGATCGCAAATCGTGGTCCGAGTCGCGTTGGCACCGCTACCTCGATGCCGGCGGCTGCCTAGCTCGCGCTCTGGTCGCCGGAGGGCGGCGGCGCGGGCGGCTTACCCGAGGGTCGAGTCGCCGAGGAGCGCTCTTTCGCCGCGCCGGGGCCGGGCCTCGACGACCGCTCGGCTGCCGAGCCCGTGATCGTCCCCACGACCTTCTCGAGCGCATCGCCTCCGAGACCGGCGGCGCCCAGCAGCTGCTCCGCTGCTCCACGGGCGCGGTTGATGATCTCCGTCGCCTCGCTCCGTGCCCAGCCGAGCGACTGGTCGATCTCCGCGCGGGCCGAATTCGTGAGCTCGGTCGCCTGGTGACGGGCCTGCTCGAGGAGCCGCGCCCCCCTGGCCTCGGCTTCCTGGACCTGCTCCTTCGCTTCGCGCTCTGCCTTCTCGACTGCTTCGCGCGCCTCCTTGCGAGCCTGCTTCAGGACCTCCGTCCGCTGCCGCTCGCTGTCCTGCGTGAGCTGGTCGATGTGCATCTCCTGCTTCTTGAACTCACGCTGCTTGTCGGCGATGTCGCCCTCGGCGCGCCGGATCTGGCGAGTCGCCGCATCCTGGGCGTCCTTCTCGAGCGCATCGGCAAACTCGGCGGCGGCGCGAATCAGGTGGAGAGCGTCCATCCGGACGGCATGGCCGCTCGGCTGGGCCTCGGCGGAACGACCGGCCGCCTGGAACACCCGCAGCTGTGTCTGCAGCTGGGTTACGTGGCGCTGGAACGCCTCGAACGCCTGCCGGACCTGCGCCTCGTCGTACCCCCCGTCCGAGGACCTCAGGTCCTCGATGCGAGGAACGGCGGTCAGCCCGCCGGCTTCCTCACGAGCTCCCGGACCCTGTGTCATCTCTTCTCACGCTCCTCTGTTGCCACGCGGCGGCTTGCAGTCAGTAGTTCGCGGTCAAGTATGACGTTTCCTATGAGACAGCGTTCGTTGGGAGGACGCGAATACCCAGCTCGGCAAGCTGGTCGTCGGGAAGCGGTGTCGGCGCCCCGGTCATCGGCTCGGAGCCGCTCGCGGCCTTGGGAAACGCGATCACCTCGCGAATGTTGGGCTCCCCGGCGAGCAACGCGAGAAAGCGGTCCAGCCCGAGCGCGAACCCGCCGTGCGGAGGCGCACCCATTCGCATCACCTCGAGCAGGAAGCCGAACCGGGCCTCGATCTCCTCCTCCTCGAGCCCGAGGACCCGGAAGACGCGCTCCTGGAGCTCGCGCTCGTGGATCCTGATCGATCCCGACCCGAGCTCCCACCCGTTCCAGACGAGATCGTAAGCCTGGCTCACGATCGAGCCCGGATCGCTCTCGAGCAGCTGCTCGTCTCCGAGACGCAGGCCGGTGAACGGATGGTGGGACGACGCCCAGCGGTGCTCGTCCTCGTTCCACTCGAACAGCGGGAAATCCGTCACCCAGAGCAGCTCGTCGCGGCCTTCGTCGATCAAGCCCAACTCGCGACCGAGATGTGAGCGCAGCAGTCCGAGCACGCGCGTGACGACGGCCGGCTCGTCCGCCGCGAACAGCACGGTCGAGGCCGGCTCGCCCCGGAACACCGCCAGCTCCTCCTCGGACAGGAACTTGGCGATCGGCGAGCGGACTTCCCCCTCCTCGTCGAAGACGAGATACGCAAGGCCCTTGGCTCCCCACTCTTTCGCCCGCTCCTCGAGAGCCGCGAGCTCGGAGCGCGACAGCCCCTGGGGAACGGAGATGAAACGGACTGCGGATGCGTTCGCGAACACGCCGAACTCGGAGCCGCGCGTCGCCTCTGTCGCGTCGGAGATCTCGAGGCCGAACCGGAGGTCGGGCTTGTCCGAGCCGAAGCGCGCCATCGCCTCGTGCCAGGTCATCCTTCTGAACGGCGGTTGCGGCCGCTCGCGGCCGAGCGCCTCGAACGAGGCGCCGACGGCACCTTCGAGGACGTCCCAGACCTCCTCGCGCGTGGGAAAGGCCATCTCGACGTCGAGCTGGCGGAACTCGAACTGCCGATCTGCGCGCAGATCTTCGTCCCGGAAGCACGTGGCGATCTGGTAGTAACGGTCGAGCCCGGAGACCATCAGGATCTGCTTGAACAGCTGCGGGGACTGCGGCAGCGCGAAGAAGCGGCCCGGCTGGAGCCGGACCGGGACGACGAAGTCTCGCGCGCCCTCCGGGGTCGCCTTCGTCATGCTCGGCGTCCAGACGTCGAGGAAGCCGAGCGACTCCATGTGGTGCCGGATGGCGGACACCACGACTGCGGCCAGGCGCAGGTTTCGCTGCATCCGGTCACGGCGCAGGTCGAGGTAGCGGTAACGGAGCCTCGTGAGCTCCTCGACGCCGTCGTCCTCGAGCTGGAACGGGAGCGGATCCGAGCGGGAGAGGATCTCGAGCATGTCGACCTGCAGCTCGACCTCTCCGGTCGGAAGCGCGGGGTTGATCGCATCCGGATCGCGCCGGACGAGCTCACCTTCTGCCTTGAGCACGAACTCGGCCCTCGTCGCATGCGCCGCCTCGGCCGCTTCGGGAGACCGCTCTGGGTTGACCACCAGCTGGCAGATTCCGGTGTGGTCGCGAAGGTCGATGAAGACGAGCCCGCCGTGATCGCGCCGGCGGGCGGCCCAGCCGGCCAGCGTCAATCTCCGCCCGACCTGCTCCGCGCGCGGCTCGCCGCACATCAGGTCACGCCAGCTCATCCGGCAAGCGCCTCCTTCAGGTCGTCGAGTGCCACCGCGACGTCCTCGTCGCCCGCACGGCGAACGGTCGCCCCCGCCGGGCCCACGATCACGGTCGTCCTCGCCCCGAGCCTCCCGGCCTGGGTCAGCTGGCCCCGGAGCGACCGCCCCGCGTAATCCGTGTCGCAGCGCCGGCCCTCGCGCCTGAGCTCCGCCATCAGCGCGCTCACGCGCTCCCTGGCGGCGCCTTCCTCGAAGGCGAAGAAGACATCGGTTCCCGGCTCCTCGAGCTCTTGGGCTCCCTCCTCCTCGATCTGCAGCCGGAGCCGCTCGATCCCCGCCCCGAAACCGATCCCCGGCGTCGGCGGCCCGCCGATCTCCTCGACGAGATAGTCGTAGCGGCCGCCGCCGCAGATCACGTCCTTGGCGCCCAGCGCCTCCCCGATGAACTCGAAGGTGGTGCGGGTGTAGTAGTCGAGGCCGCGGACGAGCGCCGGCCGCAGCTCGTACGAGACACCATAGGCATCGAGGTGCGCGCGGACGACGGCGAATTGCTCCCCGCATTCGGCGCAGAGCGACTCCCCGATCTTCGGGGCGTCGGCGAGCGCCGCCTCGACCGCCGGATTCTTGGTGTCGAAGACGCGAAGAGGGCTCGTCTCTCGTTTCGCGCGAGCATCGGCGTCGAGGGCGTCGTCGTGCTCGTCGAGCCACGCCTCGAGCCGCTCCAGATAGACGGACCTGCAGTTGCGGTCCCCGATCGAGTTCAGCTCGAGCCCGTAGCGCCGGACGCCCAGGCGCCTGAGAAACTCGGTGTAGAGCTGGATGATCTCGGCGTCGATTGCGGGATCCGACGAGCCGATCGCCTCGACGTTGAACTGCCAGTGCTCCCGGTAGCGCCCCTTCTGCGGGCGGTCGTACCGGTACATGGGGGCGATCGAGTAGGCCTTGAACGGCTGTGGCTCGCGGTCGAGGCCGTGCTCGACGTAAGCGCGCGCTGTCGGTGCCGTCCCTTCGGGGCGAAGCGTCAGCGAGCGGCCGCCCCGGTCCTCGAAGGTGTACATCTCCTTGCGCACGATGTCCGAGCCCTGCCCGGACGTGCGCTCGAACAGGCCGGTGTCCTCGAACCCGGGCGTGACCAGGCGCCCGTAGCCGTAGAGCTCGCACACCTCCTCCGCGGTCCGTGTGATCAGGCTCCAGAACGGCTGCTCGGACGGAAGGACGTCGTGGGTTCCGCGGGGGGCGCTGAACTTCACACGCGCAGCTCGGCGAGGAACGGATTGGCCGCCAGCTCGGCACCCAGCGTCGTGGCCGGCCCGTGACCCGGGTACACGACCGTCTCCGGCGGATAGCGATCGACGAGCGCCCGGATCGACTCGACCAGCGTGTCCCAGTCCGAGAAGGGCAGATCCGTACGCCCGACCCCTCCCGCGAACAGGACGTCGCCCGAAAACAGGCATCCGTTGGCGTAGAAAGCCAGGTGGCCCGGGGAGTGCCCCGGGACGCGAACTGTCTCGAACGCGATCCCGGCGAGGTCAATCTCCTCGTCCCCCTTCAGCGCGACGTCGGCGCTGTAGGGCCGGATCGCGACGTCCGGGTAGAAGTCGTGCGGCCGCTCGAGCACCTGGCGCTCGACTTCGGACATGTAGACAGGGGCCCCGCTGGCCTCGGCCAGGTCGGCGACGGCGCCCAGATGATCCCAGTGGCTGTGCGTGATCAGGATCCCGACGCAGCGGGCTCCGATCCGCCCGAGCTCGACGCGAAGCTGGGCAACCTCATCGCCGGGGTCGACGACGACCGCCTCGGCGGCCCCGCGATCCGCCCGCACGAAGTAGCAGTTCTCCTGAGCGGGGCCGACCACGAATTCATCGACAACGAGAGCCACGGTCCGAGTCTAGATGGTCGATGCAGCGGTAGGATCACGCCTGTGCAGACCTGGTCCCTGAACGAGATCGCGACACCCGGAGGGAGCAGATCGCCGGTGGTTCTGTACTCGGGCGACGAGGGACGCGCAGTCCTGATCGGGCTCGAGCCCGGCCAGCAGCTCGGAGATCATCAGGTCAAGGAGAGCGCCTTCCTGGTCGTCCTCGACGGCGTTGCGCGCATCGAAGCCGGAACCGAATCCCTCGATGCGGGCCCGGGGACACTCGTCACATTCGAGCCCGACGAGCGGCGCTCGGTCGCAAGCGTGGAGGGCGCGCGCATCCTCCTGCTCCTTGCACCGTGGCCGGGCGCGGGCCACTACCGCGCCGAGGAGAAGGCCGAGGCCGGGGCCTAG